>JBAZVI010000005.1 GCA_041660925.1 Elusimicrobiota bacterium
AGCGAGCATAGCCCCGCTATGTGAGCGAGGAGCAACGCGGCGCACGGCCGGGATGGGGCCTCCCGCTCTTCCTCAGAAGTCATGGGAGGAGCGGGTCGCGCGCTATCGGGCTGCGACGGCGTCGCTCCAATAGCGCGCGACCGGAGAACATGCTATTACTCGGACGGACTCCCAGAATCAACCGCACAGGAGGAGCACATGGAACACGAAGAGAAGACCCGCGACCCCTTCCTGCAGGCGGCCCTCGACGAGGCGAAGAAGGGCCTCCGCGAGGGAGGCATCCCCATCGGCTCCGTGCTCGTCCGCGACGGCAAGATCGTCGGCCGCGGGCACAACCGGCGCGTCCAGGACGGAGACCCCGTCACCCACGCCGAGATCGACTGCCTGCGCCGCGCCGGCCGCGTCGGGAGCTACGCGGGCGCGGTCCTCTACTCCACCCTCATGCCCTGCTACCTCTGCTCGGGCGCCGTCGTGCAGTTCGGGATCAAGAAGGTCGTCGCCGGCGAGAGCCGCACCTTCCCGGGAGGCCCCGAGTTCATGCGCGCGCACGGCGTCGAGGTCGTCGACGCCGACGACGCCGAGTGCGCCGCGCTCATGCGCGACTTCATCGCGAAGAACCCGAAGCTCTGGGACGAAGACATCGGCCGCTGATTCCTCGAGAGCCCCTCTCCCGCGTGGTGGGAGAGGGGAAAGGGCGCTCTGCGCCCGGGGTTGAGGGGGGACCGGCCTCAGCCGGTCCCGAAGCGGATGCGCAGCAGGTCACGCAGGTTGCGGAGGTTCCCGGCCACGAGCTCGAGCCGGCTGTCCGCGTCGTCGCGCCAGCGCACCGGCACCTGCGCGATCTTCAGCCCGAGGAGCTGGGCGATGCGCAGGATCTCCACGTCGAACATGTAGCCGTCGACGCGCTGGCGCTCGAAGACGGCGCGCGCGGCCTCCCGCCGGAAGAACTTGAAGCCGCACTGCGTGTCCGAGATCTCGTGCAGGCCGATGAGGGCGCGCAGGACGACGCGGAAGCCGTGCGAGCCGACCCGGCGGTAGAACGGCTGCGGCCGCTCGATGAGCCCGCGCTGGAGCGTGCGCGAGCCGATGACGAGGTCGTGCCCCCCCGCGAGGAGCGGCAGGAACTTGTCGAGCTCGGTGACGGGGGTCTTGTTGTCGGCGTCCATGAAGCCGACGACCTCGCCGCGCGCGAGCCCCACGCCGAGGCGGACCCCGCGCCCCTTCCCGAGACGCTCGACGCCCCCCAGCACGAAGACGTTCGGGTCGGCCTTCGCGGCCTCGTGCGCCTTCTCGCGCGTCCCGTCGTTCCCGTCGGCGGCGACGATGATCTCGTAGGTCCGGCCGGCGGCGCGGAAATAGTCCTGGATCTCGCGCAGGGTCCCGAGGATGCGCGCGGCCTCGTTGTAGGCCGGGAGGATGACGCTGACCGACGGGGAAGGGCTCATCGCGGAGATTCTACTTCTTCCGGCCCACGGGCATGTCCTGGAACCGATAGACCCTGTCCACCAGGCGGGTCAGCGGGCCCCAGGGCAGCAGGCGCTCGAACCCGCCCGCCTCGGCGACGCGCAGGTTCTTGAGGATCTTGAATCGAAGGACGTCCTCGAGGCCGTCGAGCCGGCCGGGACGCTCGGCGCGCAGGCCCGCCTTCTCGAAGGCGAGGGCCAGCGTGTCCGGCTCGAAGAAGGAGACGTGCACTTCGGGGACGAGATAGGACCACGAGAGCAGGTCGGCGCGGCGCGGCCGCGCGTTCTGGGTCGTGCAGAAGAGGGTCCCGCCGGGCTTGAGGAGGGCCGCCATCCGCGCGAGCTCGGCCGCGGGGTCGGGGAGGTGTTCGACGACCTCGACCGCGGTCACGAGGTCGAAACTCCCCCGCGCGGCCTCGAGCCCCGCCTCATCGAGCATGGGGACGCCCTTCTCCGCCGCGCGCGCGCGGATCCAGCCCGTCTCCCAGCCGAGCGCGTCGTGCTCCGCCGCGCGCGCCGCGCGCACGAGTCCGCCCGCGCCGCAGCCGTAGTCGAGCCAGCGCAGGCCGCTCGCGCGGCCGGTCAGCGCCCGCGCGATGCGCAGAAGTCCCGCCCACTCATAGCGGCGCACGGTCGTCTCGGGCCGCTCGAGCTCGTCGAGGTAGCGCACCAGGGGGTCGGCGCCCTGCCCGCGATAATAGGCCTCGTCGTAGAGCGCGCCGAGGTCGGGCTCCGGGTCGCCCACGAAGGTGAAGCGGCAGGACGGGCAGTGATAGACGCGGAAGGGACGCGGACGGAAGCGTCCCGTCTTCTCGCCCACGAGGAAGGCCTTCTTCCCGCAGACGCGGCAGTCGTCGATGCCCTTCATCGGACAAAGTGTAGATGTTCTGCCGGGGGTTTTCAAAGCCGGACGCTCTTATGTAGTATGTTCGGATGGTACGCGCGCGCGTCTGCGCGCGTTCCGGCATGTCCATACCGACGACCTCTCGGATCGAACGCTGGGCCCTGCCCGTCCTGCTGCTGTGCACGGTGCTGGCCGCCTATGTCCTGCCGGCGACGGCGCTCGCCCTGCGCGCGCGCCTCGCACGCGAGCTCCCGCAGGAGTGGGCGAAGGTCGGCAACGACGGCTCCTGGCAGGCGGCCTCCCCCTTCATGACCGGCGGGGTCTACAACGACGAGGGCTTCTACGCGCTCAAGCCGCGCCAGATCCTCCTGCGCGGCGTGCCCGCCGACCCCTACACCGGGGACGCGCGCCCCGCGGCCTGGCTCCTGGGCGCCGCGATGTACTACCCGATGGCGCTCTTCTTCCTCCTCGCCGGCGGCTCCCTGCAGTGGGGCCTCGTGCTCGCCAAAGGCGCGACCATGGCCCTCAAGCTCGGGGTCGTCTACGCGGTGCTCCGCCGCCGCACCGGCGACGGCCGCGCCGCGCTCGTCGGCGCCGCGGCCCTCACCTTCCTCGCCGACCTCGCCATCACGGCGGCCGTCGGCCCCCGCGCCGTCCTGAGCGCCCTGGCCGCCCTCGACGCCGGCGGCCTGCGCGCCTGGCTCGCGCGCCTGCCCACCGTGCTCTTCAATCCCGCCCAGGTCCAGGAATGGGCGTTCCTGCCCAACCACACGGTCGCGGTGCTCCTGCTCTACGCCGCGGTCGTCTCCGCCTGGACGCTGGCCGTCGACGAGCGTCCCCGCAGAGGCGCCGCCGCGCTCGCCGGCCTGCTCTTCGGCCTCGTCTGCTTCTCGCACTTCTTCGAGTGGACGCTCGCAGCGGCCTGGCTCGGGGGTTTCGCCCTCCTCGTCCCCCTGGCCGGCCTGAGCGCGCAGGGACGCCGCAACCTCTGGACGACGACGGGCGTCGCCGCGGCCTGCTGCCTCGCCTTCGTCCTCCTCACCCGAGCCCTCATCGGCCCGGCCGGGGCGGACCTCCTGCGCCATCTCGGCAACGCGCCGGTCGCGCACTGGGGCGCCTTCGTCTACCTCGCCTACGGCCTGCTCTTCCTGCGCCTCGCGCGCACGGAGCCGGAGTACCGCCCCTACTGGATCGGCTTCGCCGCCTTCCAGCTCGTCGTCTTCGCGCTCTCCCTCTCGCCGATCCTCCTGCGCGTCGACCTCCAGTTCTTCCGCCACTATTCGACGCAGGCGGAGTTCGCCGCCGCGGTCGGCTTCGCGGCCTGGGCGCTCTCGCGGCCCGGCTTCGGCGGCTGGGCCCGCCGCCACGCGCACGTGCTCGCCGCGGCGCTCCTGCTCTGGAACGCCGCGGCCTCCAAGTCCTGGGCCGACCGGTACTTCAAGCTCTGCGGCGCGCCCTCACGGGTGGAGTCCTCCCTGCGCCGTCTCGACGCGCACGTTCCCCCCGGAGGGAAGGTCGTGACGATGTCGCCCTACGGCGTCTGGGGCCTGCCGCTCTGGACGCGCGCCTATTCGCTGACCGCCTGCACCTCTCCGAGCGCGGGCAATCCCTCGCGCACCGCGGCCGACAACCTCCGCGGCCTCGGCCGCATGCTCGCCGCCGGCGGCTTCGACCTCGAGAAGGTCCTCGCCGAGCGCTGGTTCCCCTGGCGCGCGGAGATGTTCCAGGACGACCTCCTCACGCGCCTGCGCCGCGACCACGCCGTCGACCAGCACGAGCGCACGGCCTGGCCCTTCTTCCTCCTCGTCGAGGAGGCCCATGCCCCCGGCGGGCTCGAGCGCGGCGCCGAGGAGATCCGCCGCGGCTTCCGCGAAGGCCCCCCGCTCGAGGCCCCCTACTGGCTCTGGCTGCAGAAGAGCGAGCTCCCCTTCCTGGCCCGCGCGCCGAAGAGCCGCGGAGCCCGCCTCGTCTACGAGGACGCCTCGGCGCTGCTCTACGAGTTCCCGTCGGAGGCGAAGAGATGAAGAAGACGCTCGTGACCGGAGGGGCGGGCTTCATCGGCAGCCACGTCGTCGAGCGCCTGCTGGAGGAAGGCGACCGCGTCGTCGCCTACGACGACCTCTCGACCGGCTTCCTGCGCCATCTCGACGCCGCGCGCCGCAGCCCGCGCTTCCGCTTCGTGAAGGGGAACCTCCGCGACGAACGCCGTCTGCGCGCCGCGATGAAGGGCTGCGGGAGCGTCGTCCACCTCGCCGCCAACGCCGACGTGCGCTTCGGTCTCCGGCACCCCGAGCGCGACCTCGAGGAGAACACCCGCGGGACCTTCCGGGTCCTCGAGGCCATGCGCGCCTGCGGGGCGAAGGAGATCCTCTTCAGCTCCACCGGCTCCGTCTACGGCGAGCCCGCGGTCTTTCCGACGCCCGAAGACGCCCCCTTCCCGCGCCAGACTTCGCTCTACGGGGCCTCCAAGCTCGCCGGCGAGGCGCTGATCTCGGCCTACTGCGAGGGCTTCGGCTTGCGCGGCCGCGTCTTCCGCTTCGTGAGCATCCTCGGAGAGCGCTACTCGCACGGCCACGTCTTCGACTTCTGCCGCAAGCTGCTCGCCGACCCCCGCCGCCTCGAGCTCCTCGGCGACGGCCGCCAGCGCAAGAGCTACCTCCACGTGGGCGACTGCGTGTCGGCTCTGCTGCTGGCCCGGCGCCGGGCGAAGGCCCCCTTCGAGGTCTTCAACCTCGGCGTCGACGACTGGTGCACGGCCGAGCAGTCCGCGCGCTGGATCGCCGCGCGCATGGGCCTGAAGCCCCGCATCACGCGCACCGGCGGACGGCGCGGGTGGGTCGGCGACAGCCCCTTCATCTTCCTCGACGCGCGCAGGATCCGGCGCCTGGGCTGGAAGCCCCGGCTCGGCATCCGCGAGAGCGTCCACCGCACGCTCGACTGGCTCCTGGAGAACCGATGGATCCTCGACCGCCGCTGAGATTGGAGGGACGGGCCGCCCTCGTCACCGGCGCGAGCCAGGGACTCGGACGCGCGATCGCCGCGCGCTTCGCCGCCGAAGGCGCCGACCTCGTGCTCTGCGCCCGGACGGCGCGGGCGCTCGAGGAGGCCCGCGAGGAGCTCGCCGGCGCGCTCGCCCCGGGCCGCCGCCTCGTCACCGTGGCCGCCGACGTCTCGAAGGGCGAGGACGTCGAGCGGCTCGCGAAGACGGCCCTCGAGGAGTTCCCCGACCTCGGCGTCATCGTCAACAACGCGGGCGTCTACGGCACCTTCGGGCCCCTCGAGGAGGTCGACTGGTCCGACTGGGTGCGCACCATCGAGGTCAACCTCCTCGGCCCCGCCCTCGTCTGCCGGGCCTTCCTCCCCCATCTCAAGCGCCGGCGCGGCGGGAAGATCATCAACCTCTCCGGCGGCGGGGCCACCGCCCCGATGCCGCGCATCTCGGCCTATGCGGCGTCCAAGGCCGCCCTCGTGCGCATGACCGAGACCCTCGCCGAGGAGACGCGCGGGCTCGGCATCGACGTCAACGCCGTGGCTCCGGGCGCCATGAACACGCGCATGCTCGAGCAGGCGCTGGCCGCCGGTCCCGAGCTGCTCGGCGCCAAGGTCCACGAACGGCTGCTGAAGCAGAAGAAGGAAGGCGGCGTGCCGCCGGCCAAGGCGGCCGCTCTCTGCGCCTTCCTCGCGAGCGCCGAGAGCGACGGCATCACCGGCAAGCTGCTCAGCGCGGTCTGGGACCCCTGGGCCGAGCTGCCGGGCCGCCGCAAAGAGCTCGAGACGGACATCTACACGCTGCGCCGCATCGTCCCCAAGGACCGCGGCATGAACTGGGGAGGTTAGCAACCCTATGAACTTCGCGATCATCGGCTGCGGGCGCATGGGCGAGAAGCGCGCCGCGGCGCTCGGGAAGCACCGCCTCGTCGCCTGCTGCGACATCCAGCCCGCGCGCGCCCACGCGCTCGCCTCCAAGCACCCCGGCTGCGAGGTCGGCGACTGCTGCCACTCCCTCATCGGCCGCGACGACGTCGACGCCGCCATCGTCTGCACGACCCACGACCTGCTCGCGCGCGTGACGCTCGCCTGCATCAAGGCGGGCAAGCACGTGCTCGTCGAGAAGCCCGGCGCGCGGAGCGCGGGGGAACTGGAGCCCGTGCTCGCCGCGGCCCGCCGCGCCGGGGTCGTCGTGAAGGTCGGCTTCAACCACCGCTTCCACCCCGCGCTCTGGAAGGCCAAGAAGCTCGTGGACGCCGGCGCGCTCGGAGAGCTCATGTTCGTGCGCGGCCGCTACGGGCACGGCGGCCGGCTCGGCTACGAGAAGGAATGGCGCGCCGACCCGACGATCGGCGGCGGCGGCGAGCTGCTCGATCAGGGCATGCACCTCATCGACCTCTCGCGCTGGTTCCTCGGCGACCTGCGCAAGGTCGAGGGCTTCACGCCCACCTACTTCTGGAACATGCCCGTCGAGGACAACGCCTTCCTCCTGCTGCGCACGAAGAAGGAGCAGGCGGCCTGGCTGCACGTCAGCTGGACCGAGTGGAAGAACACCTTCTCCTACGAGGTCTACGGCCGCAAGGGGAAGCTCGTCGTCGACGGCATCGGCGGCTCCTACGGCCCCGAGCGGCTCACCCACTACCGCATGGGCCCGGACATGAAGCCCCCCAAGACGAAGGTCTGGGAGTTCCCCGGGCCCGACGCCTCCTGGGCGGCGGAGTTCCAGGACTTCCTGCGCGCCATCCGCACCGGCCGGCGCCCCTGCGGCGACCTTCAGGACGCCTACGCGGCCCTGCAGGTCGTCGCCGCCGTCTACAAGGAGCACGACCGCGGGACGCGGCGCCCCGTCGGAGCGTCCCGATGATCATCTGCCGCAGCCCCCTGCGCATCTCGCTCGGCGGAGGTGGGACCGACCTGCCCTCCTACTACGAGCGGCGCGGCGGCTTCGTCCTCTCCGCCGCCATCGACAAGTACGTCTACATCACGCTCCACGACACCTTCGACGAGAACCTCATCATCAAGTACTCGAAGCTCGAGAAAGTCTCCCGCCGCGAGGAGATCCGCCACGACATCATCCGCGAGGCCTTCCTCCTCCTCGACGTGCAGCAGCGCAACCTCGAGCTCGCGAGCATGGCGGACATCCCCGCGGGCACCGGGCTGGGCTCCTCGGGCAGCTTCACGACCGCGCTGCTCAAGGCCCTGCACGCCCACCGCAAGGACGTCATCAGCCCGCGCCAGCTCGCCGACGAGGCCGTCGAGATCGAGCTCGGGCGCCTGAAGGAGCCCATCGGCAAGCAGGACCAGTACATCGCCTCCTTCGGCGGGGTGACCTGCTTCGAGTTCCGCAAGGACGCGCGCGTCGACGTCGCCCCCCTGCGCGCCACCCAGGAGACCCTCTTCAACCTCGAGGACGACCTCCTGCTCTTCTTCACCGGCTACTCCCGCTCCGCCTCCGACATCCTGCGCGAGCAGGACGACAAGACGAAGGTCGACGAGGCCGCGATGCTCGAGAACCTCGACTTCGTCAAGGAGCTCGGCCTGCGCACGAAGGCGGCGCTCGAGGGCGGGCGCGTCCGGGAGCTCGGCGAGATCATGGACGTCCACTGGAAGCGCAAGAAGCAGCGCTCCGGCGGGATGACCAACCCCCGCATCGACGAGTGGTACGAGATCGCGCGCCGCAACGGCGCCCTCGGCGGAAAGCTCGTCGGGGCGGGCGGCGGCGGCTTCCTCCTCTTCCTCGCGGAGGACAAGGCCCGCCTGCGCGACGCCATGCACAAGGGCGGCCTCAAGGAAGTCCGCTTCCGCTTCGACTACGAAGGGAGCAAGGTCGTGGTGCAGGCGTGATCGACACCGCGGTCCTCATCGCCGGCGGCATGGCCACGCGTCTGGGCGCGCTCGTGCGCGACCTCCCCAAGTCCCTCGTCGAGGTCGCCGGGACGCCCTTCATCGCCCACCAGCTGCGCCTCCTCCAGCGAAACGGGATCGGCTCGGTCCTCCTCTGCGTCGGGCACCAGGGGGAGAAGATCGAGCGCTTCGTCGGAGACGGCGCCGCCTTCGGCCTGCGCGTCGAGTACGCCTACGACGGCCCGCGCCTCCTCGGCACCGGCGGCGCCCTGCTCCAGGCCCTGCCGAAGCTGCCCGACGCCTTCCTGGCCCTCTACGGCGACTCCTATCTCGACGCCGACTACCGCCCGGCCCTGCGCGCCTTCGAGGCGGGGAACGCCCCCGCCCTCATGACCGTCATCCGCAACGAGGGACGCTGGGGCGAGAGCAACGCCCAGTACGACGAAGGCCGGGTCCTGCGCTACGACAAGCGCCGCCGGACCGCCGGCATGGACCACTTCGACTACGGCCTGCTCCTCTTCCGCCGCAAGGCCTTCGACGGCGCCTCGACCCGGCGACCCCTCGACCTCGCCGACGTCCTGGGGCCGCTGGCCGACGAGGGGCTGCTGCTCGGCCACGAGATGACGGACCCCCTCTTCGAGATCGGATCACCCGACGGGCTCGACGCCCTGCGCCGGCATCTCTCTCCCGCGAGGCAGCCATGAACCACATCGACCGCTATCTGGACGAGGCCCGACAGGTCCTCGAGAAGCTCGACCGCAAGGCGCTCGCGCGGCTCGTCGAGGCCCTCGCGGCCCTGCGCGCGGGAGGCGGCCGACTCTTCGTCCTCGGCGTCGGCGGCGGCGCCGGGAACGCGGCCCACGCGGTCAACGACTTCCGAAAGATCTGCGGCCTCGAGGCCTACGCCCCCACCGACAACGTCGCCGAGCTCACCGCCCGCGTCAACGACGACGGCTGGGAAGGCGTCTTCTCCGAGTGGCTGAAGGTCAGCCGCCTCGGCCCGAAGGACGCGGTGTTCGTCTTCTCGGTCGGCGGCGGCAGCCGCGAGAAGAACGTGAGCCTGAACATCGTGAAGGCGCTCGAGCTCGCGAAGACCGTCGGAGCGAAGATCCTCGGCGTCGTCGGCCGCGACGGCGGGTGCACGGCGAAGCTCGCCGACGCCTGCGTCGTCGTGCCGGTCGTCTCCCCCGAGTCCGTCACCGCGCACACCGAGGCCTTCCAGGCCGTGGTCTGGCACCTGCTCGTCTCGCACCCCGACCTCCAGAAGAACCCCATGAAGTGGGAGAGCGTGAAGGGGACCCGATGAGCGAGAAAGCCGTCTTCCTCGACCGCGACGGCATCCTCAACGAGCTCGTGGAGTACGCCGACACCGGCGAGCACGAGTCCCCGCGGACGGTCGCGGACCTCCGGATGATCGACGCCGCCGTCGAGCCGCTCAAGCTCCTGCAGAGCCGCGGCTATGCCCTCTTCATCATCTCCAACCAGCCCAGCCACGCCAAGGGCAAGACGACGCTCGAGGACCTCAAGGCCGTCGGCCTCGAGGTCGAGAAGCGCCTCCTCGCGGCGGGCGTGAAGCTGACGGAGAGCTTCTACTGCTATCACCACCCCCAGGGCGTCGTCCCCGCCCTTTCGGGACCCTGCGAGTGCCGCAAGCCCCTGCCCCACTTCATCCTCAAGGCCTGCGAGGAGCGCTTCCTCGTCGCGCGCAAGTCCTGGATGCTCGGCGACCAGGACATGGACGTCGACTGCGGACGGCGCGCCGGCTGCCGCACCGCGCTGGTGCGCTACGCGCCCTCCGAGGCCAAGCGCGGGAACGTGAAGGCGGAAGTCGAGACCGATTCGGTCGCCCAGGCGGTGGAGGGCATCCTGAAGTACGACGCGATGGAGCGATGACCATGCGCAAGTTCCGAGTCGAGATCTGGGGCGACGGCGCCGACGCGGAGAGCATGATCCGCGCGCACGCGGAACGCTCGGTGCAGGGTTTCACGACCAATCCCACCCTCATGCGCAAGGCCGGCGTCGAGGACTACGAGGCCTTCGCGCGCAAGGTCCTGGCGAAGGTCACGGAGCTCCCCGTCTGCTTCGAGGTCTTCTCCGACGACATCCCCGACATGGAGCGCCAGGCGCGGAAGATCGCCGCCTGGGGCCCCAACGTGTTCGTGAAGATCCCGATCACCAACACCCGCGGCGAGTCCTGCGCCCCCCTCGTCGGCCGCCTCTCCAAAGACGGGGTGAAGATCAACGTCACGGCGATGCTGAGCCTCGAGCAGCTCCGCGAGATCGCGAAGGCGCTGAGCCCCGCCGTCCCGTCCATCGCCTCGCTCTTCGCCGGCCGCGTCGCCGACACCGGCCTCGACCCCGTCCCCATGATGCGGGAGGCCCTGAAGATCCTCTCCGGCCTGCCCAGGTGCAAGCTGCTCTGGGCCAGCCCGCGCGAGCTCCTCAACCTCGTCCAGGCCGACGAATGCGGCTGCCACATCATCACGCTCACCGACGACCTGCGCAGGAAGATGCCCCTGCTGGGCAAGGACCTCGCCGAGCTCTCGCTCGACACCGTGAAGATGTTTTACGGAGACGCTACGAAGGCAGGCTACCGTCTGTAGTCAGGACCCTCCCCTTCCTCAACTCCCCTTCCCGCGGGAAGGGGCAGGGGAAGGGGGAACCAGCACACGACGCCAGACCGAAATAAAAGGCCTCCGCAGAGATGCGGAGGCCTTTCAATCCCCCCCCACCCATCCCCTCCCCCGCAGGGGAGGAAGTTAGGGAAGGTACTCTGGACGTTACTTTTTTTCGGGCGCGGGAGCCGGCGCGGCCGCGGGCTGCTCGGCCTTCTTCTCCGCCAGCTTCGCCTTGCGCTCCTCGCGCTTCTTCTCCATCTCGGCCTTCTTCGCCTCGTGCTTGGCCTTCATCTCGGCCTTGTGCTGCTCGCGCTTCTTCTGCATCTCGGCCTTGTGCTCCTCGTGCTTCTTCTGCATCTCGGCCTTATGCTCCTCGCGCTTCTGCCCCATCTCGGCCTTGTGCTTCTCGTGGAGCTCCTTCATCTCGGCCTTGTGGGCCTCGCGCTTCTGCCCCATCTCGGCCTTCTGCGGATCCTGCACCTGGCCCTTCTGCTCCTCGGCGAACGACCGGGCAGCGAGCGTGCCGGCGAGCGCCAGCGCCGCGACGACGAACATGGACTTCTGCATGATTCATTCCTCCGTGGGGTCCGCTCGCTCCCCTTCCGTCCGGGGCGGCGGCCTCTCCTATATTACGTCCGAGGGCGCGATAAGTTCCAGTCCGGGGCTCCCCCCGGGTCCCGCCGAAGACGGAGGGCGGAATTGACAAAGAATCCGCTCAAAGTCATACTACTCTTCACATGAAGCACCCGTGGCTCAAAGGACCGCCTCTCTTCGGCGCCGGCTTCATCGCGCTCGTGGCCCTGCTCGTCGGACTCCTCTGGGGCCGCCACGTCTGGAAGATCACCCATCCCGTCTTCAAGACGCACCTCGTCGAGACGAGCGGCTACCGCGCGTCCTATCCCATCGACTGGGCCCCCATCGACCCGAAGGACCCCCGCCTGGGCGAGAAGGAACTGACCTTCCTCAACCACCTCGGCCCCGCGCCGGAGGCGGAGCCCTGGGACCGCGCCCGCATGGCGATGGCCCTGCGCGACGAAGGCCCGTGCGCCTCGCTCGACGAGTTCGCCGCCGCGCTGCGCAAGGGAGAGGACGCCGGCCCCGCCGCGACCTGGACGCTGGCCAACGGGCTCCTCGCCCGCAGCTGGAGCGAGGCGGGCCCCACCGTGGACATCCCCAGCACGATGCGCTGGACCGCGCTGCGCGCGAGCAACGGCCGCTGCTACTCGGCCGGCTGGATGGAGAGCGCGGACTGGAAGACGCGCCTGCGCTACCAGAACATCTTCCGGGACATCCTCGGCTCCCTCGAATTCAAATAAGCAGACATCAGAAAAGACGAGGGCCGCGCAGAAATGCGCGGCCCTCGTCTTTTCTGCCTGCGCCTAGACCTGCTCGGTCGGGGAGTCCTCGGGGAGGTACTTCGCGTCGAGGCGCTTGCTCGTCTTGGCGCCGAGCTGGCGCAGCTTCTCGGTCCAGCCGATGAGGTTGCCGCGCCCGTCCTTGAGCTTGCCGAAGGCCTCGTCGTAGGCCTTCTGCGCGGCGCCGAGCGCCCGGCCCAGGTCCTCGAGGTCTCCGAGGAAGGCGACGAACTTGTCGTAGAGGGCTCCGCCCTGGCGCGCGATCTCGAGCGCGTTGCGGTTCTGGCGCTCGCTGCGCCAGAGCGCCGCGACGGTGCGCAGCGTGGCGAAGAGGGTCGCCGGGCTCACGACGACGACGCGGCGGTCCCAGGCGTAGGGGAAGAGCTCGGGGTCGGTCCCCATCGCGGCGGCGAACGCGGCCTCGATGGGCACGAACATGAGCACGAAGTCGGGCGCGTCGATCTTCTCGAGCCCCTGGTAGTGCTTCCCGCTGAGCTCGTCGACGTGCTTGTAGAAGGAGACGTGGAAATCCTTAAGGTGCTTCGCCTTCTCGGCCTCGTCTTTGGCGCTCGCCCAGCGCTCGTAGGCGGTGAGCGTCACCTTCGAATCGACGACGATGTGCTTCTCCTCGGGCAGGTGCACGAGGACGTCGGGCTTCATGCGCCGTCCCTCGGCGTCCACGAGGCCGAGCTCCTTGCCCTGCACCACGTACTCCTCTCCGGGGCGCAGGCCGGAGGCCTCGAGGATGCGCTCGAGGACGATCTCGCCCCAGTCTCCCTGCGCCTTCGCGTCGCCCTTGAGCGCCCGCGTGAGGTTGTTGGCCTCCTCGCTGATGCGCTGGTTGGCCTTCACGATGTTCTCGAGCTCGTTCTTGAGCTCGGCGCGCAGGGCCGAGCGCTCCTTGGCCTCGGTGCCGTAGGCCTCCTCGACCTTGCCCTTGAACTCGACGAGTCGGTCCTTGAGCGGGTCGAGCAGGGCCTTGAGCCCCGTCTCGCTGGTCTTGCGCAGGCTCTCGGCGCTGCGCTCGAGCAGCTGGGAGGCGAGGTTCTCGAAGCGCTCCTCGAGTCCCTTGCGGGTGCGCTCGATCTCCTCGGCGTGCGTGCGCAGGCGCTCCTCGAGGGCCTTGCGTTCGGCCCCCTCGGCGCTCAGGCGCTTCTCGAGCTCGAGCGTCCGCTCCGCCACGGCCTTCTCGCGGAGAGCCTCCTCCAGGCCGGCCGAGGCCGCCGGGAAGAGTTTGCGGGCGGCGAAGAAGCCGGCGGCCGCGCCGGCGACGAAGAGGAGGACTCCGAGGATGGGTTCCATGGGCTTCTCAGGACGACCCCTTCATTGTATCAAACGCCCCGCAGGATGGTGCCTGCTACCACACTTTTACACTTTTAGCTTACATGGCGGCAGAGGGCGGGCAATCGATTCACATCAAAAGTGTAAAAGTGTGGTAGCAGGCACCACTAAAGCGGATTGCCCCCCGGCGCCGAAGGCGGCGAGAGGAGGTCGGAGGAGGGGATCGCACGCAGTGAGGAAGCTGATAGTGCGAACTCGCTGGAAGGGGAGTTAAGGAAAAACCACATAGCGAAAGCCCTCCCCGGCCAGAGGCCGGCGAGGGCAATCGCTAACCGCTCAGGTACTGGACGAACGTACCGTACGCGTCGGACCGGAACGGCGACGAACGAGCGAACGGACGAACGAGCGAAGGAACGGCTCGAACGAACGCGCGAACGAACGACTCCGGTCCGAGGGGGCCTGGCTCAGTCGAATCGAACTTTGGGAGTCCCGGTGCAACCGGGGCCAAGTCGAGCCGAGGTCCCGCCGACAAGCGTCACCGACATCTCAGTCTAACAGGTGGACCTGGACCTGTCAAGGCCCAGACCGCGGAATACCGATGTCGGCGCCCTTGACAAAGCAACCGTCCGGGGGCATTCTTATCACTGGAGACGACCCCCCATGCCCCGCGGCTCCGCGTTCTTCGCTGTCCTCTTCTGCGCCGGCCTCGCCGCCGCGCGGGCGGCCGACGCCCCGGTCCTGCGCGAGCGCATCGACGCCCTCTTCTGCGCCCAGCTCGACGACGGCGCGCGCGCGTCCCTGCCCGCGGGGTCTTCCTACGTCGATGCCGCCCGCTTCCTCGACCCCGCCGGCCGGCAGACCGTGCGCGCCGGCCTCCTTCCCCTCGAGAAGGGCGAAGACGAAACCGGCCTCATCGAGCTCGCCAGCGCCTATCTCGCCGCGGGCTGGAACGCCGACGCCGAGCGGCTCTTGCTGGCCCTCGGGAAGGGTCCCGCGACGTCTCCCGGGATCCTCGCGCTGAAGGCCTCGCTCCTGCTCCAAGCCGGCCGCTACCCCGAAGCCGCCGAGGCGGCACGGGAGACGCTGAAGCTCTCCCCCGGCTATCCGCCCGCCGTCACGACGCTCAAGCTCTCCGAGCGGCATCTCGCCGGGAAGACGCTGCGCCTGCCCTCCTCCGCCAAGAAGGAGGATCCGGCCGTCGCCATCGGGGCCTCCCGCCGCGGCGCCGCCGCGCTGGCCTCCACGACCGCCGCCCGGCGCTCGGTCTTCGAGCCGCCCTCCGCCTACCACATGCCGGACACGAAGAAGCCCGGCTTCTTCGGGAACCTCTACTCGGGGATCAAGTCCCTCTGGGACGCTTACGCCTACGAGCCCAGTCCCAAGGAGACGGCCGCCTTCGCGAAGATGCGCGCCTCGCTCCAGAGCACCGGGGCCGGCGCGGACCTCATCGAACGCATGGGCGGCTGGGAAGGCGTCGACAAGAACATCCTCTTCATCTACACCGACCTGGGCAAGGACGGGACGCTCGCCTACGTGCGCCCGCTCACGCCGGGAGAGCAGAAGAAGAGCGGCAAGAAGTTCATGCTGGCGATGCACGCCCGGCACCTCGACAGCCCGCCCGAGGTCGTCGTCCCCGTCTTCGCCCACGAGCTCACGCACGTCTACGACCACCTCGTCGAGTTCAACGACCACCGGCTCGCGCTGGCCAGCGAGCACGGCGCCCATCTGCGCCAGATGTACGTCTTCCAGGAGCTCACCTCGCCGCTCACCCCCGCTCGCCGCGCCGAGCTGATGAAGGACAAGATCTTCCGCCATCAGGAATGGCTGCTCACGATGTGGATCGACCATCTCCTGAGCAAGTACCCGACCAAGGAGTCCTATCAGGCCTCCTTCGGAGACGACAAGAAGCTGCGCTACCTCTCGGGACTCGCCTACGAGGACATCGCGAAGAAGGCCATCGGAGACGGCACCCCGCAGCTGCTCTACCACGTCTCCGACCTCTACGCCGCCGCGACCAACGAGCAGGAGGTCACCGAGCGCGAGCTCACCGACGCGCTCGCCGGGGAGAAGGACCCCGCCCGGCGCGCGAGGATCGAAGCGCTCCTCAAGGACCTGCGCTCCATGCGCGGCCGCTTCCTCGGCATCGACCAGCGCTACCGGGAGAAGACCGGTCAGACCCTTCCCTGAAGGGATCGACTAGCCTGGAATCTTCAGTTGGCGCGTAGGACCGAGATGGAGGAGGCCGAGGACGGTCCGACGGTGGGATTTCGCGAGCATACCCATGGGGATGGTCGCGAAATCCCGGCTAGGAATGTTCCGGCATCCTCCGTCGAATCCCGCGTCCAACTGAAGATTCCAGGCTAGCGTCCGTCTTTTTCCAATCGGCCCAGCAGGCGCAGGAGCCCGTCGAGGACCGTCAGCGGGTGGGGCGGACAGCCGGGGATGAAGAGGTCGACGGGGAGGAGGCGGGTGCAGCCGTCATGGACCTCGGGGTGCCCGAGGTACGGCCCGCCCGAGATGGCGCAGGCGCCGGCGGCGATGACGAGCTTCGGGGAGGGCACCGCCTCCCAGGTCTTGAGCAGACCCAGCCGCATGTTCTCCGTGACGGGGCCGGTGACGAGGAGGCCGTCGGCGTGTCGCGGAGAAGCGACGAACTGTATCCCGAAGCGGCCCAGGTCCCAGCCCACGGTGTTCAGCACGTTCACGTCGGCCTCGCAGGCGCCGCAGCCGCCCGCGCTGACCTGTCGCAGCTTGAGACTGTGTCCGAAGAGCTTGCGGGACTTCGCGTCGAGCGCCTCGGCCAGCCGGTAGGCCGCGTCCTGGACCTCGAGCTCGCCGCGCCGCCCGACCGCCATGCGGTATTCGCGGGTGAACTCGATGACCCCGGCGGGACAGGCCGCCTCGCACGCGCCGCAGAAGAGGCACTTCCCCAGGTCGATGCGCACGCGCTCGCCGATGTCGAGGGCCCCATGCGGACACGCCCCGGCGCACGACCGGCACGAATCCGGCGTACAGCGCGACATGTCGATCTTCGGGCGGCCGAGGAAGCGGGGCGGCAGCTCGGGCGCCGGCCCCTTCGGGTAGGCGGTCGTCCGGTGCTTCTGCTGGAGGCGCGTCCAGAGGATCTTCAGCATGACGAACCCCCTCTCCCGTCCCACGGGAGAGGGGCTGGGGGCGAGGGGCAGCGGCCGCACTTCCAGCGGACGCTGCGCGTCATAGGTCGACCCCGCAATACGAGAGGTTGAAGCTCTTGTTGCAGAGCGGGAAATCCGAGATCCCCTGTCCCCGCAGGGCCAGCGCGAGGCCCGGCCAGTTGTGGAAGGAGGGATCGACGACCTTGTACGCGGCGAAGCGCCCCGCGGCGTCGGTCACGGCCGCGTGGCAGACCTCGCCGCGCCAGCCCTCGACGAGCGAGACGACGACGCTCTCCGGCGCCGGGCTCCCCGGCGCGCGCAGGACCGGGCCGGCGGGAAGGGTCTCGAAGAGCTCGCGCAGGAAGACGACCGAGCGCTGGAACTCCATCCAGCGCACGTGGGCGCGCGCGAACACGTCGCCCGTGTCCCAGGTCGAGACCGGGATCATCGCGTAGCGGTAGACCCCGAAGGGCTGGTTGCGCCGCACGTCCTGCAGCGCCCCGCACGCGCGGACGGACGGCCCGACGAGGCCGAGCGCGCGGGCGTCCCCGAGCGTCAGCGCCCCGGCCCCCTCGAAGCGCGCGGTCACCGACGGCGCGTCCCAGAGCAGGCGCAGCGCGGAGGCCGAGTCGCGCGCGAGCGCGTCGAGCCGGAGCCGCAGCTCGTCGAGCGTCCGCTCGTCGACGTCGCAGCCGGTCCCCCCCGGCTTGAGGAGGCGCCGGCCGAAGCGGTTGCCGCAGAGGAGCGCCGTCATGTTGAGCGCGTCGCCGCGCAGGCGGCCGCAGTAGGACTGGGTCGGCAGGAACCCCACGTCGCCCGCCAGGGCGCCCAGGTCGCCGAGGTGGTTGGCGAGGCGCTCGAGCTCGAGCGCGGCGGCGCGCAGGACCGCCGCGCGGGCCGGCGCCTCGACGCGCCCCAGGGCCTCCAGCGCCTGGCAGTACGCCCAGGCGTGGCCGACCGTGGTGTCGCCGGCGAGCGTCTCCATGTAGTGGCTCGTGCGGGCGTCCGGCCCGCCCGTCAGCGCCCGCTCCACGCCGCGGTGCTGGTAGCCCAGCGAGATCTCCAGGTGCTTCACCGTCTCGCCGCGGCACTGGAAGCGGAAGTGTCCCGGTTCGATGACGCCCGCGTGCACCGGGCCGACCGCCACCTCGTGGATCTCCTCCCCCCCCACGCGGTAGAAGGGCATGACCCCGCAGGGACCGGACCCCATGGGCTCGCCCCCGGGGCGCCGCGGCGGCGCGAAGCGCACGGGCTTGAGCCAGGGGTGTCCCTTGGGGCGGAGCCCCCACTGCTCGGCGAGCTCGCGCTCGAAGAGCTGGGCCTGCGGACAGTCGGGCGAGAGCGAGGGATACTCCTCGCCGGCCTCCATGCCCAGAAGCGAGAGCGTTCCCGCGTGGTCGTGCGCGAGCGCGCAGAGCACGCCGAGGCGCCCCGAGGGGAGCGGGCGGCCGAAGAAGGAGGCGATCCGCGCCCCGGAGGCGACCGCGTCGAGGACGGCGCGGCGGAACGCCTCCGGCTCGAGGACCGGCATGTGGGCGAGCGGCACCGCCTGGGCGTTGCGCACGGCGAGCATGTCGCTCATGGGCGCCCCCCCAGCACGAGCGCCGCGTCGCGCACCGCGGCGAGCAGGAACGGCGGGGTCCAGAGCCCGAGGACGAGGACCAGGAGGGCGAGCGCGAGCGGCGGCGCCAGGCGCCAGAGGTCCCGCTCGGGCGGCGCGTCCTTGAGCCGCTCGGAGGGCTCGCCGTGCGCCATGCGAAGGACGATGCCCGCCATCGCGACGAAGACGGCCGCGAGCAGGGCCAGGTAGAGCGCGGCCAGGCCGGGCCGCCCCGCGGCGAGCGCGCCCTTGAGGATCCAGAGCTCGCTGAGGAAGGGTCCGAAGGGCGGCGAGCCCGTGATGGCGAGGAAGCCCGCGAGCCAGAGCGCTCCCGAGACGGGGAGCGCGCGCAGGAGACCGCGGACCTCGAGGGTGGACTTGCTGCGCGCCGCGCTCAGGATGTTGCCCGCGGTGAGGAAGAGCATCGACTTCGTCAGCGAATGGCTGACGGCATGCAGCATCGCCGCGGGCGCCGCGACGCCGAGGCCCGCCCCGAAGGCGAGGATGCCCATGTGCTCGACGCTCGAGTACGCCAGCATGCGCTTGTAGTCCGCCTGGCCGAGGATGAAGGCCGCCGCCGTCGCCATCGAGAGGAGTCCGAAGCCGACGAGCAGCCCGCCGCTGAAGTCCGCCAGGCCGGCCGCGGCGCAGACCGCGTGCACGCGCATGAGCGCGAGGAAGGCGCAGTTGAGCAGCGCGCCCGAGAGCAGGGCCGAGACCACCGAGGGCGCCTCGCTGTGCGCGTCCGGCAGCCAGGTGTGCAGCGGCGCCAGGCCCATCTTCGTGCCGTAGCCGACGAGGAAGAGGAGGAAGGCCGCCTTCAGCCACGGGCCGTCCAGCGTGCCGGCGTGCCCGACGAGCTCGCGCGCCGTCATCAGGATGTCCTCGTGCCCGCGCGCGGCGACGGCGAGGAAGAAGTTGCCGAGCAGGGCCAGCGCGATGCCCACCGAGCAGATGAGGAGGTACTTCCAGGTCGCCTCGAGCGAGCGGTGGTGGCGGTGGAAGTGGATGAGCGGCGCGCTCGCCAGCGTCGTCGCCTCGACGGCCACCCAGAGCAGGCCGAAGTGCTGGGCCAGCGCCGCCAGGGTCATCGTGGCGAGGAAGCTCAGCAGACAGCCCGTGAAGACCGCCTCCGGCGCGTTGTCGAAGAGGAAGCCCTCCTCCTCCTCGCGCTCCTTGGAGCGGACCTCGCCGCGCAGGAAGCCCACCGCGTAGAACGCCGCGGCCAGGAAGAGCGCGCTCGTCAGTCCCAGGAAGAGCTTCCCGGCCGCGTCGAGCTCGAGGTAGCCGAAGAGGACCGGCGCCGGCGGGCGGACCCAGCAGACGGCGCTCAGCGCCGCGTGCGCGAACGCGGTCGCGACGAGCAGCGCGCGGCGCGGCCCGTCGGGCCGGATGAAGAAGGCCGCCAGGCCCGCGAGCGTCGGGACGGCCAGGAGGGCCCAGAGCATCAGTCGCGCAGCTCCGAGAGCCGGTCGGCGTCGATGTGGTCGAACTCGCGGCTGATGTGGTAGATCGTGATGCCCATCACGAAGACCGCGACGAAGACGTCGAGCAGGATGCCCAGCTCCACGAGCAGGGGCTGCTTCTCCGCGAAGGCCATGCCGAAGGTGTAGATGCCGTTCTCGAGGACGAGGTAGCCCAGCACCTGGGTCACCGCCTTGCGCCGCGCGACGATGATGAAGAGCCCGACGAGGATGGTGAAGAGCGCGACCGGCACGAGCAGGCGCAGCTCCTCGGCGCCCGCCGAGGGCAGGCGCGCGCCCAACCAGAGCGCGACGGCGAGGAAGAGGATGCCCGCGGCGAGCGAGGCCGTGTAGCTCACGAAGGGGTCGGTCTCGCGCTGGACGCCCGCCTCGCGCACCGCGCGGCCGAGCAGCCAGGGGAAGACGAGGGCCTTGATGAACGTGCTCGCCCCCGCCTGCAGGAACAGGCGGACGGTGAGCGCGTCGGAGTGGGCGAGCAGCGGCAGCAGTCCGAGCAGGACGCCCTGGAAGGCGACGGTGCGCACGCAGGCGTCGATGCGGCTGGCGCCCAGCACCCGCAGGTTCGAGAGCACGACGAGGACGATGAGCGCCTCGAGCCAGAAGCTCACGCGCCCCTCCGGACCAGCATCAGCGCGAGGACCGCCAGGGCCGTCGCCGCCGCCAGCAGGTTCGAGACCCGGGTCAGGCGCAGGCGCGCCATGCAGGACTCGAGGACGCCCACGCCGACCGCGAGGAGCACGAGTCCGCCGACCCCGGCCGCCGCGTCGATGAGCGTCCCGCCCTCGTGCAGGGGCAGGAGCAGGCCCGTGAGCAGCGAGCCGAGCGCCCACAGCTTGAGCGCGGAGGCGTACTCGAGGAAGGCCAGGTCCGGGCCGCTGTGGTCGAGGATCATGACCTCGTGCACCATCGTGAGCTCGAGGTGCGTGTTCGGGTCGTCGAAGGGGATGCGCGCGTTCTCGGCCAGGAAGACCACGAGCAGGGCCGCCGCCGCGAGCAGGAGCGCCGGGCCGCCCGGGGTGTAGAGGCTCTCGGGCGAGAGCGACGCATAGAGGTCGTTGAGCGAGAGCGCCCCGGACTGGCGCGCCATCGCCGCCAGCGCGAGCAGGAGCGCCGGCTCCGCCAGCGCCGAGTACCAGACCTCGCGGCTCGCGCCCATGCCCTCGAAGGCCGAGCCCGTGTCGAGCGCGGCGAGGACCATGAAGAAGCGGCCCAGCGCGAGCAGGTAGGCGAAGAGCAGGAGGTCGCCCGGGAAGGCCATGAGCGCCGGCAGCCCCCCCAGCGGCAGCAGGGTCAGCGCCGCGAGCGTCGAGGCCAGGACGACGACGGGGCCGGCGCGGAACACCCAGGTCGTCGTGCGGCTGTAGACCGCGCCCTTGCGCAGCAGCCGCGCGAGGTCGTAGTAGAGCTGGAAGAGGGGCACGCCGTCGCGCCCGCCGAAGAACGCCTTGACCCGGTGGATGACGCCCGGCAGCAGCGGCGCCAGCAGCAGCGCGAGCGGCAGATGGACGAGGGTCCTCATCCGAGCTTCCATACGAGCAGCGCCAGCAGCGTCAGCGCGATGTAGAGGACGTAGAGCTGGATGCGCCCGTGCTGGACCCAGCGCAGCTTCAGCGCGAGGCGCAGCCCCGCCTCGAAGAGCGGCTTGTAGACCCGCTCGCGGAAGAGCCCGGGCGTCTCGGTCTCGAAGGTCGCGGCGGCAGGGAAGAATCCCTCCGGGCCGTGCGCGCGCTCGCGCACGCGCAGGAGCGGGCCGAAGAAGGTCGTCAGCGGCTCGGCGAAGGAGGAGGCGGTGTACTGCATGCGCGCGGTCGGCGCCGCGTAGCCGCAGTCCCAGGTGAGCCCCTCGCCGACCTCGCGGCCCGAGAGCAGTCTCTCGCGCAGGAGGGCGAGGAGGAGCGCGAGGAGGACGACCAGCGAGAAGCCGGCCGAGACGTACCAGAGCGTCGAGAGCGTCCCCTGCATCGAGAGCACGAAAGAGGCCGGCCCGAGGCCGGCGAGCTGCGCGAGCGCCCCGGACGAGGCGTAGAGGACGAGCGCGCCCCAGTGCCCGCTGAGGACGCAGAAGACGGCGAGGAGCAGCAGCGGCGCGCGCATCGTCCAGCCCGCCTCCCTCGCCGCGGCCGCCCTCTCGCCGCGCGGCTCGCCCAGGAAGACGATGCCGACCGCCTTCGCGAAGGCCGCGAGCGCGAGCGCGCCCGCGAGGGCGAGCGCGGCGATGGCGAGAGGCCCCCACGCCGCCCCTTCCCGCGCCGCGGCGTGGAAGGCGGCGCTATAGAGGAGGAACTCCCCGACGAAGCCGTTGAGCGGCGGAAGGCCGCAGGCCGCGGCCGCCGCGACGAGGAAGGCCGCGCCCGTCCACGGCATGCGCTTGAGCAGGCCGCCCATATGCTCCATGTCGCGCGTGCCGACCGCCGAGAGCACCGAGCCCGCGCCCATGAAGAGGAGACCCTTGAAGAGCGCGTGGTTGAGGACATGGAGCAGCGCGCCGCCGAAGCCGAGCACGGCGACGAGCGGGTGGCCCCCCGCGCGGCCCAGGACGCCGAGACCGATGCCGAGCACGATGATGCCGACGTTCTCGACGCTCGAGTAGGCGAGCAGGCGCTTGAGGTCGCGCTGGGCCAGGGCCGAGAGGGCCCCGTAGCAGGCGGTCGCGGCGCCGACTCCCAGCAGGGTCCAGCCCCACCAGGCCGGCGGCGCGCCCAGGAGCAGCAGGGACCGCAGCAGGCCGTAGACGCCCGTCTTGATCATCACCGCCGACATCACCGAGGAGACGTGGCTCGGCGCGGCCGGGTGCGCCTCGGGCAGCCAGACGTGCAGCGGCACGAGTCCCGCCTTCGTCCCGAAGCCGACGAGCGCGAGGAGGAAGGCCGTCCCCGCGAGCGGGCCCGCGGCGCCCGGCAGCGCGTAGAAGTTCGTCGTGCCGGCTCCGCGCGCGAGGAGGAGGAAGAAGAAGAGCAGGAACGCCGTCCCCAGGTGCGTCGCGACCAGGTAGGTCCAGCCCGCGCGGCGGACGCTCTCCTTCTCGTCGTCGAAGACGACGAGGAAGTAGGAGGCCAGCGACATGAGCTCCCAGGCGACGAGGAAGAGCACCGCGTCGCGCGCGACGAGCACGAGGGTCATGCTGGCGGCGAGCGCGCCGTAGAAGAACCAGACCGGGCCCAGGCGCCGATGCGCGCCGTGGCCCGCGAGGTAGCCCGCGCCGAAGACGGCGGAGAGGGCGCAGAGCGTCAGGAGGACGACGAGGAAGAAGGCCGAGAGCGCGTCGAGCCCGACGATGAAAGAGCCGAAGGGCAGGCTCCAGTCGAGGGCGAGCGGCGCCGGCGAGCGTCCCCGCAGGGCTCCCAGCGCCGGCGGCAGGCCCAGCGCGGCGCCGGCGAGCGCGCCGAGGGCGCCGCAGAGCGAGGCGCGGCGTCCGTCCCGGAAGAAGAGCGCGAGGGTCCCGCCCAGAAGCATCGCGAGAGCGGCGAGAAGGACGAGGCTCAACGCTTCCCCCGGGTGCGCAATGCGTCCTCGACGCGGCGGGCCTCGACGACCAGGAGCTCGTGGGCGGCGCGGCGCGCGAGCATGTCGCGGAAGAGGGACTCGTGGAGCATGAAGGCCAGGCGCGAGAGCATGTGCAGGTGCGAGCGGATGGTCGGGCTCACGATGACGAAGAGGGTGTGCACCGGCTTGCCGTCCGCGGCCCCGAAGTCCATCGCCGGCTCGAGGAAGTAGAGCGAGACGAGCGGACCCTCCACGCTGAGCACGACCGGGTTGCGCGCGTGCGGCATCGCGATGCCCTCGCCGACCCCGGTCGAGGACAGCGCCTCGCGGGAGAGGATCATCTCGAGGAGGAAGTCCCGGTCCGTCCCCTCCGGCAGCGGCATGAAGGAGACCGCCAGGCGCAGGGCGTCGGCCTTATCGCGGCAGGTGCGCAGGGTCCGCGCGCCGCCCGCCGCCAGGGCGTCGGCCAGCGAGGGCAGCTCGCCGCCGCTCTCCGTGAAGATGTCCGGGGAGACCTTCACCTTCTGAGCCGTCGCCCACTCGAGGAGCTCGGCCCGGTTGAAGATGTATTGCCCGCCCACCCGGCAGGCGGGCAGGCGGCCTTCTTCGATCCAGCCGTAGACGGTCTTCTCGGGTACGGAAAGCAGACGCGCGGCGTCTTTGACACCCAGCTGCATGCCCTTCCTTCTATGTACGGTAGCGATCCGACGAGGGGTCCCGGACGAGGTCCTGCGAGGCGCCATCCCCGTCCGTATCCAACGAGGACGACCCATTTTAGCGCTTTTGCCGCTCCATGGACAGCGGCGGGAGGCGGGAAGACTACTGCTTGCCGACGGAGTCTTCGACCTGCTGGGCGAAGAGCCGGGCCTCGGCCTCGACGGCCTCGACCGTGCCGGTCTCGGAGGCGACGCGCTCCATCTCCTGATTGAAGACGTTCCACACCGAGAGAGCGCGGTGGATCCCGTCATAGAGGGGCTTCGACGGGTCGATGAGCGCGCGGACGACCCTCTCCGTCTGCTCCTGCACGGCGAGGGCGCCCGCGTAGGCGCGGGGTGTCGGCGCGAAGCCCTTGTAGGTCGCCCTGCAGCGCTCGCGCACCTCGGCGAGGATGTCGAGGAAGTCCTTCCCCGTCATCTGACTCGCCTTCAGGCCCTTCGCGGCGGCCGCATCGTCGGCGAGCGTCGCGAGCTCCGCGGACGCCTTGGCGACGAAGGTCAGCTCTTCCGGCGTGGCCGGGATATCGACGGGACCGCTCTGCGACGGCATGGGGATCTCTCCTGTCGGGGTGTTGGGCGCGGTGCCGACGGGGTCGGCGGTCTTCGCGCGCGGGAGCGCCTGAGGAAGAGGCATCGGCGCCTGGAAGCGCGGCGTGAGGAGCGGCGTCGAAAGCGCGGGGACGAACGACGGGGCGAAGCGCGGCGTCGAGAGGACGCCCGTCGGCGGCGTCAGCGCGAGCGGCGCCGGGTTCACGCGGACGATGACCTGCGCGCCGAGCGCGCCCGGCAGGGCCAGGAGCGCGGCGAAAGCGAGGGACGCGCGGCGTCCACCGCGCGGCATGCGCGAAGCCTTCATCGCGGATAGCATACCCGCGCGCGCGTAGGCCCGCCTGAAGCAAAGGGACCAGCCGTGCATAGGTCTATCGCGCCCGTATATATAGGGCGAAAAGCCCTGAAGCGCTCCCCCCGCCCCGGCTACCCTTCGAGGGATGCCCCTCCGGGACCTCGCCGGTCCTCTCGTCTTCGCCGCGCTCCTTGCGGCGCTCCCCGCCTCCGCCCAGCAGGCGCGGGTGACGCCCGTGCCGCCGGCCGCGCTCGGCGGCGCCGCCGCCGCGGTCGGCTCGGAGCTCGCCCGCGGGCTCGTCGTCCCCGCACCCGCGCAGCAGCTCCTTCTGCCGGCCCCGCTCCTGCAGACCCAGCCGACGCTGGCGCCGGTCCCGACGCCCGCCGTTGCGGTCCGGCCAGCCGCGGCCGCGTCCATCGAAGGATCTGTCGTCCAAGCCGCCGGGCTCGCCGTGCAGGACGCGGCGCCCGCGGTCGTCGCGGCGAAGACGGCTTCCCCGCTCCCCGCCGCGGACGGGGCGGCCGCGCTCTCCTCCGCGAGAGACGCTGACGGAACCGCGAAGACCGAGCGCCTCGATGAGGAAGCGGCGCGCGGGCTCGAGCTCATGCCCGTCGAGGATTTTCTTTCCGCGTTCTTCGACGGCGCCGCCCCCGCCGCGGGAGACTTCGAAGTCCACCCCGGCATCGAGATCCCCTCCTTCGAAGAGCCCGGCATCGGCGGCCGGGACCGCTTCGAGCTCACCGAGCTCGACGGCCACGGCGGCGTGGCCGACCTCTCGCCCGGCAGCATCTTCTCCTGGCGGCCCATCGAGGAGTCGCCCGGCCACGGCCTCGCCCCGCTCGACTGGTTCCTGCGCAAGCTCCTCGCCCACAAGGGCGGCCGCTTCGCGAAGGGCTACGAGTTCCGGGGCGCGGCGAACCGGACCGTCGCCCAGGTCTTCTTCTACGGCGAGCGCCACACCGACAAGGCCCTCATCGCGGAGAACATGCGGCTCCTCGCCGGCGACCTGCGCCCCGAGAAGGGCGCCATCATCCTCGACGAAGGCTACTTCGGCCCCACGCTACGCGGCACTGAAGCCCTCCTCTATCTCGCGAAGCGCGGCTTCGACCCGACGCTCCTCGGCCCCGCCGCGAAGATCAGCGTGAAGCTCGAGGTCCGCGGCTGGGACCGCCAGGAGACCTACGACCTCTCGCATCATCCCGTCCTCCAGCATCACATGAACCTCTACGACGTGAACCAGCACCTCTTCAGCGAGCGCCGCGGCTTCGGCTACTACCTCGACCTCGCCCGCAAGCTCTACGCCACCTGGCGCAACTGGGAGGTCATGCGGGAGCTCGCCATCGACCGCCGCAACGGGGAGCTCGACGCCAGCGTCCGCGAGGCCGTCGAGGAGGCCGGCCGCACCGGCCGTTCCGTGCACGTCATCGCGGGCGCCGAGCATCTCGTCGAGCATCCCCTCCTCGCCGCCGTCCCGCTCATCGGCCGCCCCTCCATGCGCCAGGCGCTCGTCGACGCCGTCGGCCGCGCCGCCTGGTGGACCTCCAAGCCCGCCGATTCCCCCGGTCTTTCCGACTGATCCGGCCGTCCTCCCGACCCCACCCGGCTTACGTTCGACCCCTCCGAAAAGTTCCCTCCCCACAAGGTCCGTGGACCCGCCTGCCGGCTGGGTCCGTTGAGTCGGCCCCGCGGCCCCGATAGCCCCACCTCACCCGGGCACGTTCCAAGCTGTAATGGAGAGAGCAAGGAGGTCTCATGCGCGCCCTCATCGCTTTGCTCGTCGCCGCCCAGCTCTCCGTGAGCGCCGCCGCCCAGGAAAGCGGCGCGTTCCCGCCGCTCCCCTCCGTCCAGGACGTCCTCGGCGCCGCCGAGCGGCCCGTCGTCGAAGTCCCCGCCGTCGCCGCGGTCGAGGGAAAACCCCTGCCGCAGACGGCGTCCTTCCCGCGCAGCTTCCGCATCGACCAGAAGAGCTGCGCGATGCCCTGCTTCGCGCTCTCGGTGGAGGATGGGAAGGGCGGGAGCGTCGAGCTCGGGGCCTTCGAGCATCGCAGGGACTTCATCTACAGCACCGGCGGGACCGAGCTCCTGCACGCGCGACCGTTGCCGATCCTGGGAACGACCCAGGTCTTCGAGGTCCGCGGTCCCGAGGACCGGCTCCTCGGCCGCTTCCAGATCGAGCAGATCGTCACGAAGCTCGGCTTCCCCCTGGCCTCCCGGGGCGTGATCTACCGCGTCCTCGACGAGCGGGGCATCACGGTCGCCGTCTCGGAGGAGACCCCCCGCGACGCCGAGCGCATCGTCCTGAAGACGGTCCTCGGCGCCGAGGCCGCGAGCATCACGCGCGACTTCGACCACCGGAAGTATTACGGCCCCGGTTCCGACTTCGAGTACTTCCTCGCCCGCCAGCTCCTCCCCTGGCCCATCCTGGTGGACCGCTGGCAGGTGGAGGTCGCAGCCGACGACCTCGACCCGCTCATCGTCGCCGCGCTCGCGGCGTACAAGAGCGACGCCATGCACGATAAGCGCTGAGCGTTCCTCGCGCTCAGCGGAGCAGGACGCCCCCGCCGGTCCGCACCCCCCCGGCGGGGGTTTTCGTCCCTTCCAAATAGAGCCCGACCTGCTTCCCCGCAAACAGGTTGCCGGGAAACAGGTTGGCCGGCTATCTATTCTGGTATTTCGAAAGGACGGGCGGCTGCTCGAGCAGCCAGGCGGCGACGGCGCTGAAGCCGGCCACGGAGCCGAGGATGACCGCCATGCGCATCCAGGGCTCGCCGTGCTGGAGCCGCTCGACCCCGAAGCGCACGCCGGCCTGCATCCAGACGAGGGTCCCCAGGCCGAGCAGGCCCTGCAGGAGCCGCAGCGACCAGCGTCGGCGCACGACGAGCGCGAAGGACGGGATGAAGAAGCAGACCGCCACCGCGCCGTACTTCCCCCAGCGCAGGAAGTGCGCCGCGAGGAGCAGGCAGGCGACGAAGGCGGGGCCGAGCCTCCACATGCCCTGATTCTATCACGGGCGGATTTCGTAAACTACCCGTGCCTCCATGAAGCTCGTCATCGTCGAGTCCCCCAACAAGGTCCGCAAGATCCGCGAGTTCCTCGGCGCGGGCTTCCGCGTCGCGGCCTCCTTCGGCCACGTGCGCGATCTGCCGGCCAAGGGCGGGCTCGCCGTCGCCTTCGAGAACGGGCGCATCCTCCCCACCTACGAGATGCTCGAGCGCTCCGGCCGCCACATCGCCGAGCTCGCCGAGCTCGCGAAGGAGGCCGAGGAGGTCCTGCTCGCCACCGACCCCGACCGGGAGGGCGAGGCCATCGCCTGGCACGTGAGCAAGCTGCTCGGCGAGCGCCGCTACCGCCGCGTCGTCTTCCACGCCGTCACCAAGGCCGCGGTGCAGAAGGCCATGGAAGCGCCCCGCGAGCTCGACCAGCACCTCATCGACGCCCAGCAGGCGCGGCGCGTGCTCGACCGCGTCGTCGGCTGGGTCGTCAGCCCGACTTTGCGCCGTGTCGGCAAGGAGGCGCGCAGCGCCGGGCGCGTGCAGTCGGTCGCGCTGCGCCTCGTCGCCGAGCGCGAGAAGGAGATCAAGAAGCACCGGACCGTCGAGTACCATGTGCTCTCGGCCAAGCTCGAGAAGGCCGGCACCCCCCCGCCCTTCTCGGCCAAGCTCATCGAGTGGAAGGGCCGGCCGCTGGCCCAGCGCCTGAACGACCCGACCCTCGCCGCCAAGACCGTCGAGTGGTGCAAGAAGCAGAAGTGGCAGGTCCTCGGCTGCGACCGCCGCGAGAGCGTGCGCAACCCGCCGCCCCCCTTCAGCACCGCCACCGTCCAGCAGGCCGCCTCGGTCCGGCTCGGCTTCAACCCCGACGTCACGATGAAGGTCCTGCAGTCGCTCTTCGAGGACGGCAAGATCACCTACCACCGCACCGACTCGACCGCGCTCTCGGCCGAGGGCATCGCCTCCGCGCGCGCGATCGTCGGCAAGCAGTTCGCGCCCGAGTACCTGCCCAAGGACCCCGTCATCCACTCGACGAAGGCCGCCAACGCCCAGGAGGCGCACGAGGCCATCCGCCCCACCCACCCCGAGTCCGGCCCCGACGCCGAGGGCGCGGGCGACGCGGGCAAGCTCTATCGGCTCATCTGGCAGCGCTTCATCGCCTGCCAGATGGCCAGCGGCCGCGACCAGATCACGACCCTCGACGTCGCCTGCGCGCCCGGCGTCTGGAAGACCGACGAGGGGAAGATCGTCCCCATGGCGCTCTTCCAGGCCAAGGGAAAGGTCCTCGTCTTCGACGGCTGGCGCAAGCTCACCGGCGAGGACGCCACCGAAGAAGCGAAGAAGAAGGCCCCGAAGAAGAAGGGCGCCGCGGCCGAGAGCGACGCCGCCGCCGAAGCCGACGACGAGGAGGAGTCCGACGACCTTCTCCCCATGCTCGAGGCCGGCGACCCCCTGAACCTGCTCGGCCTCGACGCGCTCAAGCGCTCGACGAAGCCCCCGCCGCGCTACACGCAGGCCTCGCTCATCAAGAAGCTCGAGCACGACGGCATCGGCCGCCCCTCCACCTACGCCAACATCATGCGCGTCATCCTCGAGCGCGGCTACGTCAAAGAAGAGAAGCGCAAGCTCCAGGCCACCCCGCTCGGCCTCGGCGTCACCGACTTCCTCCTGCGCTTCTACAAGGGCAACTTCATCGACCTCGACTACACCGCCCGGCTGGAGGAAGACCTCGACCGCATCGCCCGCGGCGAGGCCGCCTGGGAGAAGGTCGTCACCGACGCGAGCTTCGCCGTCCTCGAGCTCGCCAAGCGCGCCGGCCTCCGCTACGACCCCCTCGCCCCCCAGCCCCCCACCCCTCTCCCGCCACACGGGAGAGGGTCAGGGGATGAGGGGGGCCGCACCGCGCCCCCCGCCGCCTCCAAATAGCCTCGACACCTGGTGTCGCCACACCAGGTGTCACGACACCGGGTGTGGCGACACCAGGTGTCCTAGGCCCTATTAGGTCTTGATAATGTAAATCGTACGGTTATCCTAATAGCGATGGCCCCCTCCATCCCTTCGGCGCTCCTTGCGCTTCTTCTCTGCGCGCCGCTCCACGCGCAGCCGCGCACGGGTCAGGTCACCGAGATCCCCTCGGGGACCAGCGTCAACGGCGTCGGCGCCGCCCCCTCCGCCTCGCTCGCGCCCTCGGCCTCGCTCTCCGGCGGCTCGCTCAAGCTCGGCCCCGCGCTTACCGCCCCCGCCCCGAACCCGGTCGTCCAGCTCCGCATCGCTTCCATCGAGCGCTTCCGCGCGCTGACCGGCGAAGCCGCCCTGCTCCCCGCCCAGCGCGCAGCGCTGGAACAGGCCGCTCCCGCCGTCCTCCTCAAGGCGCAGGCCGAGGCCGCCGCGGCGCTCATCGCGCACTCGAACCCGGCTTACGACTCCCGCATCACGCCCGAGAGCCGCTTCACCGATTCCCCCGCGGAGCTCGAGTACAAGAAGACCCTCGCCGAGGCCCGCGTCGTCCTCGAGAACGCCCGCCAGGCCGGCCTCCAGGTCGGGGCCCTGCGCGCGGGCCTCTCCGTCGACGGCAAGATCGACGCCGGCAAGCTCGAGCGCGCCTACGACGGCAGCGCGCTCCTCAAGGGCCTGCCCAAGGCCCTCTCCGAGGACCCGACGCTCGCCGAGCACGTGAAGGACGGCGCCCCCGTCCACGCGCTCGCGCGCCTGGCCTACCTCCAGCAGAACCACCCCGAGCTGCGCGAGCGAACCGGCAAGGCCGCCGTCGAACTCCTGCGCACCCGCATCACGCGCGCCGGGACATCCCCCGCCGTCCTCGACCTCGGCAACACTCTCAAGACCGCGGAGAGCTTCCTCGCCCGCCGCCAGTACGGCCTCGCCCTCGAGGCCGGCCGACGCCTGCTCGCCGCGGCGAAGATGGCCCCCATCGGCGACATGACCCGCCGGGCGCTCGCGATGCAGGCGTACGCGCTGATGGACTCGGCCAAGGACCGCGGCGGCCCCGCGCTCTACGGCCGCATGGGCGAGTTCAAGGCCTCCGAGCTCCTCGCGCGCGTGCGCGAGCTCCAGCGCCGCGACCCCGGCGCCTACGTCGGCGACCCGCTCACGGGCGAGCCCATCCGCGTCCAGTGCTACGGCGACTGCGCCGTCCAGCAGGCCTACAACCATCCCCGCCTCGCCGCGCTCGCGAGCCAGCTCCCCTACCTCAGCTTCCTCGCCGCCGTCGAGGCCTCCAACGGCACGAAGGTGCGCAAGGAGGGCCTCGCCCAGCACGAGAGCCGCTTCCTCCTCCACCGCCTCGGCCTCGAAGCCGTACGCCACACGCCGCCCGACGGCCCCGAGGCCCTCGCCGCGCTCCTGCGCGCGCACGGCGCGCTCCTGGTGACGGTGAGCTGGCACGCCCCCAAGGCCCTGCGCGGCGGCGATCACGCCGTCCTCCTCCAGGGCGCCTTCCGCGAAAACGGCCAGTGGCGCTTCGTCGTCGTCGACTCCAACCACTCGCGGCCCCAGCTCTTCTCGTACCTCGACCTTCAAGTGCTCAGCCCCAGCGAGTACTCCTCCGTCGAGCCTCTCGCCGTGAACTCGCCCTACATCTCGAAGGAGATGCGCGCCGTCGAGGACCCCGGGCTCCGCCTGCGCGCGAGCGCCCACGACTTCATCCAGCGCTTCGCCGTGCTCCGGCCGCACGTCCCGTGGTGGAAGCGCGCGCTCTTCGCCGCGCTCAACGCCGTGCGCACGCGCGTCGGGCTCGACGAAGCCGAGCCCGAGCCCGATTATCAGCTCGACCCCAACGCCATCCCCATGGGCAAGGTCCCGCAGGTCGTCAAGGACGCCGTGAAGGCCGGCATGAAGCTCCCCCCCGAAGCCCTGCTCAAGGGCCCCGACGGCAAGACCTACCTCAACCGCACCCTGCTCGAGCGCCTCCTCCAGTCCCGCAAATAGCCCCTCATACCTGTTGTCCCGGAACCTGTTTTGCGGATAACAGGTATCCGCATACCTGGTTTAAAAAATGGAGGTATGAGTCTATTTGGAAGGAGAAGGAGAAACGGCGATAAACGCTACTTTCTGGGGAGGTCGCGGACGGGGCGGAAGCCGATGGAGGCGACGCGCAGCTCGGGGATCTCGTCGCTGCGGTGCGTGGTCATCATGCGGCGCTGGCGCCGGTCCCAGGAGCCGCCGCGGATGACGCGATGGTTGCCCATCGGCTTCTCCCAGGCCGCGCCGTCGGCCGGGGCGCCGACGTAGTTCTCGTGGTGCCAGTCCTGGCACCACTGCCAGACGTTGCCCGCCATGTCGCAGAGGCCCTGCTCCGTGTTCCCTTCCGGCTTCGAGCAGACCGGCCAGGTCCGCTCCATGCCGCAGCCGTCGAAGCCCCCCTCCGAGAAGACCGCGCGCCGGCAGGTCGCCTCGGCGTCGCCCCAGGGGAACTTGACCTGCTTGCCGCCCGAGCGGGCGGCGTACTCCCACTCGGCCTCGCTCGGCAGGCGCCCGCCCGCCCACTCGGCGAAGGCCTTCGCCTGCTTCCAGCTCACGCAGACCGCCGGGTAGTGTTCGCCGAGGAAGTTCGAAGGCACGCACTCGAGGGGAGGGCTGCAGGCCCCCGCCGCGACGCAGGCGCGGTACTGCTTATTGGTCACCACCGACTTCGCCATCTCGAAGCCGCGCACCATGACCGGATGCGCCGGCTTCTCGTCGGGATAATGGTCGGCGCCCATCATGAACGAGCCGCCCGGGATGCTCACCCAGACGATGCCCGCCGCCTCGGCCCCGGGCGCCTGGCCCTGCGCCCGCGGACCGATGAGGAGCCCGCAGAGCAGGATGGCCAGCCCGGCCGCGAGGCCGAAGGTCCTCACCTCAGTCTGCCCGCTCCACTTCCAGCTCGGCCGGCATCGGCTTCGGCTTCGCCATGCGCTGGTGGTTGTAGTAGTAGACCATCATGCCCAGCGTCGAGGCGACGCCGACCATGCCCAGCACCACCCAGACCTTCCAGGGATGGTGGAGGTCCCAGAGGAGCTTGTTGGCTTCCTGCATCGTCGCGCCCTTGCCGCCGTTCATGAGCGCCAGCATCGCGTCCATGACCTTCTCGTTGGGCAGGGCCTTCACCGCCTCCGCGCTCTGGCCCAGCACGTCGGTCAGGTAGAGCCGCGCGAAGCGGATCTTGCTGCCCATGCTCTCGTAGAGGAAGCCCGAGGCGAAGTTCCCGACGCCCCAGCCGATGGCGAAGGGGATGTTCGAGTAGCCCATGTAGAGCGCCTTCTTGTCCGGCGGGGCGGTGAGCCCGATGTACTCCGAGAACTTCGGGCTGCAGACCATCTCGCCGATGGCGAAGACGAAGATCGCCAGCGCCACCATCGAGCCCAGCGGCGTCGCGCCCGCCCAGATGAAGGCCGCCACCGAGATGACCATGCCGCCGATGAGCGCGACCATCGGATGGAACTTGCCCGTCAGCCACGAGATGGGCAGCATGAGCGCGATGATGGCGAAGGAGTCGATGTTGATGAGCATCTCCGGCTTCACGTTCCCGCTCGCCAGCACCGTGTCCTTGCTGATCCACGCGAAGAGCGGGGCGATGTCGGTCGAGGTCACCCACTCGTCGATGAAGTTCGGCAGCAGGTCCCAGAGCTGCATGAACATGAGCCAGAAGCCGCTGAAGATGCCCAGGAAGATGAGGAAGTTCTTGTCCTTGAGCGTGGTGATGGTCGTGATGAAGGTCTCCGCGACCGTCTTCTTCTTCGCGTCCGGCGCCTTCTCCGGCTCCTGATAGAAGAAGTAGGTCGGGATGAAGTTGAACGCCGTCACCCCCGCCGCGCAGAGGAAGACGAGCTTGAAGTTCGTCTCGCCGCGCAGGATGGCCGCCAGGATCGGCGCCAGGAAGCCGCCCACGTTGACCATCCAGTAGAAGATGCCCCAGGCGATCGAGCTGTTGTCCTCGGTCGACGCCTTCGCGATGGTGCCCTGCACCGGCGGCTTGAAGATGGCCGTGCCCAGACCGATGAGGCACGAGGAAGCCAGCGCGCTCCAGAACCCGCCCGCCACCGAATAGCACAGGTAGCCGATGATGTTGATGGTGTAGGCCACATAGAGGGACTTCTTGTAGCCGTACTGGTCGGTGAAGCCGCCCGAGACCATCGGGACGAGGCACTGGATGATGGCCCAGATGGAGAATATGGTGCCCTTCTCGGCGTAGGTCAGGCCCAGGCCGCCCTGCGCCACCGAGTAGATCATGTAGAGCGGGAGGATGGCCCGCGCCCCGAAGTAGGCCAGCCGCTCGTTGGCCTCCATCCAGTTCGCGCACCAGAAATTGGACTGGAGCCCGCGCATCTGCTGCCACACCGACAGTTTGCTCGCCATCTCGTGCCTCCGGGTCCTTCGCGCGTATATTAGTAATTCCACCGGGGGGGTGGGCGGGCCCGGGCATCCCGGCGGAACTTCCCGCACCCCTCGCTCGTAACCCAGGCATGACGCAGGCACGCGGATGGCCCTGGCGGATATCACATATTTGTGATATACTTCGGGGGTCGGGAGATTTTGGCTCCGGCGGCGGAGATGGAAGCGGCCCGCGCAGGTACGAGGTCGTGCTGGCCCGGGACGCACGGGAATTCCTCGCCGACATGCCGGAGAAGCACCGGAGGAAGGCGATGGCCCTTCTCCAGCGCCTCTCGGAGCTCGGTCCGGACCTGCTCCGGCCGCACGCCGATGCGCTCAGAGGGAAAATCCGGGAGCTGCGCTGCGGCTTCGCGCGCCTCGAATACCGTTTTCTTTACTTCTTCGACGGCGACCGCGCGATTCCGACGCACGGCTTCCTCAAGAAGAGCGCCGCCGTCCCGGAGCGGGAACTGCGGAGAGCTGAACGCTTCTATGACGACTTCTCCCGCGAAGAGCGGAGACACTGATTTAGGACGAGAGAACGAACAATGAGACCGACCCGTCGACCGCAGCCGCGCCGCTTGGACGGCGCCGTCGAGTTCCGCGACCTCCTGCGCGAAGACCTCAAGAAGCCGGGCTTCCGCAAGGATTTCGAGGCCTATTACCTCGAGCTCCGCGTCGCGGAGAAGCTCCACGCCCTGCGCGAGGAGCGCCGCATGACCCAGAAGGAGCTCGCCGCCCGCCTGAAGATGAACCAGAACGCGGTCTCCCGCCTGGAGGCCTGCGAGCACAGCATGACCCTGCGCACCCTCCAGCGCGTCGCCGCCGCCCTCGGCTATGAGATCGACATCCGCTTCAAGCCGGCCTCCCTCCGGCGGCTCTAAATTTGTTTAGTAGACGCGGCCATCCATGAAGCCCCCCTCCGACGCCCTGCAGGCCCTGCTCAAGAAGCACTGGGGCTACCCCACCTTCAAGCCGCTCCAGAAGGAGGCCGCCGAGGCCGCCATCGCCGGCAAGGACGCGCTCGTCGTCCTGCCCACCGGCGGCGGCAAGAGTCTCTGCTACCAGCTCCCCGCCGCGGCCGGCAGCGGGCTCGTCCTCGTCGTCTCGCCGCTCATCGCGCTCATGGACGACCAGGTCGCCGCCGCGCGCGAGGCCGGGCTCAAGGCCGACGCCCTGCACTCGAACCTCGACGACGACGAGAAGACCTCCGCCTACACCCGGCTCGCCGCCGGCGAGACCCAGCTCCTCTACGTCAGCCCCGAGCGCCTCCTCGTCGGCGACATCCTCGAGGACGCCGGCCCCCGTCTCACCGTGCTCGCGGTCGACGAGGCCCACTGCGTCTCCCACTGGGGCCACGAGTTCCGCCCCGAGTACCGCCGCTTAGCCGAGGTCTTCGACCGCTTCCCCCTCGCTTCGCGCATGGCGCTCACCGCCACCGCCACCCCCGAGGTCCAGGACGACATCTGCGTCCAGCTCGGCCTGCGGGAGCCCCTGCGCCTCATCGGCCATCCCGACCGGCCCAACCTCGTCTACCGCGCCTTCCCCCGCCGCGACCAGGCCGCCCAGGTCCTCGAGGTCGTCCGCCGCCACCCCGGCCAGGGCGGCATCGTCTACGCCCAGACCCGCAAGGACGTCGAGCGCCTCGCCGAGGGGCTCACCGCGCACGGGCTCTCCTGCGCGCCCTACCACGCCGGCCTGAACGCCGACCAGCGCCGCAAGACGCAGGCGGACTTCGTCGGCGAGAAGCTCGACGTCGTCGTCGCCACCATCGCCTTCGGCATGGGCATCGACCGCTCGGACGTCCGCTACGTCGTGCACGCGAACACCCCCCGCTCGGTCGAGCACTACCAGCAGGAATCCGGCCGGGCCGGCCGCGACGGCCTCCCCGCCGAGTGCGTGCTCCTCTTCGCCGCCTCCGACCTCGCGCTCCACCGCTGGCTCGCCAAGAAGGACGCCGACCTGCCCCCCGAGCGCGAGCGCGCGCTCGAGCGCCAGCTGCGCTCCATCGGCCGCTACGCCGTCTCCCCGCTCTGCCGCCACAGACTTCTTAGCGAACATTTCGGAGCCGCGTATGCGGCTCCGAACGACGAGGAGGGCTGCGGCGCCTGCGACGTCTGCCTCGGCGAGACCAAGGGCCTCACGCCCGACGAGGCCCTGCTCACCTCCAAGAAGCTCTTAAGCGCCGCCTGGCGCACCGAAGGCCGCTTCGGCACCGGCTATGTGGTCAAGCTCCTGCTCGGCCGCTCCGAGGAGCGCATGGAGCGCCAGGGCCACGACAAGCTCCAGGTCTTCGGCCTCCTCAAGGACGCCGGCGAGCCGGCCGTCCGCTCCTGGCTCGACCAGCTCATCGTCCAGGGCTTCCTCGAGGTCGTCGAAGGCGAGTACCCGCTCCTGCGCATCACCGACGCCGGCAAGGCGCTCTGCCAAGGCGAGGGCGTCGTGCGCCTCGGCATCCCCGTCCCGCGCGGCAAAGGCAAGAAGGCCAAAGGCAAGGCCGCGAAAGGCAATCTTCCGTTGCTCGACGCCGACGCCGAGCTCTTCGAGCGCCTGCGCGCCCTGCGCCGCCGCCTCGCCGACAAGCTCGGCGTGCCCCCCTACGTCGTCTTCCACGACGCCACGCTCATGGAGCTCGCCGCCCTCAAGCCCCGCACGCTCGACGATCTGCGCGGCATCAAGGGCATCGGCGAGCGCAAGCTCGAGCGCTACGGCCCCCTTTTCCTGAAAGCCCTCTCCGGAGAGAACCCCGAATGAACGAGATCGAGACCCTGATTCAGAACATCATGGACCAGGAGGTCGGCTACCCCATCGAGGGCATGCGCGCCCTCATCGCGAAGGGCGAAGCCGCCGCCGCGCCCCTCCAGGCCGCCGTGCTCAAGCGCGCCGAAGAGAAGTGGTTCAACCCCGTGCCCCTCCTCGTCGTCTTGGGCGAGCTCCGCACCGCCGCCGCCCTCCCCTTCTTCATCGAACGCCTGAAGGCCTCGAAGGACGAGGTCGTCCTCGACGCCGTCTCCGACGCCATTTCGAAGCTCGGCGAGAAGGCCCTGCCCTCCGTCGTGAAGCTCCTCGAGGACGGCGAGCCCGGCGCCAAATACTGGGCGCTCGCCACCCTGGGCCGCATCGGCAAGACCGCCATCCCCCACCTGCGCGCCGCGCTCAAGAAGTACCCCGAGCACGCCGGCGTCATCGCCCTCTCGCTCGGCAAGCTCGACGACAAGTCGGTCTTAGAGGAGCTCAAGGCCATCTACGTCGCCCTGCGCGAGGACTCCCCGTGCCACGAGGACGTCGGCGACGCCATCGGCCATCTCTCCGGCGCCGAGCCCTTCACGCACGAACAGCTCAACCTCCACCCCTGGGTCACGCTCTGGCGCCCCCGCCCCGTCTTCGGCTGGACCCCCAGCGCCACCGCCGCCCGGGTCGGCTACATCGTCTGGGACGAGCATCGCCAGGGCCGGGTCCCCAAGGACCGACCCGCCAAGCGCCCGCTCGCCGAGGTCCTCAAGCCGTGCACGGACCCCCATCACCACCACCACGGCGAAGAGGGCGACTGCGCCGAGTGCGGCCGCAAGATCCGCCGCGTCGCCGGCCTCGCCGTCTGCCCCGACAACGCGTTCGGCTCCACGCTCCATCAGGAAGACCTGCTCCAGCAGTGCCTCAAGCACGGCCTCAAGACGATCCCTCAGGCCTTAGACGACCTCGACGACGAGGTCATCACCGACGCCCACGAGTGGGAGGACTTCGGCGACGAGCGCCAGGACGCCTGGCTGCTCGCCCAGCACACCTTCGAGTTCCTCCTGCTCGAGGGCTGCGACGACCTCCAGGCCGGCATCGAGAAGCTCCGCGCCCTGCGCGCCGGGCTCGGCAAGCTCTGGGGCCTGCCCCAGGAAGAGTTCTACGACGACGAGCTCAAGGCGCTGGAAGCCAACATCGCCGCCGGCCGCGGCATCACCGTCCAGCGCGACGCCGCCAAGATCGGCCGCAACGACCCCTGCCCCTGCTCCTCCGGCAAGAAGTACAAGAAGTGCTGCGGTAAGTAGTCCGGTCCCCCTTCCTCTCGTCCCAAACAACCGCACGTCGTAGCTTTGGGACGTCCCGAACCTACGGCGTCTGGATGTTCGGGACGAGGAAGGGCAAGGGGAGGGTAGAACCCTTAAGCCGTAACCTCCACAGCCTCCGGCTGCCTCCCCCGGCGGGCGGGTGGGCGGTGCCGCGTGGCAGGAGGTTCGGCACTATCGACCTCCCACCTGTGCCGAACCTCCTGCCTCCAGACCTCCCGCCAAAAAATGGGGAAGCCCCCGCCTCTCCGCGGGGGCTTCCCCATCCGTCCTCCTGAAATCTACTTCCCTCTGAGCTTCGCCAGGTTCTTCTTGTACTGCTCCTCTTCCGCCGGCTTCTTCGAGTACTTGATGGCCAGCTCGTAGTCGGCCGCGGCCTTCTCCCCGGCTTCCCCCGGACAGGCGAGGCTCGGGCAGTAGTAGTCGGCCCGGTCGAAGTAGCGCTGGGCGTTCTTCGGGTCGGACTCGATGGCCTTGCCGTAGTCCTCGAGAGCCAGCGCCCTCTCCTCCGCGGTGAGCTCCCGTGGGAGCGTGCGCGCGTACGCGCGGTTGCGGAACCAATCCGCCTTCACCTTCGGCTCGCTCACCCGCTCGAGTACGTCCGAGCAGAGCTTCACGAGCTCCTTGGCCGTGGCGGCCGTCGCCTGCGCGTCGTTGCGCAGCATGAGCGCCATGAAGGAGTCTCCCTGGTACTTGCGGGCCTTCTCCTCGACCCAGGCCTTGAGGTCGCTGCGGTCCTCGGGGCCCGCGGCCCGGGCCTCCATCGCCTCCGCCTTCTTGTCCAGCCCCGCCGCGCGGTAGCGCTCCGCGAGCGCCGTCTGGTACTCCTTGCGCGCCGGCTGGAGCTTCACCGCCTTCTCGAGGTCGAACATCGACTTGATGAGTCCGTCGGGGTCGCACTCGGGCGCGCAGCGCGCCGCGGCGCGCCGGGCGTAGAGGTCGTGGTCGTTGGGCGCGGCGAGCAGCAGGGCGTCGAGGTCCTTGACCGCCGCGGCCCGGTAGCCCGCCGCCTTCGCGTCCCCCTCCTCGGAGAGCTTCGCGAGGCAGGTGTTCGCGTCCGCCCGGGCCCCGCGCAGCAGCGCGTGCTTCGGCGTCCTCGGCAGCTGCTTCTCGGCCATCGCGAGCGCCTTCGCGCAGTGCGCGCGGTTCTCCTCCTTCGTCAGCCGCGCCGACGCCGAGCCGATCTCCTTCTGGGCGTTGTAGGCGATGAAGTCCGAGTACTGCGCGTCGCTCATCGTCTCCGCCCGAACCCGAGCCCCCGCCGTGCACCCGAAAACGATGATGAAAGCCAGTGCCTGTCTCATGCGCCCATGATATCAAAGCCCCTGCCGGAAACGGCAGGGGTTTTGACTCTGCCGCAACCTGTGCAGCTTCCGGGTCGCGCCCCCGACGGGCGGGGGGGTGAGGTGCCACTTGGAGGTATGCGCAGCCGTTCGCGCATACCTCCAAGCTCCAGACCCCACACCATCAGTTCCCTTCCCCCCGCATCTCCGTTACCTCCCCGCATAGGCTCATTGTCTCCCCCCTTCCGCCCGATGAACCCATCCCTACACTCGCGACAAAAACTACAATCATCATCATGAAACGACTCCTCCTCGCCGCCGCCCTGCTTTCCCTCCCCTTTCGCTCCGCCGCCGCCGACCCCGCGCAGGAGAAGCGCTACGCCGGCATCCCGGCGCCAACTGCGACCGAGCCCGCCGCAGCGGCCCCCGCGCAAGGAGCGTCGAGCTCATACTCCTCGGACAACGTCTTCGTCGGCCGCTACGGAGAGGTGATCACCTACGAAGGAGGCTGCGTCATCGAAGCAGAGATGCGCGGACCTGTCGAGGTCGTCCGCTCATATTCGCGACGCGTCTATCACCCGGAAACGAAGACGTTCACCGTCCAGTTCCCTAAGCCCGAGGATTTCACGCCTGAGAAGTTCGCGCCGATGGAACTCGTGCAGCTGCTCGTCATCCCCAAAGACGTCCCGGGCGGCCTCAAAGACCTCGCGTCCATGCGCCGCGCGAAGGAAGATGAGCTTTCACGCGCAGGCCTGACCTACGCGCTCAAGGACGCGCAGTCGTTCGAGTTCCCCCCGGGCTCCTTCGAAGTCCGCGTCTCGTCGCCCTATCGGCTGGTTCAGACCTACACGGAGTCCAAAGAGCATTTCTTCATCCTGACAGGTGGCGGAGTCTACGGGGACACGAACTATGGACGCATCAACACATCCCTATCCAAGCATGTACTCCTATCCATACCCCGCCCGCTGCTCAAGAAGAGCACGTTAAAGGAGGCCCTGTCGGACACCTCCCTCATGGGATGGGGAGGCTGGCTCCTCGTCATGGTCCCCGCGTGTCTGCTGGCGTTGCTCTCAAAGCTCTCGCGGCAGGGGCATGTCCTGCGTTTATCGTACATCGGCCGCAGCGTCCTCGTTGCCGTCAACCTCGGGGTTCTGTACGGGGTCGTCACCCAGACGGTGCTGCTCGGGTTGAAATTCTCGATGAACGGGGACATCATCGCTTTCCTCCCCGGATTAATCGTGCCCTGGCTGTTCCCGTGGATCGCGGCGCTCGTGGGAGGCCGCTACACCTCGCGTCTCTGGAAGTACCTGCTCATCGTCTTCGTCTGGTACGTCCTCTTCGAGATGATCCGAGTCCCCTTCAAGCCTCTTTCCGCGGACTCCGAGATCCGCATGGCTTTCGGAATATCGGGTCTCGTCGGGATCCTCCACGGCGTCTGCTTCGGCCTGGGATACCAGGCCGCGCAAGAGGAGCGTCATGAAGGCTCCTGCTAGGACCCTCACCGCCGCCGTCCTCTCCATCCTGTGGGCCATCCCGGCGTCCGCATGGGACTCCGGTTTCGGGTTGCCGAGCATCCCGACCCTCCCGCCGATACGCATCGACCCGGGGACTTCCCTCCCCTCGGTTCAAACGCCCAAACAGTGCCATGAGGTGATCGAAGAGCACCGCGTCGAGGTCAATGAAGCGAACATCGAAGCGCAGGCCTGGTCGATCCTCCATGGAAGAGGGTACACGGAGAATGGCTTTCGAACCGAGGTCTTCAACAACATGCAGAAGGCCGGAGAAGCCTTCGATATCCAGCGTCTCGAACTTACTGGAGTGATGACGGATGATGACGCGGAGTCTCCACACGAGGACATCTTCGATCGCCATCTCCATCCCTCTTACATGGCGGATCTGAACATGGAGGTCCAGGTCGTCAGTAGCCCGGGCGATATGGTCCGCCAGACGAATACCGAGATATGGGGGGAGCGAAACGCGTTAGGCGCGGATAGCCCTGCGGTCTATTCCCGCGAAGTCTGGGAACAGAAGGTCGACGCATATTGCAATGGCATCGGCGCGGGAACCTGCAAGGACCCGGGCGGCCCGATCAAGCTCCGCCAGGATATGGAAGCCTCGATCGGCGCGACCGACATGCTCGGCCACGAGCGTGCGGCCTATTACAGATATCTGGACGCGCACGGGGCTTTCCCGACGACCGCCGCACAGATGGCGGCCAAACAGGACGACCTCGTCACGAAGAAGATGAACGACGAATTCCGCTCAGCGTCGAAGGACGCCCGCGCCATTCTCGAAAGCTCCCCCATCACGAGCGAAAAGCACCAGGTCTGCGAGGACTGGAAGCCCCGCCAGGACGCGCCGGCCGCGCAAGCCGCTCAGCCCTACAATCAACCGCCGGCTGCTGCCGCCGTCCCCGCCATCCCCGCCTATCGCGACGCGAACGTCTGCAACGCCGCCCTGCTCGCCTCGTGGTTCGAGCAGATCGCCGCGCAGGCCTGCGCCGACCCCTCGAACCCGCCGACCGCGCCCATCGACTCCGCGCGGCTCTGCAAGCAGACCGAGCGTTTCAACGAGGGCTACCGGCCCGGGAACACCGATGCCTGCGTCCAGAACCTCTTCGTCTCCCTTCGCAATCAAAAACAGAGCAACCAAGCCTATCTAATGACCGCAGAATGGGTCACCATGCGCGCAATCCAGATTCGGGAGAGCATGCGGCCCCAGCAGCAGCCGATCGACACTGAACTCTACCCCGAACCCAAACCCAAGACCTGCCGCCACGGCATCTGGAACAAAGACGATTATCCTTGCGACTGATTTGCAGCCCGTCCTCAAACGCAAAAGGCCCCCGCAAGGGGGCCTTTCATTCAGCGTAGATGTTTATCAGCGCCTACACGCAGAGCACGTAGCCCTCGGCCGTCGAGAGCAGGCGCAGGATGGGAAAGCCCGCCAGATCGCGGCGCAGGCGCTGGACGGTCACGGCGACGATGTTGCCGTCTTGCTCGCCTCCCCAGACTTCCTTGAACAGGGCTTCGCCGCTGAGCGGCTCCTTCGCGCGGACCAGCGCGCAGAGCAGCTCGAAGCGCTTATCCGCCAGGGGAGGCAGCGCCCGGTCCCCCACCCAGATCGTGCGCGAGACCAGGTCGATGCGGAGCGCGCCCTTCTCGAGGAAGCGCAGCGCCTCGGCGCCCTTCTCCGAGCTCCGCTTGGCGCGCAGGATGTCCCAGACCTTCTCCGAGAGTTCGGTCCCCGTGAACGGCTTGCGCAGCAAGCCGCCCGCCTTGAGTCCCAGCGAGGCCGTCTTGAGCAGGCCCGCCGGGTCGGCCTCCGCGGTCGAGCAGAGGATCGGGATGTCCCGCGTCTTCGGGTCCACGCGCAGGACCTGCAGCACCTCGAAGCCCGTCACGTCCGGCAGGTTCAGGTCGAGGACGATGAAATCCGGCACGAGCTCGCGCGCCGCGCTCAGCCCGCTCGTCCCGTCCGGCGCCTCGGAGACGTCGAAGCCCATCGTCTCGAGGAACCGCCTCAGCGTGCAAGCCTCCGCCGGGCTGTCCTCGATGAGCAGCACCTTCAAGACTTCGGGAGGCGGCGTTCCAGTCTCGTTTTCCATGTCGGTTGAGCCCTCAGGCCGTCCAGAGTATAGGCATCCACCCTGCCCCTGTCCATAACGAACGGTTAGCCCTCATGCCCCGCAGGGCTCGCCCGGCGCGCGAGGCTTCACGGAGTCTCCCCGGGCCCATTCCACCGCCCGCGTGAGGTCCACCTTGCCCGCGAGCGTGATGAGCCGCTCCACGCTCTCACAATCGTCGAGGTCGATCTCCTCGCCGAGCGGGTCGTTGAGGCGCCAATAATTGGGGAATTTCAGGATCTGCTGGCACTGATAGTGAGCGACGAGGCCGGTGGCGTCCACGACCAGGTCCATGATCTGCTTCCCCCAGTGCGCTTTCCCCCAATCCAGCTCGGCGCCCGGGATGACCTTCAAGTTGATGCCCGTCCCGACGGACAGAAGCCGCAGGTCCTCCATCTTCTTGCCGACCGCCACCGCCTGGGCGACCGCCGCCATCGACGGGTTGTTCGCCACGACGCCGCCGTCGACGTAGCCGCCGTAGGAGGGGAAGTAGGTCGGCGCGGCGCTGCTGCGCAAGGCCACGTCCACGACCGACTCTTCCCCGTCGGTCTTCCCCCCGGGCGGATTGGGGAAGTTATGGAAGAACTTCGCCCTCCATGAGCGGACGGCGGCCGGCTTCCCGTTCACGGCGACGACCTCCGTGCCGTTGAGGTCGACCGCCGCCACGAGGACCTTCCTCAGATCCCGCAACTGCAGCGCTCTGCGCGCCGGAGCGTCGAAAACGGCCTTCAAACGGTCTTTGAGATTCTTGTTCCCGTACTTCGAAGCGGCCCAGCCCCAGCCGCTCCCGATGCCGCCCAGCATCGAACAGCTGAAGATCTCCCTCCCGTGCCGCCGATAGAGCTCGATGAGCTCGCCCGGCTTCTTCCCCGCCGCCAGCCCCAGCGCGAGGATGGCCCCCGTCGAGGTCCCCGCGAAGAGGTCGATGTCGTCAAGGAATCCCGGGACCTCGCGCTCCAGGCGCTCCAGGATCACGGCCGTATAGACCCCGCGGATGCCGCCGCCGTCGAGACTCAGGATGCGATAAGGCATGTCGTCCTCCGTACCTCAAGGAGTCTAGCCCGGCCCCCTCCGCCTGTCCATAACACCCTGTAATCCTCGACGGAGACGCTCGTCCGGGCGGGACAGGCCCGCATGCTAGGATAGGGACATGAAGACACGCGCCTCCCTGCTCGCCTCTCTCGCCCTTCTCTCGTTCCTCGCCGCCGCTTCCGCCGAGGAGCCCCCGAAGTTCAACGAGCCCATCGTCGTCTCGGAGAAGCTCGGCCTCTCCATCGGGAACCTCGACGCGGGCTTCGACATGGGGACGAGCAACGCCGGCCGCTCGGAGTCCCGCTCCTACGCCCTCAACGGCTCGCTCAGCGGCACCTCGAAGATGATCTTCGCGATGCGCCTGCGCCCCGCGCTCACGGTCTCGTACGGCCACGACAACCAGAGCATCAGCAGCCAGGAGCAGATCTCCGACCTCTTCACGCTCGGCGTCAAATCGGAGATCCTCCGCATATTCAACCACCCGCTGGACTGGTTCGGCGTCCCCTACGTCTCCTTCGGCTACCAGCACACCGGACGCTCCATCCGCGGCGACCGCCCCGGCAACCTCAACTTCGACTCCTTGACCTTCGGGGCGGGCATCACGGTCCCCATAAGCGAACGCGTCGGCTACACCCTCGGCTTCAGCACCAACCTCGAGGGCGGCGACCGCCGCACCTCCGCCCTGACCATCGGCCTCAAGTACAAGATCCGCCGCATAAAGGATTAGTCCAGCTACAGCTCCTGAACTCCCCTTCCCGCGAGTTCGCACTATCAACTTCCTTATCGCGTGCGATCGCGGCACACACTTCCCCTCTCCCGCTTGCGGGAGAGGGAGAGGGTGAGGGCGCCGGGGTGCCGCCGAAGGGGAAGGGTACTGCCGTACCGTAACCTGAGTAGCCTCCGGTCACCGCAACCGGTGGGCGGGTGGGTGGAGAAGCCACTTGGAGGTATGCGCCTCGCGTCGCGCATACCTCCAAGTTCCATACCTCACGCCGCAAGTCCGTTCCCCTCTTCTCGCAGCCAAAAGAAAAACCCCCGCCTTCCCGCAGGGGCCTCTCCGCGACTCCGTCCCGCCGATTAACTGTTCGGCGCCGCCGGCTCGGGCTGCCGTATGAAGAAGAACGCCGTCTGCAGGAAGGCCGCGCGGGCCGCGGCGCGGATCTCCTCAACGAGCCTGAGGCCGACGTGCTCCCGCGCGCGCGCCTGCAGCCCCTTGAGGCGGTCGATGGAGGGCTGGAGTCCGTCGGTCAGGTCCTGGAGCTGCGCCAGCCGCATGACCGCCTCGGGAGCGGCGGACCGTACCACGAGATCCTGGATCTTGGGGTCGTTCAAGTCCACCTTCAAGACCGCCTCCAGGGACAGCTCCACGCGGACCGTGTAGCCGTTGTGCGTGAAGAGCACCGGGAAGACCCTCGTGTTGTCGGGTTCGATCGTCCTGAGCTTCGCGACGGTCAGGAACCAGACGCTGAACGCGGATGTGCGGTCCTTGCGCTCGAACTCGTAGAAGCCGCGGTCGTTCTTCTCGTTCTCCTCCACCTCGCCGACGTAGGGGATGGAGTGGTTGGTGTTGCCGTAGCTCTTGGACATGGCCTTGCCCTGCAGGCCCAGCCAGGAGAACTCCATCACGCCGGGCAAAAGCCGGGTCGACATCTCGCGGACGGACTCCGACAGGAAGATCGGCGTGTCGAGGGTCTTGACCAGCGTCTGGACGTCCGCGGGCGCGTCCTCCAGGGAGGAGGCCTTCCACCCCTCCTTGCCGCCCGCATAGACCGCAAGGACCTTGCGGGCGCGGTCGAAGGAGGTTTGCAGGTTGGTCAGGATCTCGTCGGCCTGGAAGGGCGAGTGCAGGTAGCCCGCGTCGGGGCGGCCTTCGGACTTGGGGTACGCCTCGAAGCCGCTGCGGGAGAAGAAGGTCCTCAAGGGCGCGAACTTCGCCGCGTACTTCCCGCGCGCCACGTACGCGTGCAGGAACTCATGGAAGAGCGGCGTGCTCGTGTTGCGCATGAGCGGCCCGAGCTCGTCGCCCATGATCCAACCCTTGTCCGAGTACAGCGCACCGTAGCCCTCGTAGTGGTTGTGGAGCGGGCTCCAGTAGAGGCGCAGGCCCATCTTCCGGAGCACGGCGGCCCAGCGGTTGAGCCGATGGAGACCCTTGGGCGAGACCTCGACCGGCTCGGGATGCTCCATGAGCTCGAGCCCCTCGGCGGCCGCGACCTCGCGCTGGACCCGCTCGAGCTCCGCGTTCTCGAAGGGCGGCTTGCCCCAGGCCTTATGCATCTGCGCGAGCAGCTCGAGGTAGCGCGCGAGGGCGGGGTGGTCCCGGTCGATCGCGAGATTCTTCTCGACGCTGAGGGGCATGATCGGGACGGCCGCGGCCGCGGCCGGCGCCGGCTGAAGCCCCCAGGTCGAAGGCCGCTCGGCCCGCGCGCCGCCGGCCGGGACCGCGACGGCCTCCTCTGCGGAGACGGCGACGCCCGCGTCGACGGCCTGCTTCCAGCTCTCGCCGAGCGAGCGAAGCTTGGCCTCGAGCCGCGCGCGCTTGCGCTCCGAAAGGCCGCGATACGCCGCGTCGACGCCCGAGCGCTGCTCACCCGTGAGCTGAGCCCGGATGAGCGGGTGGCTGAGCGCCGCCAGCCGCCGCTCCGCCGCGGAGGACGCCGCCTTGGCGCCCACGGCCGGGGCCGCAACCGGCGCGGCCGCCTGCTGAAGATAGACCTGCGCCGCGGCGCGCAGTTGCCGGGCCACCGGCTCGACGCGCGCCTGTACGCCCGGCGCGCCCGGTTGGAGCGTGCCCAGATAGGAGAGGACCGGCTTGAGCGCCGCAAGATCGGGTGCCTGGGAACTGAAGAAGCCCGCGACGACCCCGGCCGCCGCCGCCGGGCTCATGGCCGCGCCGACGCTCACCCCGATGCTCGTTCCGGCGCTGACCCCGACGCTGACACCGGCGCTGACCCCCGCGCCGACCGGCACCGCGACCGTCTGCGCGCGCAGACTCGCCCCCGCGCCCAGACAGGCAAGGACCAGTCCCAGCACAAGCCGGTTCAGCTTCATCTCTATGAGGTTAATTGAAATATCGCGCCCGCGAAGGTGCCTTTCGACCCAACCCGAGTGCCCGAAGGACTCCGGGAGACTAGGACTTTCGCTGGCAATGCGCTCCCGCCGGTCACCGCAACCGGCGGGTGGGAGGGGTGGCAACCCCGCGACAGGTGTGCAGCCGCATCGCACACCTGTCGCTATAAGAGAACTCGACTGACCTCAGGCACCGTAAGGCGATTTTCCCCTTGCGCGCGTAGAGTTCCGGGCCTATCCTCAATGAGCACCGGAGGATGATCATGAATCACCCCTCGAACGACATCCTGAAGCGTTCCCTCTCGATCCTCACTTCCCTCTCCCTCGTCCTGGCTCTCCCCGGCCCCGGCTTCTGCCAGGCCGCCGCTGAGAGCGCGGCCGCAGCCGCCGGCGCGAGCGCGGTCGTCGGAGTCTCGGGCCAGGCCGGCGCGGCGGCGACCGTCCCCACGAACCTCAACCTCAACGGACCGACGGCCATGCCGCTCGCTCCGCTCCCGAACCTGACGACCCCCGTCTCGCCCGCCCTGCTCAAGACCGCCGTCCCGACTCCCGTCGCCGCCCCGGCGAAAGCCGCCGCCCAGCCCAAGGGCCGCGGTCTGCGTAAGGCCGCCGGCCTCAAACCCCTCCCGGCAGCCGAGGTCTCGCCCGCGCCGACGGCCGCTTCGAAGGCTGCAGCTCAAGAATCGCTGCGGAAGCTCGGCGCATCCCTCGAAGAGGGGAAGGGCTCGCGCAAAAGCGCCGCCCAAACCTCCGCCGAGCTCGGCACGACCTACGACAACGCCAAGACCCGCCCCGACTCCGACCTCGTCGTGCAGGCCGAGTCCGCGGGGTCGGCCGCGCCCAAGAGCTCGCGCCTGGCCAAGAGCAAGCAGCGCAAGGCGCGCGCGGCGGACGCGGAGGAGCCGCCGGCCCCCGACGCTGAGCCTAAGACCAAGTCCGGCGTCTCCCCCTGGCTCAAGATCGCCGCCATCGGCACCGTCACCCTCGCGGCGGCCGCCGCCGCGTTCTTCTTCATCCCCGAACCGGTCACGGCCCAGTACGTCGCCGGCGGCATCCTGGCCGCCGGCTTCACCGCCCTGGGCGCGATCTACTACCGCTCCGTCCGCCTCAACCGCGAGTGGACCAAGTCCAAAAGCGCGAAGGACATCGCGCGCCTCGACTCCGCCCGCCGTTCGAGCGACGCGGCCATGCTGCGCCTCATCGCCGACGGCGCCTCCGCCCGCCGCGGCCGCATGGAGGAGCGCATCCGCAAAGCCAAGACCGCCCGCTCCGACACGGTCGAGTCCGTGACGAAGGACTCGGTCAAGAAGGCCGAGCGCCTCGTCGCCTACGACGGGCTCATCGTCGCCCGCGGCCGGCTCGGCGAGAACATGGTCTCCAAGGACCCCTACGAGCGCATCGGCGGCGAGCTCCCCGGCACATGGAAAGAGCGGCTCGCCGCCGAGGAAGGCCCGGCCGTCGAGACCGGCTTCGAAGGGAAGCTCGCGCTCCAGCTCAAGGCCATGAGCGCCGAGTCGGTGAAGACCCAGCGCGCCGTCGAGCATGTCCGAGCGGACATCGACGCCTTTGAAAAAGTCGTCCCCTCTCTCTTCGGCGGGGAGCTCGAGAAGAACCTGCTCAAGGCACGCCGGGACCTCGCCTCCGTCCAGAAGACCGAGCTCGACGCCGAGAAGGGCCTGTTCACGCGGACCAACGAGGACATGCGCGGGCGGGTCAGCGACCGCCTCTACTCCGAGCGCGCCGACTTCAAGAGCCATCGCGACCGCTACGACCGCCTGCACGCGCTCCATGAACAAAAGGTCGCGCCGGTCGTCGGCATCGCCGAGGGCATCCGCCGCTCCCTCGACGACGCCCTCTCGAACCTGCACAGCGAGCAGATGAACCTCGCCCTCGCCGCGGCGAACACCCATGTCGCCGTGACCAAGTACCGCACCGTGAGCGACGGCAAAGGCGGCAGCCGGTCCGAGAGCTACATCGAGTACGAGGACCACAGCTTCATGTACCGCGCCCTCGCCGCCTCCGCCGCCTCATCCGCCTCCTCGAACATCTCGGAGGCCAACTCCGCGCTCAAGCGCCTGCCCGACCTCGTCTCGGCGCTGGCCGCCGACGAGACCATGAAGTCCGAAGGCCTGGTCCCCTCGCTCCCCTCCAAGGACCGGGATTCCGTCAGCGGGAACATGGGCGGCGCGCTCGACTTCTTCCTCCCCCCGCTCTTCGGGCTCTTCTCCAGTCTGAGCTCGGAGTCTTCCGTCTCCTCCGCCCTGAACGCCTTCCACCCCGTCCTCTCAAAACTCACCGCCCTGCAGGAGACCGTCGGCAAGCGCACCGACGACGAGTCCGGCTGGGTCAACGAACAGATCTCCAAGGACCTCGAAGAGCAGATGAGCCGGGTGAAGTAGTCGCCGTTCCGAAAGACGTTACAGCTACCGGGACGCGCACCCGGCGGGCGGGTGGGTTGAGTTGCCACTTGGAGGTATGCGCCTCGCGTCGCGCATACCTCCAAGTTCCAGACCCCACGCAATCGAGGATCACTCTCGCTACAGTTCCTTATCTCCCCTTCCTGCGGGAAGGGGCAGGGGAAGGGGGCATAGAAAAGCCCCCGCCGTATGTGGCGAGGGCTTCAGCGTCGAGTTAGTTCAATTAGTTAAGTGCCAGGCACCGTTAGGCGAGTGGCAGAAGGAGCAGGAGAATCAATAGGATATCGCCCATGCCGGACCCGATCGACAGCCCCCGACCGTCCTGGCGCGAGTTCCTTCGATTCGCCGTCATCGCCGTCGGCATCACGCTGATTCCGCATTACGCGCTGCTCCTCGAGCAGGTACGGCGGCTCAAGGGTTTCGGCAACGTCGTTCTGCTGGGCGGCGCGGCGGCATCCTATGTTCTTTGGTGCGCCGCCATCATCGCCCTCGGCTTCTGGGCGAAGAAGCTGCAGGGATCCTGGAAAGCGCTGGGGGTCGCGCTCCCCACGAGTTGGCGAGAAGTCCTTGGGATCGGCGGAGGCTGTGGTGTCTTCTCGTTCGGGATTTCCCATCTCTTCGTCCTCGCCATGCATGGGGGCGTCGCCCTGGCGCGGCTTTCCATCGTCCCGTCGGTCCTTGGCCGCGGGGTCATCTCCACGGTCCTGCTGGCGTTCTGGGAAGAGTTCCTCTACCGCGGGGTGCTCTACGGCCTCGCTCAGCGCTTCAGCAGTCGAAGGACCGCCGCCATCCTCAGTTCCCTCATATTCGCTCTGACGCATCCACCGTCCGTGTGGCCCGTCGTCTTCATCAGCAGCCTCATCTACTGCCACGTGTACGATCACACGAAGTCGATCTGCGGGCCGGGCCTTTCCCACTCGATCCACAACATCCTCATCGATCTCATAAAGTCGGCGTGAAAGCCGCGCCCCCCACAAACACAAGAGGCCCCCGCAAGGGGGCCTTTCGTTTCCCCACCCCGACGCCCTAATTAACGACGTACTCCGTCAGCTTCGGCTGCGGATGCCGCTCGATCTCCCAATAGTGCCAGTAGGAGCAGCCGTATTGGATCACGTCCTTCGTGTAGCCGAGCAGGATCGGCGTCGAGGGACAGGAGAGATGCGTGCAGCGCCTCATCACCGGGCCGCAGGTGAAGAGGTCCGTGAACTCGGCCAGCGCATCGTTCGCCACCGCCTCGGGCCCCTGGATGAGGAGCTTGATCCTCGCCCCACGGCCGTGTGGGTGAAGATGTCGTGGCGGGTCAGGAAGTCCTCCCCCACCGCCATGAGCGTGATGAGGTGGAGCTGCATCACGTCGCGCGCGTTCGCCTTGAACTCGCCGCAGGCGTACTCGATGTGCGCCGGAAAGCGCCGCGCCGTCCCCGCGATGAGCCCCGCCGTCCGTATCCCCACGCGCCACTTAAGCACGAATTCCCGCTCCAGCGTCAGATACCGCACCATGGCAGATAGTATTGGTCCGGAAGCGCCGGGATTCAATAGAAGGATCACGCCAATTTCAGTCCCTTATCTCCCCTTCCTGCGAGTTCGCACTATTAGTTTCCTTACCGAGTGCGATCGCGGCACTATCAGGGCTGGGGTGCCGCCGAAGGGGCAGGGGTAGGGGGCACCATCACAGGCACCATAAGCCGTATAGGACTCGAACCTACAACCCTCCCGTTACCAGCGCGATCAAGTGTTGTGCCCTGAGCAGCCGCGGCGCCCCGTTGCGGCGGGCGGGTGGGCGGTGGCGCCTGGCAGTAGGTTCGGCACTATCAGCCTTCCCCCAGTGCCGAACCTACTGCCGCCAAACCCGGCGCCTTCATCCAAAACAAAAGCCCCCGCCTTCCTCGGCAGGGGCTCTCGCGTCGAGTTAGTTCAATTAGTTAAGTGCCAGGCACCGTAAGGCAGACACCGTCAGGCCATCGTCAGGATGTTTCATTATCACGAATATCTTGAATATATGCACTGCCGAACTGCGTGATTGCGAGGAGCATTATGAGGAACAAGCAGAGCGCATATATAGTTATGAAGCCTAGGACGAGAAAGTGCCAACCTTTCCAGGCAGCTGGTTTCCATAGCTGCACAATCAACACAAGGACGATCAACAACCAATGCCACATGGCTGTCCAACTAAAGATGAAAAGCAAATCACTATAAGCATTGAGATCGGCTTTCTTTGCTTTCAGTTTCGAATTGGCCAACTTCCGTGCGAATCTTGGATTGGGGATGTTAATAACTATCGATATGGCCGCAACGCAAAATCCAAATGAAATTGTGGCATAGGTGAGTAGAGCCGAAATCATTGCATCGAGCTTTGCCAAATCCAATAGCCCGAGATGAGACGCACAACGAACCCCAATGCCACCTAATATGCTCACAAGAATCTCGACAGAGAAAATTATCGATCGAATATGCCGCCAGACATCAATTTTAAAGTACTGCCAGAGACTCTTAAGCATCGCTCCCTCGCGCCTGATGCGTGTCCAGGAATTCCTCCATCTTCGAAAAAATATCTCCGCGGTCTACTTGATGCCCCGCCCCAAGTCGCACATATACCCGCTGATGCCTTATAAAATTTCCCAAAGATATTGTTGTAGCAGATGCCTCCCCCTCTCGAACCCCATACACACGAGCACCTTTCAGGACACTCAATCCCTCTCGGGCTAGATCCTTTATGTACTGAATAACGCCCGCTGTTTTCGAGAGAGAGGCTGAACGTGCGGCAGAAACAACCACCTCAATTTTTTCCCCTTCTGAGTCCGCTCCGATCGCCGTAAGATTGTTGAAATGATCATTCCAGTCGAGGTTGGGCCGCGCAATCTTGAGACTCGCCATTCTAACGCGCTCAAACCGCTCGATGGCGGCAAGAAAACTCTCATCAGCCTGGGGATTCAGCTCTACGGTCACACCTCGATATTTTTCGATCCGGCGCAGAAGCTGTTCAAGTGCTTCCCCGATCCGCTCCGCCTTTGCTCCCTTGTGATTGTATTCAATGACTGCGAGGCGCTTTGCGGCATCGAATATGCAGTGCGTCTTATGAGCAAGAACCTCCTCCTCTTTTAATCTGCCGACCCGATCTCGAGCAGTGAGTGTATTGAAAATCAATGGGAATTCGCCTGGCTCACCCTCATGTGCAATAATGCGCGCTTTCTGCCCTTGCATTACAAATTCTGATATCCCCAACAACCTATTCTTTCCAACATCAATGATTCGGCTCTGCGCTGACATGGAACCGACAGCCGCTATTGTTTCCTGGTAATCTGTTTTCCCCTGGGGAAGTCTAATGTGGAGTGCAAATAACTGAATATTTCTAGTGGTGTTTCTCATCTGACCTCTACATGATGGGATATGAATCCCTCGAAAGCATGTTGAGCCAGCATAAAGTATCAGCACCCTCCAGTCCATAACAAGGTGTTATATTGAGCATCGTTGATGCTGAATCTTCTTAAGGTCCAGTACAGCGCGTCATGTTACGAACACACGCCCTTGCCTCTAGCGAAGCACCGCTCGCTGCCGTATACTCTGCCTGAGCGAACCTCTATGCGATATTGGTGGGTCAGCCAAAACAAAACGTACCGCCAAGAAGTTGGCGGCGGCCTCATGTGGGCGCCTAAACGTCGCACAGATGGGACCCGCTACGTGTTCTATGACAACATGCGCGAAGTCTCCCCTGGCGACGTAATTTTCTCTTTCTGCCACAGCAAGATTGCAGCCGTCGGAATCGCGATATCTCCGGCCTACGACTGCATAATGCCCGAAGATTTCCCCCTCAAAGGACATCGATGGGATCAGCATGGTTGGCGAATCGATGTTAAGTTCATTGAGCTTCGCAATCGAGTATGCCCCCGCGAGCACATCAGCCTTCTTGCCCCTCTTCTTCCCCCAAAGAACTCCCCGTTACAGCAAAGTGGCCGTGGCAACATGAGTTACCTTTTTTCTATATCACGGCAACTTGCTGAAGTCCTCGGGGGCCTCATCGGGGAAGAGGCACAGATGATATTGCTAGGCACAGCCGCGGAACTCGCGCGAAACGCACTCCCGACCATTCCCAAGCAGGCGCCAGTCAAAGAATGGGAAGACCATCTCCAAGACGAGATCCAACACGATGCAAAGCTGAAGGCAACCGAGAAGAAGGCTCTAGTTACGGCTCGTGTTGGACAGGGGATCTTTAAGGCGAATGTTCAGGCGATCGAGGATTCTTGCCGGATTACTGGAGTCCGGAACCTCAACCATCTTATCGGCAGCCACATTAAGCCCTGGCGCCACAGTGACAATCAGGAACGCCTCGATGGGGAGAACGGCCTGCTCCTTACACCTTCCATCGACCATCTCTTCGATAAGGGGCACATCAGCTTTAAGGACACCGGCGCGCTACTCATTTCCCCCATCGCCGACCGTGAGTCACTCGCAAAGATGGGAGTTCGAGATGAAAATTCGGTGATTGTGAAGCCCTTCACTCACATCCAGCAACGGCGTCTCGAATTCCACCGAGACGCCATTTTTCTTCGACGCGCGCAGTAGCACCCTCCCCGATCCACAAAGAAGAAGCCCCCGCCATGCATGGCAGGGGCTCTCGTTTCAAGTTAGTTCAATTAGTTAAGTGCCAGGCACCGTCAGGCTAAGCTGGTCCCGGGGTCGAGTTGAGAGGAACTCCCTGGTCGACGCGCGCCGCGGGTGCCATAGGGAGCCCGTTTCGGGGCAGAGTTGACAAAAATGGTCTAGTCGACCGACGCCTGATTCTCGTCGACGAGTCATGTCGACAACCGCGGTCGACAGCTAGAAGTGCGTTATATTGCGCAGATTGGGTCTGGGTGTGAAGAATTTCTGTCAACTTGACCGAAAGACCCTTGCGAGTTGACAATAACTAATCTATCCTAGGGATGGAAGCGCCACCACCCCGAACTGTCGCAAGCCAATGCGGCGTTCCGCAAGGATAGGGGTGGTGGCATCATTTTGGCCAGAGTTGGACATTCTTTTCCTTCCGCCGAATCAGGTCCCGGTAGACTTCCTTGTCTGGTTTGTTGTTAGCAAAACTCCTATGGATTGCACCAACAACCATGTCCGCCAATTGAATCAGATAGTTGTTGTGCGATGACTGCATCTTCACGTTTCTAATCGCCCCATCGTCGGTATTTCGTCTGAGATAGTTGCCAAGCTGTCTCTTGAATTCACGTGACCCACTGCCATCGATGACAACGATTGCATCTCTCAAGTGAGTTCCAGCGTTCTGAAAAACATACTTACATACGCACTTATAAAACGACTCCTTAAACTTGAACCCTTCCCCGCGAAGTTTTTTCTTCTGTATCGTGATCCCGAAATAGCAGAACGGGTATGGGACTACTGCTCTGAAAAAAGCTTCCCTTTTGTCCCTGGAGAGTTTGCTGAACTTGAACTCATCCTTTGGGTGTAGTCCCAGTTCCTCCTTCAGTAGCCCGATTCTCTGATCACAAGCGTTTGCTTTTTCGTAATCCTCAAATATGACGAGAGCGACAACAAAGAACTCACTAGAGCCCTCGGCCATTTTCAGGCCGGTATCGCCACTCTCGTCAATAAACACAAGCACAGCATCATTCTACCAAAGTCCCGCTCGGGCTCTTAAATCCCACGCCCTCTCCGCGACTGCACTCGGATGGCGTTGCTCTTTAATCCAGCAGGCCGACTATTCCACTGAGCCCAGTAAGTTGACCCCGGGCCCCGTGCCGGAAGAGACCTTAGAGAAGATCCTCGCTGTCAGTCTCCCCGGGCACGTCCAAATTACTTAATATCCATGCATGGCCGAAGCAAAAGAGATCGAGCGGGCCGAGCTCCATAAGACCATCTGGCGCATCGCCAACGACCTGCGCGGCAGCGTGGACGGCTGGGACTTCAAGACCTATGTGCTCGGCATACTGTTCTACCGTTTCATTTCGGAGAACCTGGCCGGTTACCTCAACGAGCAGGAGCGTAAGGCCGGCCACAGGAACTTCGATTATGTCGCCTTAAGCGACAAAGACGCCAAGCGCGGCCGCGAGGCGACCATCGCCGAGAAAGGCTTCTACATCTTTCCTTCCCAGCTTTTCGCCAACGTGCGCAAGCGCGCCCGCCAAGACGCAAACCTCAATGAGACGCTCTCCAAGATCTTCAAGGCCATCGAAGGTTCGGCGCAAGGCACCGACAGCGAGGACGACCTCAAAGGTCTCTTTGACGACCTGGACGTCAACAGCGCCAAGCTCGGCCACACGGTGGCCAAGCGCAACGAGAAGCTGGTCAAGCTTCTAGATGCCATCGGCGACCTGCCGCTGGGCTCCGTCTCAGGCGCCAGCATCGACCTGTTCGGCGATGCCTACGAATACCTCATGCAGATGTATGCTTCCACCGCCGGCAAGTCCGGCGGCGAGTTCTACACCCCGCAGGAGGTCTCGGAACTTCTGGCCCGCATCACCGTTGCCGGCAAGACCTCGGTCAACAAGGTCTACGACCCAGCCTGCGGCTCAGGCTCGCTTCTGCTGAAATTCTCCAAGGTGCTGGGGCCAGGCAAGGTCCGCCAGGGCTTCTTCGGCCAGGAAGTCAACCTCACCACCTACAACCTCTGCCGCATCAACATGTTCCTGCACGACATCGGCTACGAGAAGTTCGACATCGCCCACGGCGACACGCTGACCGATCCTGCGCACATGGACGACGAGCCTTTCGAGGCCATCGTTTCAAACCCCCCATATTCAATCAAGTGGGCCGGCGACTCCAACCCAATCCTCATCAACGACTCGCGCTTCGCCCCCGCCGGCGTGCTGGCGCCCAAGAGCAGGGCCGACCTTGCCTTCACCATGCACATCTTGAGCTGGCTCGCCACGGATGGCACGGCGGCCATCGTCGAGTTCCCGGGCGTACTCTATCGCGGCGGCGCGGAGCAGAAAATCCGGCAATACCTCATCGACAACAACTACATCGACGCCGTTATCCAGCTCCCGCCCGACCTCTTCTTCGGCACCACTATCGCCACCTGCGTCATCGTGCTCAAGAAATCCAAGCGCGACAGCAAAATTCTTTTCATCGACGCCTCCGCCGAGCTCATCCGCGTCGGCAACAAGAATAAGCTGACCGACAAGAACCGCGAGAAGATCCTGGACGCCTTTATCTCGCGCAAGAATGCCGCCCACTTCGCCAAGCTGGTAAACAACAAGGCCATCGAGGAGAACGACTACAATATCTCTGTCTCTTCATACGTCGAGCAGAAGGACACGCGCGAAGCCGTTGACATCAAGGCGTTGAATGCCAGCATTGTGCACATCGTAAAGCGCCAGACCGAGCTCCGCACACAAATAGACGCCATTGTCGCCGATTTAGAAGGCGGTCGAGTGTGAGCCACATCGGCAAGCTCATCGCCAAGCTCTGCCCGAAGGGCATGAAATTCAAGGCCATCGGAGAGATTGCGGAGTGTTTCGCCGGTGCGACACCGGCATCTGGAGTGCTTACCTACTGGGAAAACGGAACTATCCCCTGGATGAGCTCGGGTGAAGTCAACAAGGGAACAGTTTATGACACCGACAAGAAAATAACTCAGGCCGCCTACGACTCCTGCAGCACAAAGATGGTGCCCCCCAATGCTGTCGTCATCGCCCTGGCGGGGCAAGGCAAGACTCGGGGGATGGTCGCCAGAACTCGCCTCGCGCTCTGCACAAATCAATCGCTATGCTCAATTATCTGCAGCGACTCAATGAGCAGCGATTTCCTTTACCATTACCTGCAGACCCAGTACCAGCAACTGCGCAGCGTGTCGTCTGGCGCTGGCGCACGCGGCGGTTTGAACCTGCAAATGATTCGCGTCTATCGCGTCCCCGTCCCTCCCCTTGAGATCCAGCATGAAATCGTGAGAGCTCTTAATATCTTTACGGAGCTGGAAGCGGAGCTGGAAGCGGAGCTGGAAGCGGAGCTGGAAGCGAGACGGCAGCAGTACAGACACTACCGCGATTCTCTCTTGACCTTCGACGCTATGAGAGAGAGAGAGAGAGAGAGAGAGACCGTAAGATGGGCGACGCTGGGTGAGGTTGGAGAATTCAGGCGAGGGCGACGATTCACGAACAAGGATTTCGTCGAGTCAGGAATTGGATGCATCCATTACGGAGAGATTTACACTCATTACGGCTTGTCTGCCCAGCGAACCAAATCATTTGTGCGCTCCGAATTAGGACCAACTCTTCGTATGGCTAAGACAGGTGATTTAGTGATTGCCGGAACAGGGGAAAACACCACGGACATCGGCAAGGCGGTCGCCTGGCTAGGCAAGAATGATGTCGCTGTTCACGATGATTGCTATATCTTCAGCCATTCGCTGAACCCAAAGTATATGGCTTATTTTTTCCAGTCAACTTCTTTCAGTAAGCAAAAGGTCAAATTTGCTGCGGGCGCGAAAATGATTCGCATCTCTAGCGAGGGGCTACAGAAGATTCACATCCCCGTTCCACCCCTTGCCGAGCAAGCTCGCATCGTGGCCATCCTCGACAAGTTCGACGCGCTCACCAATGACCTGGCCCATGGTCTGCACGCCGAGATCGCTACGCGACGCAAGCAGTACGAGCATTACCGCGACCGCCTGCTAACCTTCGAGGCTGCCGCGTGAGCGAACGAGCTCCCCGCTACAGCCCCATCGCGCTTTCCGATGAGAGCACCGTCGTCGCTGAATTCATCCCCGAATCCCAGGTCCGCGAGAAGGCTTACCAAGGCGAGGCCGCCTTGGAAGAGGATTTTATTGAACGCCTTGCGGCTCAAGGCTACGAATACTTACCCATCAAGAGCGAGAACGATCTGATCGCCAACCTGCGTGAACAGCTTGAGGAGCTCAACGACATCAAGTTCACCAGCAATGAATGGGAACGTTTCTTCAAGGAAAAGATCGCCGGGGCCAACGACGGCATCATCGAGAAGACCGCGCGTATCCAGGAAGACCACGTCCAAATCCTGAAGCGCGACGACAGCAGCGTCAAAAACATCTACCTACTCAACAAGGAACGCATCCACGAAAACCGCCTCCAAGTCATCAACCAGTACGGGGCGGAAGGCAAGCGCAAGAACCGCTACGACGCAACCATCTTGGTCAACGGCCTGCCGCTGGTCCATGTCGAGCTCAAGAGGAGGGGCGTAGATATCCGAGAAGCCTTCAATCAGATAGACCGCTACCAGCGCGACAGCTTCTGGTCGGGCTCCGGCCTCTTCGAGTATGTCCAACTCTTCGTCATCAGCAATGGAACGCTCACCAAGTATTACAGCAACACCGTGCGCGACGGCCACCTGGCAGAACTGCGCCGCTCGCGTTTTCGCAAAAAGACCTCAAACAGCTTCGCCTTCACGAGTTGGTGGGCCGACGCGCGTAACAAGCCGATAACGGAGTTGCCCCACTTCACCAAGACCTTCTTCGCCAAGCACGCCCTGCTCAATATCCTGACCAGGTATTGCGTCTTCGACTCTGAGCGCAAGCTCCTGGTCATGCGCCCCTACCAGATCGCCGCCACCGAGCGCATTTTACAACGCATCGCCATCTCCACAAATCACAAGAAGCTCGGCACGACGGACGCGGGCGGCTATGTGTGGCATACCACGGGCTCGGGCAAGACCTTGACGAGCTTCAAGACGGCGCGTCTTGCCAGCCGCCTGGAGGGCCTCGACAAGGTGCTCTTCGTGGTGGACCGCAAGGACCTGGACTACCAGACCATGAAGGAGTACGACCGTTTCGAGAAGGGCGCGGCCGACTCCAACGCCTCGACGGCTGTCTTACAGCGTCAGCTTGGGGACCCGAACGCCCGGATCATTATCACCACGATCCAGAAACTCAGCCGCTTCGTCTCCGGATATAAGAAACACCCGGTTTACGACGAGCACATAGTCATCATCTTTGACGAGTGCCACCGAAGCCAATTCGGCGACATGCACGCCGAGATCACCAAGGTCTTCAAGCGCTACCACCTCTTCGGGTTCACCGGCACGCCCATCTTTGCCGAGAACGCCCGTTCAGGGGGCAGCCAGCGCCTGCGCACCACCCAGCAGGCCTTCGGCGACGGTCTGCACACCTACACCATCGTCGACGCCATCAACGACAAGAATGTCCTACCCTTCCGCATTGATTTCATCAACACCATCAAGGCCGCCCCAGTCATCAAGGCCAAGAGGGTCCCGGCGATAGACACGGAGACGGCCCTGATCTCGCCCAAACGCGTGGAGCAGGTTGTGGCCTACATCCGCGAGCATTTCGAGCAGAAGACCAAGCGTGGGTTCAACTCTTTGTTTGCCACCGCGTCCATCGAGGCCGCAAAGCGCTACTACGCCGAGTTCAAGAAGCAGCAAGAGGCGTGCCCCAAGGGCCGGCGACTCAAGGTGGGCCTAATCTACAGTTTCGCCGCCAACGAGGAGACCCCCGACGGCCTGCTGGGCGAAGAAGAATTCGAAACTGCCGGCTTGGACAAAAGTTCCCGCGATTTCTTGGACGACGCAATCAAGGATTACAACGCACTGTTTAGCACGAACTTCGACACCGCCGAAAGGTTCCAGAACTACTACAAGGATCTCTCCCAGCGGCTTAAAAACCGCGATCTGGACATTGTCATCGTGGTCAACATGTTCCTGACAGGCTTTGACGCCACCACGCTCAACACCCTTTGGGCGGATAAGAACCTACGCGCGCACGGGTTGATCCAAGCCTACTCGCGCACCAATCGAATCTTAAACTCCGTCAAAACCTACGGTAACATCGTCACCTTCCGCGATTTGGAGCAGTCAACCAACGACGCCTTGGCCTTGTTTGGCAACAAGGACGCCACGGGCATCATTCTTCTTAAGCCCTACGCCGAGTATCACGCTGAATACGCGAAGCTCATCGCCGAGCTCGCCCAAAGCTTCCCCGTCGGCCAAGCCATTCCCGGCGAAACTGCCAAGAAGGACTTCGTCAAGCTCTTCGGCAAAATCCTTCGCGTGCGCAATATCCTCGTGGCCTTCGACGAGTTCGCGGGCGACGCTACGCTTTCCGAACGCGATTTACAGGACTACCAGAGCCTCTACTTGAACATACACGCGGAGCTGCGCGGCGCGGCCCAAGCCGACAAGGAACCCATCAATGACGACCTTGTCTTCGAACTCGAGCTCGTCAAGCAAGTCGAAGTTAACGTCGATTACATCCTAATGCTCGTCGAGAAGTACCTGAAGGCGAAGGGAGAAGACGCTAAGGCAGAAATCCGCGCCAGCATCGGGCGCTCCGTTGACTCAAGCCCCTCCCTGCGCGATAAGAAGGACCTCATCGAGCAGTTCGTGGACTCCGTCACCACGGCCAAGGCCATGGGCAATGCCTGGACCGCATTTATCGCCGCCAAAAGGGAGATGGAACTTGCGCGCATCATCTCTGAGGAAGGCCTGGACGCAAAGAAAACGAAAGCCTTCATCGAGGATGCCTTTCGCGACGGCGCCATCCCGACGACGGGCGTCGCCATCACAAAAATCCTTCCACCCGCTTCCCGCTTCTCACCTGACGACGCCCACGCGACCAAGAAACGAGCGGTTCTAAACCGCCTGCTCGTCTTCTTTACACGTTACTTCGGTCTCGGCACGTAAAGACCTAATAAGGGGCAGCTCGCCGGGAAACCTCAACTCCAGCCCCCCTTCGGAATCCATCGTGGCACCGCACCCTTAAAGGCTCGATAATCATCGCCAAAGCGCGCTTCGAGTCCCTTTTCTTCTATGAGCGGGATGTAGAAAAGGTTCATCACGATGAATGTCACCATCCACCCACCCACCACCCACGACCCCGCAAAAATCGCCTCCGCCAACTGCACCACAAACACGCTGATGATCATCGGATTCCTGACGTACCGATAAGGCCCTCTCACCACAAACTTCTTCGGCGGATCCCACGGCGCCGCCGTCCCTTCCCCAAACTTCACGAAGAGCCCGACGGTCCAGGCGGAGAGCGCCATGCCGAGGAGGGCGATGAGTGCCGCAAGGAAGAAGCGCGGCTCGCCCGGCCTCGCGAAGCTGTACGACCAGAAACTGGTAGCGAGGCCGTCGAGCCCCTCACCCCCCACCCCTCTCCCGACGTGGCGGGAGAGGGGTGAGAAGAGGAGGAGGCCGGGGACCAGGACGAGGACGTTGAAGGGGAGGATGAGGATGGCTAACAACCAACGAAGAATCAGGGGCATGGGCGGATTGTAGCACTCGTGATGGTGTGGGGTATCGGTCGGCCGGTTCGTCACAGGTCGAACACTAATAGTGACGAACCAGCCTCCGGAATACCCGGGCCCACCCACCCTCTGTCGCACCCCGCGCAACGGCGCGGGGCGGAAGCCCTCGCGAGTGAGGGAGTTTGCTCGCTCGGGTGCTCGCCATGGGGGGTTCCCCCCTCTGGCGCCTTCGGGCCGCGGTTCGCGGCCCAGGATGGCTGTCACCCTCCGCTAAGGTGCGGCGGGCCATGCCGCCGCAGACTTATAGTTACGGGAACCGGCGGCGGCTGAGGTTGCGGCTCCCAGAGGGGATAACAGCTGGGGGGGCCGTTGACAGGGCGGATTTTCGGGTCAATAATTCAATTTATGGGAGCGATAAACCTCGTTTTGGCGCTAGCGGTAGCGGCCTCGGCGCAGGGACCGACGGCCGATGAAGCGAAGAACATCCAGACCCAGGCGAAGGTGCGCACCGCGCTGATCGCCTGCATGAAAGTGGGCTCGATCCCGGAGGGGCGCAAGGACTGCGCGCGCACCCTCGAAGCGGTCAAGGCGCTGGCCAAGACCCGGGACCTGAGCGAGCAGGCGGCGGCACTCAAGAAGGTGAGCGGCTTCATCGCCTCCCTGAAGGATCCCCCCGAAGAGAAGGGCGCGGCCGAGCGCGAGAAGGCGTTCGACGCGCTCGCCGAGCTCCTGCCGGTGAAGGGCCTCAAGAGCGCGTACGCGAAGTACTTCCCCCCGCCGTCGGCCCCCGCCGGGAAGGACGGAGCCGCGGGCGCCGGCGCGTCCGCCGCGGCCGGCCCGCTGGGCCCTGAGAAGTCGAAGGCCATCGGCGAGAGGATGAACGCGATGGGCAAGGCGCTCTCTCCGGAGAGGAAGGACGAGGTCCTGCCCGGCGCGGCGCCGGCGTGGGCGGCGGCCGCGCGCGACATGCACAAGATCTGGACGGCGCGCAACCCGAAGACGGCGGACCCGGAGCTCAGCGCGTTCGCGGCCAAGAACCTCCACGAACACGGCATCCCCTGGCGGCTCGCGCTGGCCAACTGGGACTATGCGTCGAGCCTCAAGCCGTGGATGAAGCTCACGGTCGGCGACATGACGGCCGAGGGCCTCACTGACGCGAACTGGGGCTTCTGCCGTGACCATCCGGAGGCGGTGCGCGCGCTGCTCGGCCGCGAGCCCAAGCGCTCGGACATGATGAACCCGCGCGCGAGCATCCTCTGGTGGATCGCCGAGTACGAGGTCGAGAAGCGCAAGCTCGGCGGCGACGCCGACCCGTGGACCATCGTGGGCTCCATCTTCCTGCCCTCCGATCCGCACGGCAAGCGCGTCGCGCAGGAGCAGCGGCGCTGGAAGAAGGTCGCCGACCAGCACGCGCGCATCGTCCCCCCCGAAGGCTCCTAGCATGAACGCGGGCGGGCGGGCGTGACGCTCCGACTGACGCTCGCGTTCCTCATGCTCCTGCTCCCTCCGCTCACGCGCGGTGCGGGCGGGCTCGACGGTTACTCGGACGATCAGCTCCACGACCTGCTCAACGAGAACGCCGACCTCATCAGCCAGAACCGGGACATGCCGAAAGCGGAGCGCGAGAGCCGGCTCGCCCGGGTGAAGGACTGCCTGGCCGAACTCAAGGCCCGCGCGGGCGAGGAGGACGGCGGCGGCGAGACGCCCCCGGGCAAGCCGCCCGCGCATCCCGGCGAGGCGGCGAAAGTCGCGACGCTCTTCCCGGACTCGGTCGAAGCGCAGGTGACGGCGGCCCAGGAGGCGGCGCACTCCCAGGACCCGCAGTCCGCGGCACCCTACATCCAGCGCGCCCTGGCGCTCGACCCTAACAACCCTCAGGCCAACAAGCTGGCCGCCCAGAAGGCGCTGGCCGAAGGCGACAACGCGGCCGCGGCCAAGCACGCGAACGCGGCGCTCAAGTCCGACCCGAACGACGCGAAGGCGCTCTCGCTGAGCGCGCTGGCGAAGAACGCGGCCGGCGACAAAGCGGGCGCGCTCGCCGACGCGAAGCGGGCCCTCGGGGCCGACCCGAAGGACAAGACGGCCCTCGCGCTGGCGAACCTGCTCGACCCCCGGGGCGTCGCCAAGGGCGTTGGGAACATCAAAGCCCCGGACTTCGGCCGGACGCGGGAGCCGGGCGCGCTGCCCGGCGGCGCGGCGGAGCGGGGACGGCCGCCAGGCGCGAAGCCGTCGCCGGAGCGCGGACCGGCGGCCCCGCCTCCCCGCGAAGCGGTCCCCGCCCGCGACCCGGGACCGCCCATCGGACGCAGCGCCCCCGAGAAGGCGGCCTTCTTCCTCAACGACGCGCTCACGCGCCTGGGCATGAAGGACTACGCGGGCGCGGCGAGCGCGGCGGGCATGGCCATCGAGAACGGCGCGCCGGGAGCGGGGCCCTACGTCCTGCGCGGCAAGGCGAACGAGGCGATGGGCAAACACGAGGAGGCGGTCAAGGACGAGACCGCCGCGCTCGAGAAGGAGCTCGACGCCTCGCTCGAGGCGCTCGTCCAGCGCGCCTGGGCGCAGATCGGCCGCGAGGAGACGGGCGAGGCGCAGAAGGACGCCGCTTCCGCGCTCAAGATGAACCCGGGCTCGGAGCGGGCGCGGGCCGTGCAGGAGCGCGCGAACGCCACGCCGGGCCGGGGAGCCCCGGCGGACGCGAGCGCGACCGACCTGCCCGCGCTGCCCGCCTACACCGGAGGGATCGGGGCGGACTCGATCGCGTTCACGCGACGGGCCCAGGCGAAGCTCGCCGTGGGCGACGCCTCGGCCGCGCTCAAGCTCGCCGACCTCGCCCTGCAGGCCGACCAGAAGAACTACCTCGCCTACATCGTGCGCGCCGCCGCCCACCGGCTCGACGGACGCTTCGACCTGGCGGTGAAGGACTCGACGCGGGCGCTGTGGCTCCAGCCGCTGGCCACCGAGGCCCTGCTCACCCGCTCGCTCGCGCATCTCCAGCTCAAGGAGTGGAAGCAGGCGGAGGAGGACGCCTCCGCGGCCATCCGGCTCGACCCGAACCGGGCGGAGGCGTACAAGCAGCGCGCGCTCGCGCGCCGCGAGCTGGGCGACCTCAACGGGATGAAGGAGGATTTCGCCAGGGCCGCCGAGCTCGAGAAGGGCCCTCCCCCCGAGCGCTCGCTCTGGGGTTCGCGGCTCCTGCGCGTCGCGCTGGGCTTCGGCGGCGCCCTGCTCGCCTTCGGCGTGCTGAGCCTGCTGCTCAAGCTGAAGACCTAATCAAGGCGCGTGGCATATCCCGTGCCTGCGCATGGAACTTCCAGCGCCCACGACCCGTAATCCATGGTGAGGGGGGCGCCATGAACAAGGATATCGAAGCCGTCGAGCTCGGGCAGAAGATCTATCTCATCCGCGGGCAGAAGGTCATGTTGGACTATGACCTGGCCGAACTCTATGGTGTCAGCACATGGAATCTGACCCGGGCCGTGCAGCGCAACCCTCAGCGCTTCCCGGAGGACTTCTCATTTCAATTGAGGGCCGCTGAAACCCTGAACTTGACCCGCCAATTTGGCGGGTCAAGTTCCAAGTCTAGCGGCGGCTGGGGTGGACGACGGCGTCCCCCCTACGCCTTCACCGAGCAAGGCGTCGCCATGCTCTCCAGCGTGCTTCGCAGCGAGCGGGCAGTCTTGGTCAATGTCTCCATCATGAGGGCTTTCGTGCGTCTGCGCGACATTCTCTCGCTCCACAAGGAATTGGCCGCGCAGCTGCGCGAGCTCGAGCGCAAGGTCGTCGGGCACGACGCGCGCATCATGGAGATCTTCGCCGTCATCAAGCGGCTCATGGCGGAGCCCAGGAAGGCTGCGCCGAAGATAGGCTTCAAGCCGAATTGATGGTGTGGGGTCTGGCGGCAGCAGGTTCAGCTCAGGTTGAAGGCCAATAGAGCTGAACCTGCTGCCCAGCTCCACCACCCCCCCGCCCACCAGTGACGCAACCCGGTAGCCGCAGCGGTCCCGACTCCGACTACTTCGCTTTTACTACGGGATACCCTGCATCGGACCAGGCGCGGAGGCCGCCTCTGAGGTTGGAGACGTTCGTCCAGCCGGAGCGCTGGAGCAGCATGCTCGCGCTGGCGGAGCGGCCGCCGGAGGCGCAGTAGACGAGGAGCGGCGCGTCCTTCTTGTCGCCGAGCTGGCCGAGGCGGTTCTCGAGCTCGGGCAGGGGGATGAGCTTGGCGCCCTGGATGTAGCCATCGGCGAACTCGCCGGGGTTGCGCACGTCGAGGATGAGCGCGCCGGGGGTCTCGATGAGCTTCATGGCCGCGGCGGGGTCGACTTCCTTGAAGCCGCCGCTCTGGCGGAGGAAGATGAAGGCGGTGGCGGCGAGGAGGAGGACGACGGCGAGGATGTTGAGCTTGGCGTTCATCGTCTCTCCGCCAGCTCTTGCTCGACTTCGAACTCGAGGATCTTCTTGCGCACGGTCTCGGCGTCGGGCGAGTCGAGCGCGGCGGCGAGGTAGAGCTTGAGGCTCGCGATGGCGCCGGCGTAGTCACCGGTCTTGCCGAGCGCGAGGCCGAGGTTGAAGTAGCTGTCGGCCCACCAGGGCGCGAGCAGGATCGACGCGTTGAGCTCCGCGACGACAAGCTCGTAATCGCGGAACTCCTGGGCTTTCTTGAGGAAGATGAGGGCGCGGTCGAAGTGCCTGCGGGCCTCCTCGGAGAGCGCGGGCGCGGCGGGCAGGGTCCGGACGTAGGCGATGAGCGCGGCTTTGAGGTCGTAGTCCTTCCCCGTGCCGAGCGGACAGGTGGCGAGCGCGACGGAGTACTGCTTCAGGACCTCGTCGCTCTTGCCGGCGGCCTTGGCCTCGTCGGCGGCCTTGAGCGCGGCCTCGATGGCGGGCAGGCGGGCGGCGACGGCGGCCTCGGCCTCTCGCTGGGCGCGCTTGCGCTGCCAGCGGGCCTTGCGAAGCTCGGGCGGGACCTTGCCGGCCCGCTCGATGAGCTCCATGGTCGAGGCGTGTCCCCCCTGCTTGGCCCATCGCTCGGCGCTCCAGATCTTCTCCCCGTAGCCGAAGGTGCGGGTCACATCGAGACCGTGATCGATGAAGAGCTCGAGCACCTTGCGGTTGTCGACGTCCGCCGCGGAACCCGTCAGCGCCCCCCTCAGCACGTAGCCGCTATAGGGGTCGAAACCGGCGTCCAGCAGGGCCTCGAGGGTCTCCGCGATCGGGCAGTTCGCGCGCCGGAGGGCTTGGTCGACGTTGCCGTACCAGCTCGCCCAGAAGCCGCCGCACTCCCCGTTGTTGGGGTCCGCGCCCTGGGCGAGGAGCGCGCGGGTCTTCGCCGCGTTGCAGTTCCCGACGGCCGAACAAAGCGAGCTGTTGAGCGAGGCCTTGCTGGGCGCTCGCTGCTGGGCGGCGCAGGGGAGGGCGAGGGCGAGGGTCAGGGCGGCGCGGAAGAGGGTGGGCATGGGCGGATTGTAACACGATTGGAGGCGTGGGGTCTGGAACTTGGAGGTATGCGCGACGCGAGGCGCATACCTCCAAGTGGCGCCTCGACCCACCCGCCCACCATCTGTCGCACCCCGCGCAACGGCGCGGGGCTGAAGCCCTCGCGAGAGAGGGAGTTTGCTCGCTCGGGTCCTCCCCAAGGGGGCTGGCGCGGACCCCACCCGAGAGGCCACAGCACCGCAGTGGGAGGGGCCGCCGGCCCCTCCCCTACCCCTATGGCGCCGTCGGGACGCTCGCGCGTCCCAGGACGGCTGTTACCCCTTCGCGGCGACTTCGTGCGTGAGCAGGCGCATGAAGGCGGCGAGGGTGCGCAGGGACGGCGCGCTCGAGGAACGGAGCATCTTGTGGACGGCCTGGCGCGAGACGTGGAGCGTCTGCGCGGCTCGCGAGCGGTTGAGCACGCGCAGGTGGGCGCGATAGACGTCCAGGACGGCCTCGAGGTCCCCCTCGCGCAGGGCCTGGAGGATGGCCTTCTGGACGAAGGCGGGGTCGCTCAGGGTGCGGGCGGGGTCGTAGGGACGCGAGCGCGCCCCGGCCCCCAGCTTACGGAGCTTCCCGTTCGAGGATCCGGCGCGCGTGTGAGATGTCCCTGTCCTGTCCATTCTTACTGCCTCCCAGCAGCATGAGGGCCGCGGCCTCGTCGCCGCCATCGACCAGAGCGAAGTAGACCCTTCGTCCGTTGCGCCAGCGCAATTCGAGGAGGTCGTCCCCGAGCCGCTTCATGTCGCCGAAGTGGTCGGAGCTCTGGAGCCGGTCCAGCCGATCGTCCACCTGGGCCCGCTCGCGGGCATTCAGACCGTCGAGCCAGTCCTCGAATTCCGGCGTTATGCGGATATCCATAGTGTAAACTATAGTTTACATACTGTCAAGAGGCAGCGCGCGACTCGATCGGCCAAGCGAGGGCCTTGAATGGGTTACGGGCGGAGGGGGATGAAAGTTCCCTGGCGCGGTGCACTAGCAACCTGAGGTTCCAAATTGGCACCTCAAGTTCATGGCGTGGGGTCTGGAACTTGGAGGTATGCGCGAACGGATGCGCATACCTCCAAGTGGCGCCTCGACCCACCCGCCCACCTGTTACGGCAACCGGTAGCCGCTCAGGTACTGGAGATTGGCGGCGACGACGGGCGATTTCATGTTCGAACTGACCCGGCTGGAATCCCAAGGTTTGATGTTGCAATCTGCAACATCAAAAGCGGGCCGCGGCGGCTGCTAGTGGAACGGAAGCTCTACCACCTGGCCGGAGCGGAGGAAGACGAGTTCGACGGAGGGGAGCTCGCCGAGGGCTTGGTGGACGGCGGAGGCGTAGGCGCGGGCCTGGGGTTTGTAGCGCTCGGCATGCGCCGCGAGGGCCCCCCTGGACCCCGCGGCACTGGCCGAGCGGTGCACGTCCGCGGCCTGCGCTTTGTCGGCCGTGCCGGTCTTGTAGTCGGCGACGCGGAGCTTGCCGTCCTTGCGGTAGAGCAGGTCGATGCTGCCGCGCAGGACGGAGCCCTCGTGCGCCGCCACGAAGGGCAGCTCGCGCGCGAGGATCTCGACCTTTGCCAGCTCCTTGGCGAAAGCCGACGCCAGGAACTTCTCCAGAAGGGGTCGGCATTCGTCCGCCAGGGCTTTGGGGTCGGCGGCGGGATGGCGGGCGAGGATGAGCCGGACGGCCTCGGCCAGGGAGGGCTCGAGCTTCCCCCCTCCTTTATAATCCCAACCCTCGAGGAACTTGTGGCAGATGTCGCCCACCAGGGCGGCCTGGGCGCGTACGGCGCTCAGTTCGCGCTCCTCGGAGGCGGGCCGCTTGGGAAGCTCCTTTAATGCGTCCGTCGGCGTGATAAAAAGCTTCTTTGCGGAAAGCGCCCCGCATTCCTCGGCGCGCAGGGACCAGGCCTTCGCCAGGGCTTTGCCGTCGGGCTGGCGCTTCTTCCCCTCGGGGAGGGCGGGCTCTTCGGTGGACTTGTAGGCGGCCGTGAGATACTGGGGCTCGAGCTTGACCCCGTCCACCCCGAGCACGAGCGGCTGTTCCCCCTTGGCCGGCCAGAAGCCGGCCTCGCGCAGGATGCCGGCGAAGCTGCGGGTCTGTTTGGCCTGGGCGACGCCCATGAGCACGAGGTGCTCCTTCGCGCGGGTCATGGCGACGTAGAGCAGGCGCAGGGCCTCGCGCTCCTCGCGCTCCCGGCGGGAGGCGTCGATGCGGTGCCAGGCGAGGTCGGTGCGGCGGCCGAGCGCGAGGCCGACGGTGCCCTCGTACCAGTCGGACTGGCACTCGCTCTCGTCGCCGCCGCCGGAGGGCGGGTTGCGCGAGAGCTCGGGCAGGAGCACGACGGGGAATTCGAGGCCCTTGGCGCGGTGGATGGTGAGCACGCGCACGGCGTCGAGCCCGTCGTCGGCGAGCGGGCTCTCGCCCTCGCGGGCCGCGTCGCGCATCGAGCGTGCGACCGCGCCGATGAACTCGCGCAGGGTGAGACCCGAGTCCTCGCTGGCCTCGGCGGCCATGCGGCGGAACTTGAGGAGATTGGCGAGCGTCTGCTCGCGATGGTAGACGGCCGAGAGCGCTTCGAGCAGGAAGCTGCGCTCGAGTACGAGGCCGACGAAGTCGCCCAAGGGCTCGCGGCCGGCGCGCTCGCGCAGCTCGCGCAGGACCTTGAAGAAGGAGGCGAGCCGGCGCTTGGTCTGATTCGGGATCTCCGCCTTCACGGGGTCCTTGTCGTAGCGGAGTTCGCGGGCGCGGCTCAGGGCCAACAGTTCGTCGTCGTCGATGGCGGCGAGCGGCGAGCGCAGCAGGCCGGCGAGCGCGACGCGGTCCTCGGGGTCGTCTAAGACCCGCAGGAGGTTCACGAAGTCGACGACCTCCTGGGTGCCGAAGAAGTAGCCGTCGGCCTCGACGACGAAGGGGATACCGGCGTTCTTGAACGCGTCGAGGTAGGCGCCCATGGGCCGGGTCGTGCGCAGGAGCAGCGCGACATCGCGGAGATGGAACTTCCCCTCGTTCTTCCCGATGATGCAGTTCCTGAGGATCCAGTCGGCGCACCAGCGCGCCTGCGCCCAGCTCGCGGGCTCGGTCTTGGCCTCGTCCTTGCCCTCCTCGGGCAGGACGAGCGCCAGCTCGAGGCCGGGGGCGCGCGGCTCGTCGCCCGCGGGCCGCTCGTAGATCTCCTTGTAGGGCGGCTGGAGCCCGGGCTCGGCGACCAGCACGCGCGAGAACACCGCGTTGACCGGCGCGATGATGCCCTTGTGGCTGCGGAAGTTGGTCTGCAGGTCGCAGCGCTCGGCGCCCTGGTTGATGAGCGCGGCCGTGAAGCCCTCATAGGCGCGGATGTCGGCGCCGCGGAAGCGGTAGATGCTCTGCTTGGGGTCGCCGACCACGAAGAGCCGGCCGGGGCCGAAGTGGATGTGCCCCCAGTCTTTGGCGTGATGCTTCGGCTCCTCGCCGAGGAAGAGCAGGAGCTCGCCCTGGAGCGGGTCGGTGTCCTGGAACTCGTCGATGAGCAGGGCCGCGAAGCGCTCTTTTAAGGCCTCGCGCACCTCGCGATGGTCGCGCACGAGGTCGCGGGCCTTCACCAGCAGGCCGTCGTAGCCGATGTACCCGCGGCGCAGGTAGCCCTTGCGGAACTCGTCGGCGAAGGGCAGGACGAGCTCGAGGCCCTTTTTGACGAGCAGTTCGGCCTCGGGCGAGGCGTTCTCCGCGAGCGCCCAGCCCTCGGCATAGACCTTCTCGGCCTCGGGGTCCTCCCAGTTCGACGGCCACTTGCCGTGCTTGAAGGCGCGGTAGACGGGCAGGTCGGGGAGCTTCTCGTCTTTCTCGAGGCGATGAGCGAAGTCCTCGAGGAAGGCGGCGATGGGCGGCAGGTTTTCGCGGATGGCGCCGCGCGGCTTGGGCCGCTTGAGCTTGGGATCGTCCAGGTGTTTGAAGTCGTGGGCGAGCTTCCTCAAGCTCTCGCGCATGGCGGGCGTCGTGGAGAGCCCGGCCTGGCGCATGCCCTCGGAGGACAGCACGCGGGCGAGGGCGGCGAGCTCTTCTAAGCTCGCGTGGGCGAGGACCTCGAGCCAGAGCGCCTTGCGCGAGGGATGCTCGCCCAACTCGCGGTCGAGCCAGCGCGCCCACTCGGCCTCGAAGAGCTCGTCGAAGGTCCCTCCCTCGTCGACCTCGAAAGACGGGTCGACCCCGGCCTCGAGCGGGTAGCGGCGCAGAAGCTGGGCGGCGAAATGGTGGATGGTGCCGATGTTGGCCCGGTCCATCTCGCGCAGGGCGGCCTCGGCCATGGCGCGCACGCGCTTCTCATCGGCGTTGAAGGCGGTCTTGGCGTCCTTGAGCCAGAGCTCGGCGACCTTCCGGCGCGCGGGCGGCAGCTCGCGGCCCTCGAGGTGGGCGAGCGTGTCGAGCAGGCGCGTGAAGAGCCGGTCCTTGATCTCGCCGGCCGCCTTCTCGGTGAAGGTGAGGGCGACGATGCGGGTGAGCTCGACGCCTTCGCCCTTCCCGCCGCCGGCGAGCAGGGTGAAGAGGAACCGGTCCGAGAGCAGGGTCGTCTTTCCGGTGCCTGCCCCGGCCTCGACGACCGTGTTGGCCCCGAGGTTCAGGCGCGCGCGCTTGCGGGCTTCCGCGTCTTTCACGCGTGCGCCTCCTCTTCGGTTCTTTTCACTTTTCGGCCGGCGATCTCATCCTTGTCGTAGACCCGCGCGAGCCGCTCGGCGCGGCGGCGGCTGGCGGGGTGCGCCTTGCGGCAGAGCGCGCCGAAGGGGCAGTACTCGCAGTGCCCGAAGCGGCCCTCGGCGGGGCTGATGAAGAACTCGCCGCGGGCCATGCGCTGGGCCATAGCCGCGAGCTCGACGAGGAGGTCGGCGCGGGCGCGCGCGTAGTCCTCGGCGCTGAAGCGCTGGATCCAGTCGATGCCGACGCGGTCCAAGCCGCCCTCGATGATGAGGAGCTCGGCGCCGTAGTGCGCGCCCTCGCCCTTGGGCGCCCAGGCGGACTGCGCGAGGAGCTCCTGGTAGATCGCGGGCTGGAGGTTCTCGAGCTTCACGACCTTGTTGTAGAGCTTCTCGGTCGAGCGGGGCCAGCGGGTCTTGTAGTCGACGATGCGGGAGTGCCCGCCGCCCAGGTCGACGCGGTCGGCCCGGCCGTGCAGGCGCAGAGCGCCGCCGCGGCCCTCGAGCTCGACCTCGAAGCGGGCGGGGTGCAGGCCGAGCTCGCCTAAGAGCTCGAGGTCGCGCTTCACGAAGTCCTTGAGCCAGACGCTCATGCGGCGCCGGGCGGACTCCCAGAGCAGCGGATAGACGCCGAGCGTGCGCCAGTCGTGCTCCTTGAAGGCCGCGTCGATGGTCTCATCGAGCGTCTTCTCCCAGCCGCGCAACGCACCCTCTCCCCGCCCCTCCCCCTCTCGAGGGGGAGGGTGGTGTTCCCAGAACCTCTCATCGAGCAGGCGCTTGTAGAAGCGCTCGAGCACCTCGTGGTAGAGCTTGCCGCGCGCCTGGGGCGTGAGCTGGCCGCGGTCGGAGGGCTCGTCGCCGGGGTCGAGGCCGAGCACGCGGTCGGCGAAGAACTTGAAGGGGCAGGTCGCGAACTCCTCGAGCGCGCTCGGCGAGAAGCCGCACTCGCCGCAGCTCTCGTTGAACTCGGGGCTCACGACGCCGACGGCGTCCATGCGGCCGGGCTTGCCCTCGCCCTTGAGCGCGAAGGCGTGCTCGTGGGCGGCGACGCAGAGCTCCTCTTCCAGGCCCAGCGCGGCGTAGAGCGGCCGGGTCTTCTCGCCGCCGCGCTCGGCCAGGACGAGCGCCTCCTTGGGCGTGAGCGCGGCGGGCGGCATGGACTCGAGCTTGGCGGGCAGGGGCCGGGGCGTGCGCTCGAGCTCGGCCTTCTCGAGCTCGAGCCCGCAGGCCTCGAGCAGCTCGCGCAGGTACGGCGAAGGGACCTGCGCCTTGCCGGCGTCGTCCGAGCGGGCGTAGACGCAGTAGAGCTTCTCGCGCGCGGAGCCGACGAGCAGGGTGAAGAGCAGGCGCTCCTCTTCATAGCCCTCGGCGAGCTTGCCGTGCAGCCAGAAGCCGGCGGTCTGGCGCAGGGCGGAGCGCACGTCGTCGGGGAGCAGGGGATCCTCGCGCGCCTGACGCGGGAACATGCCCTCCTCGAGCCCGAGGAGGAAGAGCGCGCGGAAGCTCTCGCCGCGCGCGTCCATCGCGTTGAGGAGGCGCACCCCGGCGTTGGGAGGGGCCGGGTCGAGGGAGGCGCGGCGGAGCTTCTCCTCGAGCGTGTCGAGGAAGTCCTCCCAGAGGCGGGGCGAATCGGGACCCTTCGCGCCCGGCCCCCCCGCCCCGCCTCCCCTCACCCCCAGCCCCTCTCCCTCGTGGAGGGAGAGGGGTGTGAGGGTGTCGAGGGCGTCGTAGGCGGTGAGCTCGTCTAAAGCGGTGAGGACGGCCTCGTAGGCGGGCCGGCCGGGGTCGTCGGCGGGCACCGCGAGGTGGCGCTCGAGCAGCATCCGCGCGAAGGCGGCGCGCTCGGTCCAGCGGTCGAGCTTGTGGGCTTTGTCGAAGTCGTCGCGCAGGCCGGCGACGAGCTTCCAGAGCGCCGCGTTGTCGGCGGCAGGGAGCAAACGAGCTCCCTGCCGTTGTTCTTCGGAATCCAGAGGAAAATCGCGATTCGCCCAATGTGCGAGCTTGCCCTCCCACTGCAGCCAGCCCGAGTGCACGCCGAGCCGGGCGATGAGCCGCTTCCAGCTCCAGAGCAGCGCGCGGCCCTCGTGCTCGCCCTCGTGCGCGTCGAGGCGGAAGTAGGGCGACTCGAGGAGATCGAGGACGGCGGAGGCGGGGTAGTCGCGCTTCTCGAGGGTGAGGAGCACGAGCGCGAGCCGCGCGGCGGGGTGGCGCAGGACGGGGCCGCCCTCGGGCGTCCAATAGGGGACGGCGTGCTCGGCGAAGACCTCCTCGGCGAGCGCGCGGAAGGGCTCGAGCGTGCGGGCGGCGACGCCCATGTCGGCGAAGGGCACGCCCTCCTCGTCATGGAGGCGGCGCAGCTCCTTGGCCGCGCGCCAGAGCTGGTCGCGCGCGCCCGAGACGCTGTAGAGCTTGAGCGCGGGCTTCGCCGCGCGGCGCAGTCCGTGCTCCTCTCGCCCGTCCTCGAACCTTTCAGCGCCGTGAGGTTCGAGGAGCGGCTCGCCGCGGCGCTCGGGCGAGAAGAGCCGGCCGAGCCCGGTCCCGAGCGCGCTGTCCGCGTCCTCGGGGAGGTACTCGGGCGCGGACTCGGCGCCGTGGAGGTAGGTCTCGACGAAGGGGCGGCAGAAGGCGTAGGCGGGGTGGTCCTTGAGGTACGGGTAGAAGACGGTGACGGGGTGGCTCGCCGCGACCGCGGCGAAGAAGTCGGCCTGCACGCCGGTGAGGTCGTAGAAGCCGTAGTAGAGCAGCTCCCCGTAGCGCGAGAGCGCGCCGGCCCGTCCGTCCTTGACGAGCTCGGCGGCGGCGCGCGGCAGGCCGGAGCCGGGGAGCGCGCCCATCTTCGCGAGCGCGGCGCGGTAGTCGCCGAGCAGCTTGAGGAGGTAGGCGAGCGCGGTCTTGCGCTCGGGGTCGCGGGCGAGGAGGTCGAGCTCGGCGGAGGCCTCGGTCTCGACGCCGGCGTCCGAGAGGTCGCGGATGCTCGCGCGGAAGGCGGCGCCGAGGCCGCGGCTCATCGCGTAGCGCTTCGCCTTGCGCAGGAGCCCGTCGACGAGGCGGTCGTGGAAGAGCGGGTCGCCCACGACGGCGGCGCCGGCCCCGCCGGAAGCCTCGACGAGCTCGGAGGCGAGCGAGAAGAAAGTGTGGAAACGCACGCCCAACAGCGAGAGGCCGTGCTCGACGCAGAGCAGGCGCTCGAGGCGGTCGGCGAGACGGCGGGAGGGCGCCACGACGGCGATCGGGTTCTGCGCGGAGGGCTTGAGCTCGCGCACGCGCGCCAGGAAGGCGCGTTCGAGCCCGGGCTGGAACGGGCCGCAGACGACCTTCACGCGGATGCTCGGCGGGCGGGATTCATGTCGGAGCTGCCTTCGATGGGATTATAGGCTATTGGGATTACGCTAGTTACAGTTCCCTATCTCCCCTTCCTGCGGGAGGGGGCAGGGGGAGGGGGAGCTGCTCTCTCAACTTGAAATGCCAAATTGGCATATCAAGTCAGCGCACCAATCATCGGAGCGGCCGGCCTCATGACGGATAGAACGGCTCGGGTACGGGAATGTTGCATGGAACTTTCGTCGGCTCCGGCGCGTACCCCTATGGGGGGCTCCATGGACAAAGATATCGAAGCCGTCGATCTCGGGCAGAAGATCTATCTCATCCGCGGGCAGAAAGTCATGCTGGACCACGACCTCGCCGCGCTCTACGGCGTCCCCACGAAACGCCTCAACGAACAGGTCCGCCGCAACCGGGAACGGTTCCCTGAGGACTTCATGTTCCAGCTTACGATCGAAGAAGCACGCATTTGGACCGTTTCAAGGTCGCAAAATGCGACCTTGAAGCGGGGAAAGAACATCAAGCACTTCCCGTATGCCTTCACCGAACACGGCGCCGTCATGCTGGCGAGCGTCCTCAGCAGCCCGATCGCCGTACGAGCGAGCATCCAGGTCGTCCGCGCCTTCGTGCGCCTGCGAGACACCCTCTCGCTGCACAAGGAGCTCGCGGCGCAGCTGCGCGAACTCGAGCGCAAGGTCGTCGGCCACGACGCGCGCATCGCGGAGATCTTCGCCGTCATCAAGCGGCTCATGGCGGAGCCCAGGAAGGCTGCGCCCAGAATCGGATTCAAACCGGATTGATGGTGTGGGGTCTGGCGGCGGTTGCTCAGGTTAAGACAAAACAAAGCCCCCGCCGGACGGCGCGGGGGCTGAACTGGCGGAGGGGGTGGGATTCGAACCCACGGAACGGTTTGACCCGTTCACCGGTTTTCAAGACCGGCCGTTTCAACCACTCACGCACCCCTCCAGATCGGATGCTAACGAACGGCGTTGACCGCGGGAAGCTTCGCGCGGCGCAGCGGGACGTCGTACGTGAAATTGAAGAAGCCGACGGGCTTGGGAAGCTCGGCGAAGGTGAGCGCGCCGCTCATGCGCTGGCCCTCGCGCTCGGGCAGGGCGTCGGAGACGAGCTCGCCCTGCGCGACCTCCTTCGCGTCGAAGCGGCAGCCGCGGCTCTTGAGCTCGAGGGAGTCGAGCGAGCGGTCGCGCCACGCGCGGCAGGGTTTGCCCTTGGGCGAGAGCAGCCAGGCGGTGGCGAGATAGCGCTGGAGCCCCTGGCCCTCGCCGGCGTCGTAGAGGTGGAGCTCGAGGCGGCGCGGCGCGATGCGCACGGCGCCGGCGGTCACGACGTAGATGCGCCGGCCGCTCGCGCGGGACTCGTAGAGCCGGGCCGTGGGCCGCGGATCGTCCTTCGTGCAGGTGTAGGGCTGAAAAGGGTTGGAGGAGGGCTTGAGCTCGTAGCAGAAGTAGTTGCCCGCGCTGCGCTCGTCGCGGAGGTTGAAGCTGAGCTCGATGGCGGGCTTCGCGGGCTTGACCGGCCTCGTGTTCACCGCGATGGGGATGCTCTGCACGGCGGCGGCGGTGGAGACGCTCGGCGGCGTCTGTGCGAGCGCGGGCCGCGCGAAGACGAACAGGGCGGCGGCGAGGAGCGCGTTCACGAAGGATCTCCCCCCGGGCGGGAGGAGGGCCGGCGCGTGATGTAGTCGTCCGCCTCCTCGTCCTCGGGCGTGAAGGTCTCGAACTCGTCGATGGCGAAGACGGGCTTGCCCTGCACGCAGCCGACGAAGACGGCATAGATGAGCGCGCGGTCGCCGACGACGAGGTCGGCCTGCATGGGCTCGATGAGGCCCTCGGGCACGGGCAGCCAGAGCGGACGCTTGCCCTCCGAGAGCGAGATCTCCTTCTTGTAGCGCGGGGCGGCGTCGGGGTCGCCGATCTGCTTCGTCCAGCGCTTCATGAGCTCGTAGCGCGCGGGAGGCGTGTCGCGCAGACTCCCCTGATAGACGAGCTCGGCCGAGAAGAGCCGGTCCTTGATGAGCGGCTTGGCCTTGGGGTTCGGCGGGCAGGGCTCCATGCTCACGGCCTTGGCGATGCTCATGAGCGGGTACTGCGTCCTGTCGAAGGGCTCGTCCTCGGCCTTCTGGCCCTCGGGGTTGGGGTCCTGGCTGGGCGGCGGCGCGACGGCCGGCGGCTTGGGCTTCTCGGGCGCCGTCGACTTCGCGGACGCGGCGGGGCAAAGCAGGGCGAGCACGAGGAGGGCGAGCAGGAACGGAAGTTCTACCCTCCCCGCCCCTCGGCGGCACCCCGGCACCAATAGTGCCGCGATCGCGCCATGAGGAAGCCAAGAGCGCGAACTCTCGAGGAGGGAGGGAGAATGAAACGGACCGTTATGGCGTTTCATATTCTCCGAGACCTGCCAGCTCATAGCGCGCGACCTCGCCGACCTCCCTGATCGGGTCGTCCTGCAGGAGCTTGAGCGCGACGACCGCGCGCTCGCCGCCGAGGCGGCCGAGGGCCTGCGCGACGAGGATGCGGCCCTCGCGAGTCTCCTTCTCGAGCCGCGCGCTCAAGAGCGGGACCGCGCGCGGGTCGCCGGCCTTGCCGAGCGCTTCGAGCGCGCGCAGCCGCAGCGGCGACGCGTCATTCTCCACGATTCGCAGGAGATAGTCCAGCGCGTCCTTCCCCCCCCTGGGGCCCAGGCGCAGGAGGTAGTAGGCGGCGAGGATGCCGGTCTCGGTGGGCTCCTTCTCCTCAAGGAGCCAGCCCTCGAGCTTGAGACGGCCGAGGTCCCGGCGTCGGCGCGCGAGGCCGTAGGCGGCGGCGGGCTGGACCTGGGCCGGCGCCTTCTCGAGCGCGGCGCGCAGCGCGGCCTCGGCGCGCGGCCCCCCGTACTCGCCGAGCGCCTCGAGCGCGGCCTGCGCGAGGCCGGGCTTGGGGCTCTCGGCGCAGCGCAGCAGCCAGTCCTGCGAGCCCTTGTCCTTGAGCGCGGCGACGCCGGCGACCGCGCGCTCGACGACGACCTCGTCGTCGTCGAGGAGCCCGCGGCGCAGCGCGGGGAGCGCGGCGGGGTCCCTCGTCTCGGCGAGCGCGTCGAGGATGCGCTCGCGCAGGACCGTGAGCTGGGGCGGCAGGCCGGCGGCCTTGAACTTGGCGCTCTCGAGGTAGTCCCAGGCGCGCAGCAGGGCCTTCATCGGCTCCCTGCCGCCGTGCCGGGAGAGCGAGAGGGCGATGGCGGCGCTCTCCTCGGGGGAGGCGTTGGGGACGTCGAAGAGGCGGATGAGCGCGACCCGGGCCTTCGGGTCGCCGCCGACGCCGAGCGCGCGCAGGACGAGGAGGCGCTCGGAGCCCTGCGCCGTGTCGAGCGCGGAGAGCAGCGCGCGGGAGCTCCCGGCGCTCAGGGGGAGCGCGAGCGAAAGGAGCGTCAGGATGAGGAGCGGCCGCGCGGGCATCGCTCAGCCCTGGTTGGGGAGGATGGCGACGGGGCTCCAGGTGAAGAAGCCCTTGCGGCGGAAGAGGGCCTGACCCTCGATGGCGATCTCGGCGCCGTCGCGGAACTCGGAGCCCTTGGCCGCCATCTGCCCGACGACGGCCATGCGCCGCACGAGCTCCTCGCGCTGCTCGGGGGTGAGGGCGCCGAGCGTCTCGCCCTGGGCGAGCTTGATCTTCGCCTGGAACCAGCAGTGGTAGCCCGTGGACTTGGGCCCGGCGAACTTGAAGCCGGGGGTGCCCTTGAACTCGACGACCTGCGCGGCGGGGCCGAGGAAGAGCTCGAGGGCCTGGCGCGACTCGGAGGTCCGCGGCGCCGGGACGCAGCCTGAGAGCGCCGCGCAGAGGGCGGCGACGGTCAGGACGGCGGCGGGGGTCTTCATAAGGGCTCTCCTTGCGGCGCTCCGTCGAGTATAGACGCCGGCGGCCCGCCTTGTCAACGCGCGCGGGCGCGCGCGTTTTATTTTATTAGCTACAATCCTCCTCATGCCTCGGAACGAAGGCGAGAGCCTCGACCTCCTGCTGGAAGCGGGTAATCTGCTCTCCTCCAAGCTGGACCTCCGCGAGCTGCTCCCCATCGTCATGGAGCTGGCCTCCCGCGTCGTCGACGCGGAGACGGCCTCGCTGCTCCTGCTGGACGCGAAGACCGAGGAGCTCTACTTCGACGTGGCGCTCGGGCTCGACCCCGAGGTGGCGAAGATCCGGCTCAAGAAGGGCCAGGGCATCGCCGGCGCCTGCGCGGCCGACGGGAAGCCGGTCATCGTCAACGACGTGGCCCACGACCCGCGCTGGGCCAAGGTCATCGACCAGAGCTCGGGCTTCAAGACCCAGTCGGTGCTCTGCGCGCCGATCATCCTCAAGGGGAAGCTCCTGGGCGTCGTCGAGGCCATCAACTCGAACACGGGCACGTTCACCGACACCGACGTCCGCATCTTCAACGCCTTCGCCTCGCAGACGGCCGTCGCCATCGAGAACGCGCGGCTCTTCGCCGCCCTGAGCGAGGAGAAGGCCAAGCTCGACACCCTCCTCGACGAGATCGCCGACGCCGCGGTGCTCAGCGACCGCGCGGGCCGCATCCTGCTGGCCAACGCGGCGGCGAAGAAGCTCTTCTCGGGCGAGAAGGGCTCCGCCCCGGCCGACGTGTTCGCGGCGACCCGGGGGATGTCGGCCTGCCCGCCGCTCGGCAACCTCCTCGAGGGAGAGAGCCAGGCGGTGCCCTTTGAGATCGTCCGCAAGGACCCGCAGCTCCTCATCCTCGCCGGCACGGTCTCGGCCATCCAAACGGAAGGCCCCGACGGCGAGAAGCGCGAGTGCCGCGTCTTCGTCTTCCGCGACGTCACCGAGCTCCGGCGCGAGGAGGGGCTCAAGCGGAACTTCCTCTCGCTCATCTCGCACAAGCTCAAGACCCCGCTGGTCACGGTCGTGGGCTACGGCTCGCTCCTGGCCGACGAGCTCAAGGACAAGGTCCCGGCCGACTCCCTCAAGGCCCTCCACACGATCCGCCAGCAGGGCAGCAAGCTCGCCAACCTCGTCGAGAAGCTCCTCAACTACACGACGCTCGAGGACCTCGACACCCGCATGCTCGACGCCGAGCCCTTCCCGGTCGACGAAGTCCTCACCGCCGCGGTCAAGGACCTCGACGTCTGGCTCAAGGACAACGACGGGGCCGCCCTCGTCGAGGCCGGCTCGGGCCTCCAGGCGATGGGCGACTCGCTGCTCATCAAGGACGCGGTCAAGAACCTCGTCGAGAACGGCGTGAAGTTCGCGCCCCGGGAGAAGCGCAAGGTCGCGCTCTGGGCCGTGCAGGGCAAGGACCGGACCATCGAGCTCAACGTGCGCGACACGGGCCCGGGCATCCCGCCCGAGGAGCGCGAGAAGGTCTTCCGCCGCTTCTACCAGATCGAGAGCTCCTTCACCGGCCAGGTCGACGGCTGGGGCCTGGGCCTCTCGTTCGTCAAGAAGGTCGTCGAGAAGCACGGCGGCGAGGTCCGCATCGACTCCCGGCCGGGCGCGGGCACCACGATGACCCTCGTGCTCCCGCAGGCCGAGTCATGATCGACGCGGCCACCCTGAAGTTCTCGGACTGGGCGCCGGCGCTCACGGGCGGCGAGCACGCCGAGGCCTTCCTCGAGGACAGCGTCGGCAACTCGCTCCACTACGAGGACGGCCGCCTCCAGGAGGTCGCCTCGGGCTCCGACCGGGGCGTGGGCCTGCGCTACCTGCGCGCGCTCGGCGACGACCGTTTCGAGACCCTCCACGGCTCGCTCAACGAGCTCGAGCCGGGTTCGGCGCGCGCGCTGGCCGACCGCCTCCTCGAAGGCATGCCGCGCCGCGAGGCGCCGCCCGGCAAGCGCATCGAGTCCTTCCCGCACCGCGTGCGCCGCCACCCCTTCGACGTGCCCATGGAGGAGAAGGTCGCCCTGCTCGCGCGCGCCGACCGCGCCGTGCGCGAGGACTTCCCGCACGTGCGCCAGGTCAGCCTCATCTACGCCGAGCGCATGCGCCGCTTCGCCATCCTCGATTCCGAGAGCGGCTTCCGCATGGGCGAGCGGGCGGTCTCCCTCTACGCGGTGACCGTCACCGCCGAGAAGGACGGCCTCCTGCAGAGCGGCTACGAGGTCGTCGGCGGGCTCAAGGGCTACGAGCTCTTCGACGACTACTCCCCCTTCGCGGCCGCGCGCACGGCCGCCGCGCGGGCGGTGGCGAAGCTCTCGGCGCCGACCGCGCCGGCCGGCGAGATGCCGGTCGTGCTCGCCTCCTCGGCGGGAGGGACCTTCATCCACGAGGCCATCGGCCACTCGCTGGAGGCCGACCACATCCAGGAAGGGACCTCCCCCCACTACGCGGGCCTGCGCGGCAAGCAGGTCGCCGCCGAATTCATCACCATCATCGACGACCCGACGCTGCCCTACGCGCGCGGCTCCTACGCCTTCGACGACGAGGGGGTCCCGGCGGCCCCGACGACGGTCATCGAGAACGGCGTGCTCAAGGACTACCTCTACGACCGGCTCACGGCGCTCAAGGACGGCCGGCGCTCCAACGGGCACGGCCGGCGCGAGAGCTTCCGCCACCGCCCCATCCCGCGCATGTCGAACCTCTACATCGCGCCCGGGAAGGACAATCCGAAGGCCATCCTGCGCTCCATCGAACGCGGCCTGCTCGTCACGAAGATGGGCGGCGGGCAGGTGAACACGGCGACGGGCGAGTTCCTCTTCGGCGTCGACGAGGGCTACCTCGTGGAAGGCGGGAAGGTGAAGCATCTGGTCCGCGACGCGAACCTGCTCGGCGCGGGGCCGGACGTCCTGCGGTCCATCGACATGCTCGGCTGGGACATCGGCTGGGGCATCGGGACCTGCGGGAAGGAAGGGCAGGGGGTGCCGGTCTCGGACGGGCAGCCGACCCTGCGCATCCCCAAAGTCGTCGTCGGCGGAAGGGAGGAAGCATGAAGCGATTGATCCTGAGCGCCCTGGCGCTGTCCCTGGCGGGCGGCGCGTTCGCGATGGGACGCACGCCGCCCCGCGAGGGGGCTGCGCCGACGAAGAAGGACGAGCCGGCGAAGAAGGAGGCCCCGATGGAGAAGAGCACCGACATCACCGCGACGGCGTCGCCGTCGGTCTGGAAGGGCCCGCACAGCGGCATCAACGACCTGACCGCCTTCGTCATCGAGGACCCGTCCAACTGGGAGAAAGTCTGGAAGGACTACATGAAGCGCGAGGTCCCGAAGGTGGACTTCACGAAGCACTTCGCGGCCTGCGTGTTCCTCGGCCTGCGCCCGACCGGCGGCTTCGGGGTGGACTTCCTCTCGCCGCTGATGGACGCGGGCACCGTCACGATCCGCTACCGCATCCATGCGCCGGGGGGCGGCTCGTTCGTGACCCAGGCGTTCACGACGCCCTTCGCGGTCCAGCTCTACAAGAAGACCGGCCGCGCGGTGAAGCTCGTGGAAGAGAAGAAATAGTGCCCGCGGGAGCGCCGCTCGTCCTGGCGCTCCTGCTCGCCCCCTCGCCGCTCTCGGCGCAGGAGGGCCGCGCGGTCGTCCGCGACCTGCCGGCACGCGCGTCGGCGGCCGCCCCCGCGCCGACGGCCCCTCCCGCCGCGAAGCCCGCCCCGAGAGAGCGCAGCGAATCGAGGGGCCCGTCCAAGCCGAAGTCCAGGTCGAAGCTCCCGAAGCCGCGCACGAGCCCGGCCGCGCCCAGGGAGGCGCTCTGGAAGCCGGTGGGCTCCTCCCTGCTCTTCTACGCCGACGGCGCGCCGACCGTCGAGCTCGGCAACGGGGTCTGGGACGAGGAGAAGGACGGGACGATCGACCGGCGCACGGCGCGCGGCGGCGTCTCGAAGGACCGGCGCTTCGCCTGGCACTGGGTGAAGCTCGAGAAGATCCGCAAGGGCCGCGTCGACGAGACCCTCAACTGGGCGAGCACGCTCAGCTACTACGGCTCCTCCGGGAAGTCCCTCTGGGACGACGAGGGAGCCGAGGCGCCGCCGGGACGCGAGCCGCTGCTGATGAGCGACGACGGCGAGACGGCGGTGGTCTTCGGCCGCCGGGGCCCGAAGTGGCGCATGACCGGCTACAGCTTCACCGGCAACCCGCTGCTCATGGCCGAGCTCGGCGACCGCATCGAGGACGCGCGCATCACGCCCCGGGGGCGCTACGCGCTCGTCGCCTGGGGCCCGATGGACCGGCCGCTCATCTGCTCCTTCTTCAACCTGCAGACGCGCGCCCAGCGCGACGTGGCCGCCGCGACCCTGCCCCCGCTCGAGCAGCTCGCCCTCGGCGACGACGGCGTGCTGAGCTACCACGGGAAGATCGTGCTCCGGCTCAAGCCGTGAACCTCCTCCTCGCGCTGTTCCTCCCCCTCGCCGCCGCAGCCGCGGAGCCGCAGTGGAAACTGGCGGGCTCCTCGCTGCTCCTCGTCGCCGACGGCGCGCCGGCCGTCGAGTTCGGGCTCGGGACCTGGGAGGAGGAGAAGGGCGCGCTCGTGGAGCGGCGCTCCGTGCGCGGCGGCCTCTCGAAGGACGGGCGCTTCGCCTGGCACTGGACGCGCGTCGAGAGCATCCAGCGCCGCCGCGAGGACACGGTGCTCTCCTCATCGAACACCCTGAGCTACTACGGGCGCGAGGGACGCGCGCTCTGGAGCGCGGAGGACGCCGACGCGCCCGCGGGCCGCGCCCCCCTGCTCATGGGCGACGACGGCGAGTTCGCCGTGGTCTTCTCCCGCCGCGACGGCAAGTGGCGCATGAGCGCCTACAGCTTCGCCGGGCGTCCGCTCGTCTCCGCCGAGCTCGACGAACGCCTCGCCGAGACCCGCATGACGCCGAGCGGCCGCTTCGTGCTCGCGGCCTGGAGCCCCCGCGAGAAGCCGCTGATGCTCACCCTGCTCGACCTGCGGACGCGTTCGAAGTGCCAGACCCCGGCGGCCTCCCTGCCCCCGCTCACGCAGCTCGTCCTTACCGAGGACGGCGAGCTCAAGAGCGGAGAGCGCGTCGCCTACCGGTTCAAGCGATGATCCCCCTCGCGCTCCTGCTCCTCCTCGCCTCCCCGGCCCGCGCGGCCGACGCGCCCGACGTGCGCGGCGGCGTCGTGAGCACCGCGGACAGCGAGCTCGCGCGCAAGATGAAGGACATGCTCAAGGAAGACCCCTCGGTCGCCGACGCGCTGGCGCAGCGCCTGCTCAAGTCGAGCCTCGGCGCTCAGATGTCGCAGAAGAAGGACTACGGCTCCGCGCTCGAGGAAGTGCGGGCCTGGATCGTCGAGAACCCGGCCGACGCGGCCTTCCTCGCCGTGGGCTTCTCGCGCGACGACGCCGCCCGCAACCACGAGTTCGAAGACTCGCTCTACAACCGCGTCAGCCGCTTCTTCGCGCTCAACCCGGAGAGCGACAAGGGCATCATCGGGCGCCTCAAGGCCGCGGGCCGCGAGAGCCAGTTCCTCTCCAAGCAGAAGGACATGGATGACGACGAGCGCCGCGAGCTCCTCCAGAAGATGTTCGAGGGGAACTCGGGAGCGCAGGGCCGCGTGAAGTCGAAGGGCGAGGGCAAGGAGGGCGGCGGCAAGCCCGAGGACCCGCCGCACGGGACCTCCTACGCCGGCGACGCGCTCTACGACCGCCTCCACGCGGGAAACCCGACCGGCTACTCGCCGCAGGTCCAGGCCCTCCAGAGCGAGCTCAACCGCCTGGCCGTGCCGGGCGCGCCGAAGCTCATCGAGACGGGCAAGCTCGACGCGGCGACGCTGCGCCACCCCTACTACGCGCTGGCCCGCGACGCGGGGACGCTCGACGCGACCTGGCGCGCCCAGCGCGCCTGGTGGAACGCGAAGGCGCTCGGCGAGGAGAAGCGCTGGAGCCCCGCGCAGCTGCAGGACCCGAAGGTGCAGGACGCGCTCGCGCGCCGCGCCGCCGGCCGCGCGGTCCCCGACTCCTTCGAGCGCCGCCGGCGGGCGCTCGAGCGCCTCAACGCCTCGATCGCCGCCTTCGAGAAGGCCGCGCAGAGGGCCGCTTCGCCGCGCGCCATCACGAAGGGCCTGCTCGAGGAGCTCTCCGAGCTGCGCCGCGACGCCGCGCGCTGGGTGAGCATCACCGCCCTCGAGGAGGACGCGGCGCGCTACGAGCAGCTCAAGGACTTCTACTCCCCGGCGCTCGTCGCCGCCGTGCGCCGCTGCCCGCAGCCCGCCGAGCAGAAGGACCGCTTCCTGACCCGCGGCGTCGAGCTGCAGGGGAAGCTCGACGCGACGATGAACCTCGCGCGCCAGGCCGGCGACCTGCTCCGCCGCGACACCGACCCCTCGACGCTCGCGGCCGCCGCCGCGCTGGTCAAGGCCGAGCGGGCCAGCGGCCGCGCGCTGGGCGAGTGCGTGACCCGCTACACCGACGTGCCGCAGATGTGCGCCGCGGCCCAGGGCGCCGGCTCCGGCCTGCGCGCGCGCCTGGAGGCCCTCGCGGCCCGCTTCCTCCCCAACACCGGCTTCGGCCGCCGCCTGCGCGAGCGCGTGCGCGCCCGGCGCGAGCTCGACGGCGCCTTCCAGCGCATCGTCGTCACCGGGTTCCCCGATTAGGGGTCCCTCTCACAGGGGAACCTTAACTCCCCCTCCGGCCTCCCCCCGAGGGGGGAGGAGATAAGGAATAACGTCCCCCATAGGGAACTTTTCCGGCGGCTCGCGCGTAACCCGGGGGTGAGCGTCCTTCTCGCCTTCGCCGCCGCGCTGGCGGCCCTGCCATGCGCGGCCTACTGGGTGCCGGCGCCGCCCCCTCCGGGCGCGCTGGTCAAGGAGTACGACGCGGAGAAGGTGAAGCGCATCGACCTGCGCGCGGACGCCGGACTCGTGCGCCTGGAGCCGGTCACGGGGCCGCTCCTGACGGCGATCGTCGTGCGTCGCGACGCGGGGACCTGCCGGGTCGAAGCCTTCTTTCGGGAGGGCCGGCTGACCCTCTCCGTCGTCGAGAAAGCCCCCGCCTCCCCGCTCGGCGGCGCCGGACGCTGCCCGGCGGAGCTCACCCTGCGCCTGCCCCGCGCCGTCGAACTGAGCGCGGCGACCGGCTCGGCCCCCATAGAAGGAGAGGCGCTCAAGGGCCCCGTCCGCCTGCGCACGGGCAGCGGGAGCGTGCGCCTGCTCTGGGAGACGGCACCCCGCGGTCTCGTCGAGGTCGAGACCGGCTCCGGCCGCGTCGAGCTCGTCTTCCCCTCCGGTACGCGGGCCGACGCTTCGCTCGCCTCCGGCTCGGGCGCGGTCTTCGACGAGCTGACGCCCGACCGCCGGGCGAAGCTGCGCGTTCGGGTGCGCAGCGGGTCGGGCGACGTGGTCATGAGGTAGGAACTCCCCACATCAGGAACACGCCAGCTATAGTTCATTACTGCGTCCCCCCTCGGGGGGACCTCAGGGGGGAGAATCCTTGAACGACGACTCTCCCCCCTCCCTGCCCTCCCCCGTGGGGGGAGGCAATAGGGAAGAACATCCCCCATAGCATGGAACTTTTCGGGCCCCTCGCGCGTATACCGGATATGGAAACCTGGGTGATCTTCGACCGGAAGACGGACTACCGCAGCCTCGCCGCCCTGCTCATCCGGCGTTCGTCCGAACTCTCGGGGGCGGAGCTTCCGCATGACCCGGCGCCATGGCGAGCGGAAAGGAACTGAGGGCCCCATCCGGCCCCGGACCCGGGATCGGCCCGCGCGCGGGCCGCCGCGGACGGCCGGGCGCGGAAGCGGGGGAGACCCGTGAGCCGAGGAGGTGGACGCGATGACCGACAGTGAACTGAGGGGACGGGCCGCCGAACTCATCGTCCGGGCCTGGCGGCTCGCGCGGAGGGCCCGGCCGGACGGGAGCGGCGGGGAAGCCGGGCGCGAGGGCTTCCCTATGCGCAGCGGGGGGCGGCTGGCCGAAGGGGACTGAGGTCCGCGAACGGCGCGGAGGGGCTATGCGCTACGGCTGCAGAGGGCGGGGACGCAGGCGCACGCGGCAGTGGTCGGAGAAGACCGGCAGCATGGACTTGATCTTGGGCATCACGTTCTCGGCGACGCGCTCGCCCGCGTCGATGAGGCGCTTGGCCTGGTGCATCTCCGTCCAGGAGAAGCCCGACAGGTCCGGGTGTATGGTGACGTGCGCGAGCTGGTCGCGCGAGCGGGCGATCTCGTACTCCATCGTGTAGATCATCTGGAAGAAGATCTGGCGCAGGTTCGGGCCCTTGAGGGCGTCGGGCAGCGCGCCCTTGAGCTTCTCGAGCTCGAGAGCGAGGTCGGAGCGGGCGTGGCGCTGCTCGCGCAGGCCGGTCTTGCGCTCCCCGGCCGGCATCGTGAGGTTCACCGCGACGAGCACGTCGGCCCCCATCTGGCTGAGGACGCCGACGGGCACGGGGTCCACGAGACCGCCGTCGACGAGGAAGCGGCCGCGATAGTGGTAGGGCTGGTAGACGAGCGGGATGCCGCAGGAGGAGCGGATGGCCTCCGCGATGCGGCCGTCGCGGAAGACCACGCCCTCGCCGGTCTCGATGTCGGTGGCCACGCAGGCGAAGGGGAGCTCGAGCTCGTGGAACTCCCGGGCGCCGAAGTAGGAGCGCAGGAAGCGCATGAGCGTGGCGCCGGCGAAGAGGCCGGCGCGCGGGACGGTGAGGTCCCAGAAGAGGTTCTCGTAGACCCAGGCCTTGTCGATGCGGGTGGCGATGCCCTCGATCTCCTCGGGCTCGAGCCCGAGCGCGTAGAGCCCGCCGATGAGCGAGCCCATCGAGGTCCCCGAGAGGATGTCGATGGGGATGTGCTCGCGCTTGAAGGCCTTGAGGATGCCGATCAGCGAGAGCCCGAGCGCGGCGCCGGTGCCGAGCGCGAGCCCGACGCGCAGGCGCCCGAGCCGGCGCGCGAGGCGCTCGACGGAAGCCAGCGACCTGGGGGAGCGCATGAGGGCCGTGAAGGGCGCCTCGCCGCCGCGGAAGGCGTCGGCGGCCGCGCCCGTCCAGGGCACGCGCGTGAAGTCGCGGCCGGGCGCGAGGAGGACGTCGGGCGGAGGCTCGGCGCCGAGCCAGAGCGAGTGGATGGCGCGCGGCTCGGGCTGGAAGGCCCGGAGCCGTGCTTCGACGTCCTCGAAGAGCCCCTTGCGCCCGGCGCAGCCGACGCTGAGCCAGGTGTCGGCCTCGTAGAGCACCGAGCGCTCGACGTCTCCGAAGGAGGGTTCGAGCGCGATGACGACGAAGTCGTAGGCGCCGCGCAGCATGTTGACGAGGAGGAAGATGCTGCGGTGCAGGCGCCCGCCGAGCGTCGCCGGCTCCAGGCTCAGCACCGAGAGCCCGGAGGGATGGGCCTGCGCGATCCGCTCGACCAGCGTGGGGTGGTGGAGGTCCTCCTCGCGGAGCATGGCCTCCGTGACGAGCAGCGGCGTCTGCCCCAGCGCGCGCGCGAGGGTCCCGGCGTCGCCGCGCAGGTCCACGAGCAGCACGCGCCGGCGCGTCTGCTCGGCGAGGGCGTGCCCGAGCGCGAGGGTGAAGAGGGTGCGGTCGGCGGCCTCGAGCGCGTCGACGAGGCAGAGCACCTGCGGCTGGAGCTCGGCGGCGCCGGGCTCCCGCTCGCGCGTCTGCTCGAGGAAGCGCGCTGAGAGCGTGCGCGCCATCTGCACGAGCAGCGAGGGCGTCTCGCGCACCATCGCGGCGAAGTCGGCCTGGGCGAGGACGAGGAACTCGGTGGTGGTGTCGAGCTCGGCGGAGAAGCCGCTGGGCTCGCCGGTCAGCAGCTGGGTCTCGCCGAGCGCCTCCCCGGCCCCGACGTAGGCGAGGATCCGCCGGCGGCCCTGCGCCTCGATGCTCAGGCGCACGCGGCCGGAGGTGACGAGGTAGAAGGCCTCGGTCTTGTCGCCCTGGCGGAAGAGGGCCGCGCCGCGGGGCAGGGAGAGGGGCTTCAGGAGCGCGGCGAACTTCGCGAGGTCCTCCGCGGAGAGGTCGCGGAAGAGGGGCACGCGCTTGAGGAACGGGGTCCAGTCCTGCTTCTCGTCCGGCGTCATCCGGCCCCTCGGGATCGATGTAGTATAATCGCCTTCGTCCTACGCGTTACGCGCGCGCGGCCCGTTTTCCTTTCGCGCCGTCCCGCGGGGCGCGCGCGAGACCCTTCACGGCGCAGGCCATGAGCGCGATGACGGTCTTCGAGTCCTTGATCTTCCCGTTCTGGGCCCAGCGCAGGGCCGTCTTGAAAGGGACCTTCCTCGCCTCGATGAACTCATCCTCGTCCGGGGACATGCGCCCGGGCTTCAGGCGGTCGGCGACGTAGATGTGGATGACCTCGTTGGAGAAGGCGGGCGTCGGCCAGTAGGCGATGAGAGGGCGGACGCGGCCGGCGGTGTAGCCGGTCTCCTCGCGCAGCTCGCGCTCGAGACAGGAGAGCAGCTTCTCCCCCTTGTCGAGCTTGCCGGCGGGGAGCTCCCAGGTGGTCTCGCCGACGGGGTAGCGGAACTGGCGCACGAGGACGACGGTCTTCGGGTCCAGGAAGGGGACGACGGCGACGGCGCCCCAGTGGTCCAGGAACTCGCGGGTGGCGTGCTTGCCGTCGGGCATGCGGACGGTGTCCACCCGGAAGGCGACGGCTCGTCCCTGGTGGACGAGCTTCTTGCGCACGCGGCGTTCGACGAAGGATTTCGTCATGCCCCGGATTATATATAGTTCGACAGGATACGCGTCCCCGATATGAGCCCGCAGAACCTCGATTTCGTCCACCTGCACAACCACACCGAGTACTCGCTGATGGACGGGGTCACCCCCATCAGCAAGGATAAGGGCCCCTCCGACCTCCTCCTCGAGCTGGCCAAGCAGGGCGCCAAGGGCCTGGCCATCACCGACCACGGAAACCTCTACGGCGCCGTCGAGTTCTACCTGCGCTGCCGCAAGGCGGGGATCAAGCCCATCGTCGGCTGCGAGTTCTATCTCGCCAAGGGCAAGCGCACCGACCGCGCCGGCTCCCAGCGCGAGGTCAACCGCCACATCACGGTGCTCGCGCGCAGCTACGAGGGCTACGAGAACCTCATGGCCCTCTCGACGAAGGCCTTCCTCGAGGGCTTCTATTACGATCCGCGCATCGACAAGGAGCTGCTCGCCGCGCACGCGAAGGGGCTCATCGTGCTCTCGGGCTGCCTCAAGGGCGAACTCGCGCAGACCCTGCTCACCGGCGACGTCCCCGCGGCGACCCGCCTGGCCGGCGAGATGCGCGACCTCCTCGAGAAGGACGCCTTCTACCTCGAGATCATGGACCACGGGCTCAAGGACCAGAAGCAGGTCCTCAAGGGCATCCTCGAGGTCCAGGCCAAGACCGGGCTCCCCCTCGTGGCCACCAACGACTGCCACTACCCGATGAAGGGCGACGCGGCCGCGCACGACGCGCGCGTCTGCATCTCGACCGGGCGCCAGATCGCCGACGTCAACCGCCTCCGCTTCGAGAGCCACGAGTTCTACTACAAGTCGGTGCAGGAGATGGCGAAGACCTTCCACTTCGCCCCCGAGTCGCTGATGAACACCGTGCGCATCGCCGAGATGTGCGCGCTGCAGATCCCGATGGACAAGATGCACCTGCCGGACTTCCCGGTCCCGCAGGGGCACACGCAGGACTCCTACCTCGACAAGCTCTGCCGCGAGGGTCTGCAGCGCCTGGGCCGCGCCTCCGACGCCGAGTACCTCAAGCGCCTCGAGTTCGAGCTCGGGGTCATCAAGAAGATGGGGTTCTCGGGCTACTTCCTCATCGTCTGGGACTTCATCCGCTACGCGAAGAACAACGGCGTCCCCGTCGGGCCCGGCCGCGGCTCCGGCGCGGGCTCGCTGGTCTCCTACTCCCTCGACATCACGACCGTCGACCCCATCTTCCACCGCCTCCTCTTCGAACGGTTCCTCAACCCCGACCGCAAGTCGATGCCCGACCTGGACATCGACTTCTCCGACCTCGGGCGCGACAAGGTCATCGAGTACGTGCGCGGCAAGTACGGCGCCAACAACGTCGCGCAGATCATCACCTTCGGCTCCATGAAGGCGAAGCTCGTCATCCGCGACGTCGGCCGCGTCCTCGGCATGCCCATCCCCGAGGTGGACCGCATCGCGAAGATGATCCCGACCGGGCCCAAGATCACCATCAGCGGCGCGCTGGACTCGAACCCCGAGATGCGCAAGGCCCTCGAGGAGCCGGCGACGCGCAAGCTCATCGACCTCGCGAAGAAGCTCGAGGGGCTCAAGCGCCACACCGGCGTGCACGCGGCCGGCATCGTCATCACGAAGGACGTCGTCTGGAAGTACGCCCCCCTTTCCCGCGGCGCGGGAGACTCCATCACGACGCAGTACGACGGCGACATCCTCCCCCAGCTCGGCCTGCTGAAGATGGACTTCCTCGGCCTGCGCAACCTCTCCATCATCGACAAGGCCGTCGAGCTCGTCCGCGCGCGCCACGACCCGTCCTTCGACGTGGCGAAGGTCCCGATGGACGACAAGAAGAGCTACGAGCTCCTCGCCTCCGGCCGCGCGCTGGGCGTCTTCCAGCTCGACTCCGAGGGCATGCGCGAGCTGCTGCGGCGCCTGAAGCCCACCACCTTCGAGGACATCTCGGCCTGCATCGCGCTCTACCGCCCCGGCCCGATGCAGAGCGGCATGCTCGACCTCTTCGTCGAGCGCAAGCACGGCTCGAAGGTCGCCTACGAGCACGAGAAGCTCGAGCCCGTGCTCAAGGACACCTACGGCTGCATCGTGTACCAGGAACAGGTCATGGAGATCTCCAAGTCCCTGGCCGGCTTCACGGCGGGGGAGGCCGACGGCCTGCGCAAGGCCATGGGGAAGAAGATCCACGAGGAGATCGAGAAGCTGCGCGGGAAGTTCGTCGAGGGCTGCAAGGCCAACAAGATCCCCGAGAAGCTCGCCAACAAGATCTACGACCAGATCGACAAGTTCGGCGGCTACGGCTTCAACAAATCCCACACGGTGGCCTACGGCACGGTCTCCTACCAGACCGCTTACCTGAAGTCGAACTACCCTCTCGAGTACTTCACGGCGCTGCTCACCTCGGAGATCGGGCACAACGCCATCGACGTCGAGGGCAAGGAGAACAAGCTCGTCACCTACATGGAGGACGCCCAGGACTTCGGCATCGAGGTCCTCGGCCCCGACGTCCAGCGCTCGGAGGGCCCCTTCTCCATCGAGGAGAAGGCCATCCGCTTCGGCCTGCTCGCGGTCAAGAACGTGGGCGCCGGCGCCGCCGAGGGCATCATCGCCGCGCGCAAGGACGGACCCTTCAAGTCCCTCGACGACCTCTGCCGCCGCATCGACCTGCGCGCGGCCAACCGCAAGACGCTCGAATCCCTCGTCAAGGCCGGCGCGATGGACGGCTTCATGAAGGGCGTGCGCATCGGCGACGCCCGCGCCCGGCTCATGGCCTCCCTCGACGAGACGATGGGGCGCCAGTCGCGCATCAAGGACGACCTGGCCCGCGGCCAGGGGCTGCTCTTCGGCTCCGAGCCCGCCCCGCCGCCGGCCGCCCACTCCAAGGACGTCCCCGGCGTGGAGCCCTGGCACGAGCACGAGGTCCTGCAGAACGAGAAGGAGGTCCTCGGTTTCTACCTCTCGGGCCACCCGCTCGTGCGCTACAAGGACTTCCTCCCGTGCGCGGCCACCCACCGCATCGAGGACCTGAACGCGGACATCCACCAGCCCGTGCGCCTGGCCGGCCTCATCGGCTCGGTGCGCAAGCTCATGACCAAGAAGAACGAGCCCATGGCCCGGGCGGTCCTCGAGGACCTCACGGGGGAGATCCCCCTCATCGTCTTCCCCCGCACCCTCGCCGCCGTCGGGAACCTCCTGCGCGCCAACGAGATCGTGGTCGTCGGCGGGAAGCTCTCCTACCGCGGGGATTTCAAGAACGAGGACGACCCTCCCCGCCCGGAACTCCTCGTGGAGGACATCCAGCCCATCGAGATGGCGGTCACGCGCTACGCCAAGCGCCTGCTCCTGCGCTTCTCCACGGCAGGATTAGAGGAGAATTTCCTCTCAGAATTGCGTAGAATCCTACGCAAATACCCTGGCCGCATCCCGGTGCACCTGCGGCTCGAGACGCCTACCCACGGCGAGATGCATGTGGAGACCGAGGAGTCCGTCGCGCTCACCGCGCAGCTCTTCGAAGCGCTCGAGCGGGTGCTGGGAGAGAGAGCATGGAAAATAGAAAGCGGATCATGATCGCGGACGACGACCCTGATCTGCTCGAGCTGTTGAAGATGGACCTGTCCTATCAGGGCTACGACGTCTCCGCGGCCTCCGACGGCCGGGAGGCGCTCGCGCTCGCCACCAAGGAGCGCTTCGACCTCGTCCTGCTCGACGTGATGATGCCCTACATCGACGGCTACCACGTCGCCTACGAGCTTTCCAGCAAGCTGGGGCCCAACGCTCCCAAGATCGTCATCATGACGAGCCGAGACACGGTGCGCGAGAAGGGCATCGCGATGATGAGCGGCGCCATGACGGTGATCCAGAAGCCCTTCGGCATGGCCGAGCTGCACACGCGCCTGACCGAGATCCTGTCCAAACCCTGACGAGAGGTCCCGACCCATGACCCGATTCCCCCTCCTCCTCGGCGCGCTCCTCGCCCTGCTCCCCGCGCCCTCGCGCGCGCAGACCGCCCAGGACCCGCTCCCCGCCGCCGTCGAGCGCCTCAAGGCCCAGGACCCCCTGGCCCGGCGTCAGGCCGTCGAGGAGCTCGTCCGCCTGCGCCGCCCCGAGGCGGTCAAGCCCCTCCTGAACGTCCTCTCCGACAAGGACGAGTACGTCCGCGCCGCCGCCCTCGACGCGCTCGGCATCATGCGCGTGCGCGAGGCCGTGCCGAAGATGATCGACCTCCTCTCCAAGGACGGCTCCGCGCAGGTGCGCCAGCAGGCCGCCATCTCGCTGGCCTACCTCGTCGACGCCAGCGCCGAGGTCCCCCTCGTCGCGGCGCTCAAGGACGCGGCCCCCGGAGTCCGCTTCGCCGCCGCGCGCTCGCTCGGCGCGATGCGCTCGGGGAAGGCCGTCGAGCCCCTGACCGCCATGCTCAAGGACGCGGACCCGCAGATGCGCCGCACCGCCGCCGGCACCCTCGGGCAGATCGGCTCGGCCTCCGCGGCCCCGGCCCTGACCGGGACCTTCAAGGGCGATCCCGACGCGAACGTCCGCCGCGAGGCCTTCAAGGCCCTCGCGCAGCTCCCCGCCGCCGCGGACAAGGCCTTCTTCGCGGCGGCCCTCAAGGACGCCGACCCGATGATCCGCCTCAGCGCGGCCGCGACGCTCGGCCGGCTCGGCGACGCCTCCGGCGAGGCCGCCGCCGTCGAGCTGCTCCGCCACGCCGAGGACCCGGTCCGCATGCAGGCCGCCAACACCCTCGGGATGATCGGCGGCAAGGAGAAGGCGCTCCCCGCGCTCGAGGCCGCCGAAGCCGCCGAGAAGAACCCCGGGGTCAAACAAGGCCTCTCCTTCGGCAAGGCCCAGCTCAAGGCGCGGCTCGGCATCGTCGACGCGGTCGCGGCCGCCGCGCAGCCCGTGAAGAAGCCGGCCGTGAAGAAGACCCCCGTCAAGGCGCCGGCCTCCACGCCGGCCGCGAACGCCCCCGCCAAGGCCCCGGCGAAGAAGGCCGCGGCTCCGGTCAAGAAGACTCCATGAGAAAGCTCCTCCTCCTCGCCGCCGCCCTGCTGCTGGCCTCGAGCCCCGTCCTCGCGAAGCCGCGCAAGCCCGCCCGCAGCGAGAAAGCCGGCGATTCCGCGGCGAAGGAGTCCGATTCCCTCGTCGAGCCCGACACCTCGCTGATCGACGTCCCCTCCGCGGGGATCCTCGACGTGGGCGGCTTCGCCACGCAGACCCGCTTCTTCTCGCAGGGCGGCGTCATGGAGTGGCTGAACTTCGGCGTCGTCCACCGCGTCAACCTCGGCGCCTCGATGAACGTGGACAAGCTCATCGGCACCTCCTCGCCGGTGCAGCTCACGCGGCCCGACCTGCAGCTCAAGTACCGCTTCTACGACGGAGAGAAGATCATCCCGGCCCTCGCGCTCGGCTTCGACGGCCAGGGCTACCTCTACAACCGGCCCGACAAGCGCTACAACCAGCGCCAGCGCGGGCTCTACCTGGCCGGTTCCCAGGAGATCGGCCTGCCCGGGCTCATGGGGCACGCCGGCGTCAACATCTCCGACTTCGACACCAACGCGGTCTTCGGCTTCCTGGCGGCGAACCTGAACGTGCAGGACAAGGTCACCTTCATGGCGGAGTGGGACAACATCAGCAACTACTCCGACAGCCGCATCAACCTCGGCTTCAAGGTCTACGTCACCCCGAACGCGCACATCGGCTTCGCGGCGCGCGGCGTCGGGCAGGGCGGCGAGTACAGCAACGGCGTCTCGCGCGGCCCGGAACGGGTCTTTCAGTTCAAGTACTCCGCGAACTTCTGAGCCCCGCCCGGGCCGGGAGCGCGCGACGCAAGGAGAGTCCATCACCATGGCGAAGAAGCGCATCGGCATCCTCACCGGCGGCGGAGACTGCCCCGGCCTGAACCCCGCCATCCGCGGAGCGGTCCTGCACGCGCACGCGCACGGCGCCGAGTGCATCGGCATCCGCAACGGCTGGAAGGGCATCCTCGAGGCGGACGCGTTCACCCTCAAGCTCGCCGACGTCGACGACATCATCCTCAAGGGCGGCACCATCCTCGGCACCTCCCGCACCAACCCCTACAAGAAAGAGGGCGGCCCCGCGAAGGCGATGGCGGCCTTCAAGAAGCTCAAGCTCGACGCCCTCATCGCGATGGGCGGCGAGGACACCCTCGGCGTCGCGACGCGCCTCTTCGCCGACTTCAAGGCGCCGGTCGTCGGCGTCCCGAAGACGATGGACAACGACCTCGAGGCGACCGACTACACCTTCGGCTTCGACACCGCGACGACCGTCGCGGTGGACGCCGCCGAGCGCCTGCGCGACACCGGCAAGAGCCACTCGCGCATCATGGTGCTCGAGGTCATGGGCCGCCACGCCGGCTGGGTCGCGCTCTTCACCGGCATCGCCGCGGCCGCCGACTACGTCTGCCTGCCCGAGCGGCCGGTCGACGTCAAGGACATGGCGACGAAGCTCAAGGCCGCCTTCGCGCGCAAGGGCACCGCGCTCGTCGTGGCCTCCGAGGCGATCACCTTCCCCGGGACCAACGACCAGCACAAGGAGATCGACGAGTTCGGCCATGAGATCCTCAAGGAGCGCGGAGTCGCCGAGCGCCTCAGCGAGATCATCGGGAAGGAGACCGGCATCGAGACCCGCTCGGCCGTCATCGGCCACATCCAGCGCGGCGGCTCGCCGACGCTCTTCGACCGCATCCTCGGTACGCGCGTCGGCGTGAAGGCCTCCGAGCTCGCCCTGACGGGCCAGTTCGGCTACATGGTCGCGCTCAAGGGCGACAGGATCGTGCCCGTCTCCCTGAAGGAGGCCACGGCGGAGCTCAAGACCGTGACCCTCGAGTGGCTCGACCTGCTCGACATCCTCACCGAGGCCCTCGCCGGCCAGGCCAAGCGCAAAGCCGAGAAGCGCGAGAAGGCGGCCGCGTGAGCGCCCTCCCCCCGACGGCGACGCAGACCCAGCGCTTCCAACGGCGCACGGTGCTGGTCAAGCGTCACCTGCAGCTCAAGTACGCCGCCATCGTGTTCGCCTCCGTCCTCTTCACGGCCCTCATCGTGGGCGGAGACGTCGCCTACACGATGGTCCGCTTCATCAGCCGGGAGAACCCCTCGCTGATGCCCGACGCCCTCGACCTGCTCCGCTTCGGCGTCGTGAAGCTGGCGCTGTTCATGGGGATCATGTTCGTCCTCTCGCTGTTCGTCTCGCACCGCATCGCGGGGCCGATCTACCGCTTCGAGCGCTCCACCCAGACCATCGCGACCGGCGACCTCACCCACCGGGTGTCCCTGCGCACGGGCGACGACCTCATGGAGCTCCAGGACGAGATGAACGCGATGGTCTCGGCGCTGCAGCGCCTCGTCCAGAAGGACCGCACGCTCGCCGAGCACCTGCTCTCGCGCGTCGAAGCCCTGACCGCGCGCCTGCCCGAGCACGGCAGCGCCGACGGCGGGCCGGTGCGCGAGGAGCTCAAGGCGCTGTGCGCGGAGCTCAAGCACCTGACCCAGGGGTTCAAAGTCTGAAGAGATGAAGCTCCTCCTCTCCCTCCTCCTGCTCGTCCCCGCGCTCCCCGCCGCCGCCGCCGAGGTCGATCCCGACGTCTACACCCTCGAGGACTGCACGCGGCTGGCCCTGCGCAACAACGGAGAGCTGCAGGCGGCCGACCAGAACATCATCATCTCCCGCCAGCGCGTGAAGGAGGCCGCCCTCCTCTTCGCGCCGGACATGGGCGTCCAGGCGCTGGCCGCACGCTACGCGGCGCGCTACCCCTTCGCGCTGAGCCAGAACTTCCGCTCCGTCATGCTCTTCCCCTCCGACAAGGAGAACATCTTCTCGGGCCAGGGCTACATGAGCGTCTCCCTCTACGAGGGCATGCGCCACGTCAACACCCTGCGCATGGCCCGCACGGCGCTCAAGCAGGCGCAGACCCGCTACGACGCCGTGAAGATGGACCTGCTCTACTCCGTCCAGCACGCCTTCTTCGGACTCATCCTCGCCCAGGAGAGCGCCGCCGCCGCCGAGGAGGCCGCCGCCCGCGCCGGAGAGAGCGCGAAGGCCGCGGCCGGGCGCTGGGAGCGGCTCGAGGCCGAAGGCCTCGCCGCCGAACTGCGCGCCGCCGCCGCCGAGGCCCGCCACGAGCTGGCGCTCGCGCGCCTCGACTTCCTGAAGGGCCTCAACAAGGAGTTCGACGCGCCGGTGCGCGTCAGCGGCCGGCTGGAGACGAAGCCGGTCCACGCCGACCTCGCGCGCGCCCTGCTCTGGGCCGCCGAACTGCGCCCCGAACTGCGCGCCCAGACCTACCGCTCGCAGATGGACGCCATCGCGGTGAACCTGGCCCTCGGCCGCCGCTACCCCACGGTCACCCTCGGCGTGGACTACGAGCTCACCGGCCAGGAGTTCCCCCTCCGGCAGAACAACTGGGACGCGACGGTCGGCGTCCGGCTCCCCTTCTCCCTCGACTACTTCACGCAGCACACCCAGAAGGTCGCCGAACAGCGCCAGGGCGAGATCGCCAGCGCCGAGCTCCAGGACCAGGTCCAGCTCGAAGTCCGCCGGGCCTGGGAAGACCTCCAGTACTGGCAGGCCGAGTGGCCGCGCCGCGAGGAGGAGCTCAAGCGCCTCAAGGACCTCTCCGGGGACCTGCGCGGGGACGCCGTCCAGGGATTGCGCGCCGAGGTCCGCCTCCTCAAAGCCCGCCGCGACTGGCTCCGCTCGGTCACCGAGCACATCCTCGCCCGCGCCCGCCTCGAGCGGGCCGTCGGCCGTCCCCTCACGGAGTGACGCGGTGCGCCCGTCCGCCGCGCTCTCCCTCTTCGCCCTCCTCCTGACGCTCGCCGCCCCGCTCCCGCTCCGGGCCGCCGCGGGCGCCTCCGCGGACGACGACCTCCTGCGCGATCACCTGTGGACGCAGGTCCGCGCGCTGCCCAAGGGGGAGCGGCCCGCCGTCGGCCTCGCGCTCTCGGCCGGGGCCGTTCGCGGCTCCGCCCACATCGGCGTCATCCAGGTCCTCGAGGAGGCCGGCTTCCCCATCGACGTCGTGAGCGGCACTTCGATGGGCGCCATCGTCGGCGCGGTCTACGCCGCGGGACAGCCCCTCGACAAGCTCGCGGGCTTCTCGCGCGCCCTCGCCGCCGAAGCGACCACGCTGCTGAGCCGCGCGCGCATCCTCAGCCTGATGCTCACCGACTCCCTCATCTCCTCGAAAGGGATCGTCTCCCTCCTCCACGAGCAGATCGGCGACCGCCGCTTCGACGAACTCACCAAGCCCTTCGCCTGCGTCGCCATGGACCTGCGCACCGGCGAGAAGATCGTCTTCCGCGACGGCCCGCTGGCGCCCGCCGTGCAGGCGAGCATGGGGATGCCCGGCATCTTCAAGCCGGTCCTCTACCGTCACCGCTACCTCGTCGACGGCGGAGTCGTCGACTACGTCCCGGTGGACCTCGCGCGCTCGCTGGGCGCCGACTGGGTCCTCGCCAGCGTCACGGAAAACGACTACATGCGGGCCAACCCGACCTCGTCGCTCCTCGCGCTCGAGCAGGTCATCGACATCCGCGGCGCGCTCCTCTCCAACCAGCAGCGCCGGGAGGCCGACGCGGCCATCGACGTCGAGTTCGGGGACGTGGGCTTCCTCGACTTCAGCCGCGCCGAGGAGATGGTCGAGCGGGGCGTGAAGGCGGCCAAGTCCCAGCTCCCGCAGGCCCAGGAGTCGCTCATCCTCTCGACGCTGCCGCGCCTCATGGAACGCTGGGGAGGACGCCGATGAAGTCCCTGCTCCTGGCGGTCCTCCTGCTCCTCCCCGCGGCCCCGCGCGCCTCCGCCTTCGAGTTCTTCGGCGAGCCGAAGGCGGCGCGCGAGCTCTCGCGGATCTACGACGGCGGCGACTACGCGGAGATCGTCAAGCGCCTCTCCGGAGACGGAGTCCTCAAGCTCCCGCGCCGCGCCCGCGCCCGCGGCTACCACCTGCTCGGCGCCAGCTACGAACGCCTCGGCCGCGCGAAGGACGCCATCGCCGTCTACCGGCTGGCGGAGGGGCTCTACCCGAAGGACCTCGGCATCCTCACGGCCCTGGCCGACCTCCTCCACGCCAACGACCTCGACGACCAGGCCCGCCCGCTCTACCAGCGCGTCCTCGCCATCCACCCCAACAACGCGGCCTCGAACCTGGGGATGGCCGAGATCTGCCGACACCAGGGCTTCACCGTCCGCGCCCAGGCGCACTACGAGCGGGCGCTCAAGGAATGGAACCAGGCACCCCGCATCTGGCGCGGCTACGCCGAGACCCTGGGGCAGCGTCGGGACTTCAAAGCCGCCGTGTCGGCCATCCGCCGCGCGCTCGAGCTCTCGGACGACGCCGACTCCCTGCTCACCCTCGCGCGCTTCCAGCGCTCCGCGGGAGAGGTCGACGCCTACGACACCCTCCGGCGCGCCCTCGCGAAGGCCCCGCACCGGGAGACCCGGCTGCGGCTCGCGCTCTGGCTGCTGGAGGACGAGCGTCTGGACGAAGCCCTCGCGGAAACGGCCGCGCTCCTGCGCGAGGAGCCCGAGGCGCCGCTCGCGCTCTGGATCCGGGCCTCGGTCAACCTGCGCCGCGGCCGGACCGCGGACGCTCGGAGAGACCTCCTGAGCGTCGCGCGCACGGAGCAGCGCGTCCCCTTCCTCGTCCGGACCGCCAAGGAGATGCTCGCGCGCATGGGGGACCGTTGAAGCTTCCGTTCTGGAAGCTCGCGGGCGCCGGCAACGATTTCATCCTCCTCGAAGCCTCCCGCCTCGGAGGACGGAGCCGGCCGGCGCTGGCCCGGCGCCTCTGCGAGCGCCGCCGCTCGATAGGCGCCGACGGCCTCCTCGTCGTGTCGCGCCGTCCGGCCGGCTTCGACCACTACAACGCCGACGGCTCGCGCGCCTTCTGCGGCAACGGCGCGCGCTGCGCGGCCGTCTGGATGAGGACCGCGGGCTGGATCGGCCGGCGCGCACGGCTCGGGAGTCCCGCCGGCACCGTCGAGGCGGAGCTCCTCGGCCCGCGGCGGGCCCGCGTGCGCATGCCCGCCGCGCGCCGGCTGCGCTCCCTCGAGTTCCGCGTCCTCGGCCGGACGCTGCGCGCCGTCCTCTACGACACGGGCGTCCCCCACGCGGTCGTGCGGGTCCGCGGCCTCTCGCGCTGGCCGGTCTACGAGATCGGCCGCCTGCTGCGCGGCCATCCCGCCTTCGGCCGCGGGGGAGCCAACGTCGATTTCATCGAGACGCGCGGCGGGACGGTCTTCGTGCGCACCTATGAGCGCGGCGTCGAGGACGAGACCCTCGCCTGCGGCACGGGAGCCGTCGCCGCGGCGCTCGAGGCGCGCGAACCGGGACGGCGGTCCCCGGTCCGCGTCGCCATGCCGGGAGGACGTCTGAGCGTCGCGTTCGCGGGCCCGGGTCCGCGCTGGGAGGACGTACGCCTCGAAGGTCCGGCGGAGATCGTCTTCAAAGGAGAGGTCCAGCCATGAGGTTCGAAGGGGTCTACACCGCGCTCATCACGCCTTTCACCGGCCGCCGCGTCGACGAAGAGGCCCTGCGCCGGCTCGTCGCCTTCCAGCTCAAGGGCGGCGTCGCCGGGCTCGTGCCCTGCGGCTCCACCGGCGAGGCGGCGACGCTGAGCTCCGAGGAGAAGGAACTCGTCGTGAAGACCGTGCGCGAAGCCGCGCGCGGGAAGGTCCCGCTCGTCGTCGGCGTCGGGAGCAACGACACCGCGAAGACCGTGAAGGCCGCCGTCGAGGCCGAGCGCTGGGGCGCCGACGCCCTGCTCGTGCTCGCCCCCTACTACAACAAGCCCACGCAAGGCGGTCTCTACCTGCACTTCAAGGCGGTCGCCGACGCCGTGCGCGTCCCGATCGTCGTCTACAACATCCCCGGCCGCACGGGCGTCAACATCTCGCCCGCCACCCTCGCCCGCATCGCCGCCGATTGCCCCAACGTCGCGGCGGTGAAGGAGGCGTCGGGCTCGCTCGACCAGGCCAGCGAGGTCCTCGCGACGGCGAAGGGACTGACGGTGCTCTCGGGGGACGATTCGCTGACCGTGCCGATGATGTCGGTGGGCGCGGCGGGGGTCGTCAGCGTGATCTCCAACATCCTGCCGAGACGGACCGTCGCGATGGTGCGCGCCGCGCGCGCGGGCGACTACGCGAAGGCGGCGAAGCTGCACCTCGAGCTCTTCGGCCTGGTGAAAGCGCTCTTCCTCGAGACGAACCCCATCCCCGTGAAGGCGGCCGCGCACCACCTGCGGCTCTGCGCCAACGAGCTGCGCCTCCCGCTGACGCCGATCATGCCGGAGAACTTCCTCAAGCTCCTCAAGGAGCTCGTGAAGTTCGACGCGTAGAGACCCTCTACCAGAGGGCCGTATGGCCGCAGGGCTCCTTGCAGACCCGGTACGCCGCGATCCCGAGGACGACGAGGCCCGCCGCCAGAAGGAGGAGGGCGAAGGCATCGCGGGCGTCGAAGCCGCCCAAGGAGTTGTGGCTCGCGAGGCCGACGAGCACGATGTTCATGCCCATACGATAGCCCCCCCATGTTAACGATTCTTTGCCGAAACGACGCCTTCTTTGCCCTGCGGCGTCCGGACATTTTGTAGCATCCGGCCATGCAGTGTCCGGCCTGCGGCTTTGCGGCTCCCGGGAACGCTCCGGCCTGTCCGGACTGCGGCCGGCCGTTCGCCCCCTCCCTCGCGGCCCCGCCCAGCGCCGCGCCCCGCCTCCTCACGCCGCTGACCGTCCGGGCGCTCGTCTACGGCGTCCTCCTCGCCGGGCTCCTCGGCTACGCGAAGGCCCAGGCGGCCGCGCTCATCGACGCGCGGGCCGCCCAGGCGGAATCCCAGCTGGCGCAGCAGCTCCTCGCGCACCGCCTGCAGCTGCAGCAGGCGGGCGAAACGGAAGCGCCGGCTCCGCAGGAAGCCGGGGACGCGGCGCGCTGAAGCGGGCGGTCAGTCCAGTCTTTTTCGGATGAGGTCGAGCAGGCGCTTGCGGAAGCCGTCGTCCTTCAGCTGAGGCCAGACGAAGTCGGCCCCCTTCGCCGAAGCGCCCACGAACTTCTCGTGCATCGGCCGCACGCAGTGCTCGTAGAGCCGCAGGGTCTCCTCGAGCCCCACGCCCCGCTCCTCGACGTCGCGCCGGATGCGCCGGACCAGACGGATGTCCGCCGGCACGTCGATGTAGACCGAGATGTCCAGGCGCGCGCGGACCCGCGGCTCGCAGAGCGCGAAGAGCCCGTCGATGATGAGCACCGGCGCCGGGTCCACGAGCCGGTTCTCGCCGGTGCGGCTGTGGGAGGCGTAGTGGTAGGTCGGCGCGTGCACCGGCTGCCCGGAGCAGAGGAGGTCGAGATGGCGGAGCAGCAGCGGGGTCTCGATGGCCAGGGGATGGTCGAAGTTGACGCGCTTCATCTGCTCGTCGCTCAAGCCCGCGCGGTCCCGGTAGTACCAGTCCATGCAGAGCACGCTCGCGCGCGCTCCCAACCGCCTCTTCAAGTACTTCGAGAGGCGCGATTTGCCGGAGGCGGAGCCGCCGGTGACGCCGACGATGATGGGACCGTTCTTGCGCTTCATCGGATAGGGATGAGCTCCTTGTGCGGGGACGGCTCCGTCGCCCCCCCGCGCGCGCGTCCCCGCAGGCGCTCGGCGCAGCGCATGCCGTCGAGGACGGCCTCCTCCATGAACGAGTACTTCCAGCCGCCCCAGCGGCCGATGCTCTCGACGCCGCGCCCGCCGAGCCAGGACATGATCGTGCGCACCGCCGGCGTGCGCGAGCGGTCGTAGACGACGTAGGCGCAGTCGATGGGGTTCCACTGGCGCGCGACGAGGCGGTCGGAGCGCCCGAGCAGCCCGCTGGCGCGAAGCCCCTCCAGCGTCGCGCGCTCCAGACGCGGGAGGTCGACGCGCTCCTCGGGACGCCGGGAGATCTCGATGTACATCGAGCTCGTGCCCTTCGGGGCCATGTGCGCAGAGAAGTTGCTGGAGAAGCCGGCGCGGTAGAAGACGAAGCGTCCCTCCGGGAAGTAGACCCAATGCTTGCCGCTCAGGCGCGGCCGCGCGACGCCGATGTTGAGGTTGTACACGGTCCGCCAGCGCAGGCGCCGACGCGCCTCCTTCACGGAGGAGCTCAGGCCGTCGGCGCGGTCGAGGAAGTACGCGAGCGGGCTCGTGTTGACGAGGCGCCGGTAGCGCACCTCGCCGAGCCCCCGCACGCGCGCGACGCGCTCGCGCAGGTCCACGCGTTCGAGCTCGGCGCCCAGGTGCACGCCCTCGAGACCGGCGGCGAAGGCGTCGGGCAGGGCCTGGATCCCTCCCCGCAGGGGATAGCGGAATGAGGCGTTGTAGCCGAAGAACTTCTTCTGGTCCCGCAGGGCGCCGTAGAGGACCTCCTCGGCGGACGGCCGGGGAAGGAAGCGTCCCTGCCACTCGGTGGTCATGCGCTCGAGCGGGGTCCTCCAGAGCTTCTCGTTGTAGGGGAACATGAAGCGCCGGCAGATCCCCTCGCCGAAGGCCGCGAGCGCCCAGTCGCGGAAGGAGGGCTCCCGCGGGATCCGGTCTCCGCGCAGCCGGCTCTTCAGGAACAGCGCCACGCACTCCGACACGGTCCCCGGCGGGAGGCCGTAGGTGTTGGCCTGGAACGGGTAGCGCGTATCGACGCCCTGCGAGTGTATCCAGGAGGAGCGCTCGAGGGAATGGACGTTCTTCCCGAGCAGGCCCAGGATGAGACGCGAGGCCTTCGGGTCATGCAGGTGGAGCAGGTGCCCGGTGTGGTCGAAGAGGAAGCCCTCGTGCTCGACGGTGCCGGCGCGCCCCCCCACCTTGTCGTCCCTCTCGACGACGAGCGTCCGCAGACCGGAGCCGCGCAGAGCGCGGGCGGTCGAGAGCCCGGCGAGGCCGGCGCCGACGACGAGGACGTCGACCTCGAGCATCAGCGGACTTCCACCTGCGAGATGTGGCGCGCGACGACGAAGATCCAGAGCCCGACGACGAGGTAGATGAAGAGCGCCCAGGGGATGCTCACGAGGGTGATGAGGAAGGCGAAGAGCGAGAGGATCCCCGAGCAGAGAGCGCTCAGCGCGACGATCTGGTGGCGGTGAAGGCCGAGGGCCTCGAGTCGGAGCGCGTAATGGTCCCTGGAGCCCCGGAAGGGCGAGAGCCCCTTGCGGATGCGCATGACCATGACGTACGCGACGTCGAAGGCGGGGACGAGGAGGATGAAGACCGGCGCGTAGACGCCGAGCGGGTTGATGCGCGAGTAATCGGTGCCGAGCGCCATGGCCGCGAGCACGAAGCCGACGAAGAGCGCTCCGCCGTCCCCCATGAAGATCTTCTTCTCCTTCGAGAGGTTCCAGGGCAGGAAGCCGAGCGTGGACCCCAGAAGGGCCGCGGCGGCGAAGTTCACGTAGACCTCCTCGGAGGGCAGGGCGATGAGGAGGAAGGCGAAGGCCGCCGTCGCGGCCTGGCTCGCGGTGAGGCCGTCCATGATGTCGATGATGTTGAAGGCGTTCGTGATGCCCACCACCCAGACCGCCGTCAGGAGCACGGCGAGGTACGCGGGCTCGATGAAGCGCAGGCGGATGCCGAAGTGGACGAGCAGCGCCGCGGCGAGGAACTGGACGAGGAACTTCACGCGATAGTCGAGCCCGTGCGGCTTGCGCAGGTCGTCGACGAGGCCGAGGAGGAAGACGAGCCCGCCGCCGAGCAGGATGACGCGCAGGCGGTAGAGGGTGCCGGTCGGGAACTTGGTGAGGAAGCGCAGGGCCGTGAGGGTGAGGGCGAAGGCGGTCCAGATGGCCACCCCTCCGAGCACGGGGGTCGCGACCTTGTGCGTCTTGACCGCGGTCGTCGGCTCGTCGAGCCAGTGCATGCGCATCGAGAGGGCGCGGACCAGCGGGGTCAGCAGAGTCGAGAGGACGGCCGAGCCGGCGACGGCCGCGAAGTAGAGCTCGAGCCGCGTCATGGGATGCGCGCCACCGAGCAGCGCCCCGGCTCCTCGTAGACGGTCTCGAGCCGCGCGCGCAGGCCCTCCCAGTTGGCGGCGCCCCGCGCGCTGAAGGAGAAGACGCCGTAGCCCTCGCCCAGGCGCCGGGCCTCGCGCGGCACCTCGAGGATCCAGCGGTAGCCGCGCTCCTCGCGCAGACGGCCCGCGAGGTCGGCGGGATCCCGCGCCTCGTCGGCGTCGCGCACGAAGAGGTTGGGGGTCATCACCGAGGTCGCCGTGTGCGGCTGGACGACGTAGTATCCGCGCTGTTCACCCAGGAGGAGGATTCTATCACTTTGAGGCAGACGCTCCGCCGCGAAGCGCGCGCAGGGGTAGTAGTCGAGCCGGCGGGAGAGGAATTCGCGGCGCCCCTCGAGTCCCGCGAGCACCGGGAAGCTGCCGAAGAGGGCGTGGAGGTAGAGGAAGAGGCCGAGGTTCACCAGCGCGAGCAGGAACCCGGCCGTCCCCAGGAGCCAGCGGCCGCCGCGGCCCGCGGAGCTCCAGACCCCGTGGAGTCCCGCGGCCGCCGGGAGCGCGAAGAGCGGCACCAGCGGCACGAGGAAGCGCAGGACGACCCGCGTCGAGAACCAGGCGGCCCAGTGCGCGAGCGAATAGAGGCCGAGGGCGCGCAGCCAGCCGTTGCGCCGCGCGGCCCAGACCGCGACGGGGACGGCGAGCAGGAGCGGCGCCCACCCCAGCGTGCCGACGACGTCGGCGCCGCCGCCGTAGCGCGGCGAGCCCGTCGCCGCGCGCAGGAAGAAGCCGACCAGCTCGCCGAGCCAGCCCTCGCCGCGGCCGTACTCGGCGAGCATGTCGAAGTAGCGCTCCGCCGCGGCGGCCCCGCCCTCCACCCCGTGCGCCGGCAGCCAGCGGTAGAAGAACGGGAAGAAGGGGTTGCCGACCGCGCGCAGGTTCTTGACCAGCCAGGGCGCGCCGGCGCAGACGGCCGTGCAGGCGAAGGCCGCGAGGTCCAGACCCCTCGCGCGCTCGCGCGTGCGCAGCCAGCGCGCGAGCAGCCAGAACCCCAGGAGGAGCGGCGTGAGAGCCGCGCTGTACTTCGTCCCGACGCCGAGGCCGGCGAAGACCCCGCTCAGGGCGAGCCAGCCCCGCCCGCCGTCCCCCTCGGCGCTCTCGCGCCAGCGCAAGAACGAGAAGACGGACGCGGCCGTCCAGAGCATGACGACGCACTCGACGTAGGCCGAAGAGGCCAGCAGGAGCACGGCGGTGTGGCCGGAGACGAGGAGGCAGGCGAGAAGCACCACGGAGAGCGGCTGCTCGCGCTTGCCCATCTCGAAGACCCACCAGACGCTCAGCAGCGCGGTCAGCCAGGTGAAGAGCTGTGCGAGGGTGTCGGAACCGAGCAGCAGCGCGAGCGCGTAGAGCATCTCGGCGTTCTGCGGGAAGTGGGTGTAGACGAGGTGCGGGACCTGGACGATGGCCCCCTCGCGGGCGTAGGCCGCGGCCAGCGGCAGATGGTAGACCAGCGCGTCGTACTGATGCGGCGGGACGAAGCAGGCCCAGAACGCGGCGGCCAGCGGCAGGAGCACGGCCGCGGCCGCGGCGGGGCGCTCGACGAGGAGCCGGCGGTTGGCGCCGAGCGAGCGGAAGAGGTCCCCCAGCTCCGTGAAGCCGACGACCCAGAGCGCGCCGAGGAGCGCGACCGCCGCCCAGGGACGCAGCAGCGCCGCCGCGCCGAGCAGGAAGACGAGCTGGCTCAGCGCGCCGAGGCCCAGGGTCGCCCCGACGAGGGTCTTCTCGGACTCGCTGAGGCCGGAGGCGCCGAAGACGCGCAGGAGGACGCGGCCGCTGCCGGCCGCGGCGACGAAGACGACGAGGAGCAGCGCGGCCGAGAGGGCCGCCGGCGCGAGCGCGGCCCCGAAGAACCGCGCGGCGAGGACCGCCGCGCAAAACGCCAGGGCCGCCGCGTAGAGCGCCGGGAGACGGCTCACTTCGCCGGCTTCGCGGGCATGAAGAGCGGGCTCTTCCAGAGGCCGAGCCGGTGCAGCAGCACCTGGAGCATCACCCAGAGCGTCGAGAAGCCGTAGACGCAGCTGCGGCGGAAGTTGATGGAGGACGCCTCCTCGAAATAGCGGGCGGCGACGGGGATGTCGCCCATGCGCAGGCCGAGGACGGCCGCCTGATGGAGGAACTGCTGGTCGAAGACGAAGTCGTCGGAGTTCAGCTCCCAGGGCACCGTCTCGAGCGCCTTGCGGGAGTAGGCGCGCAGGCCGGAGTGCCACTCGCCGAGGTTCTGTCCCGTCCAGGAGTTCTCGAGGACGGTGAGCATGCGGTTGAAGAAGTACTTCCAGACCGGCATCCCTCCGTCGAGCGCCTCCCGGCGCGTCCGGATGCGGTTGCCCAGCATGAAGTCGCAGACGTCGCTGGCGATGAGCCCGACGAGATGCGGGGTCAGGCGGGCGTCGTACTGGTAGTCGGGGTGGATCATCACGACGATGTCGGCCCCGCGTCGGAGCGCCTCGCGGTAGCAGGTCTTCTGGTTGCCGCCGTAGCCGAGGTTCTTCTCGTGGACGAGGACCGTGAGGCCGAGCTTGCGGCCGAGCGCGACGGTGCCGTCCTTCGAACAGTCGTCGACGAGGAGGATCTCGTCGACGGTCCCGGGCGGGATGTCGCGCACCGTGCGCTCGAGGGTCTTCTCGGCGTTGTAGGCCGGCAGGACGGCGATGACCTTGGGCTTCATCTCTTTCTCCTTCGGATGTCGAGGATGCGGATCACGGGCCCGCGGCGCTCTCCCGGCGCGGGCATGAAGACGGCGAGGGGGCGGCCCTCCTGCTCGAGAGCGGCGAAAAAGGCGGCGAGCTCGGGGGAGCGCGCGGGGTCCGCGCCCGAGGAGCTCAGGGCGACGACCTCGACGCCGGCGGCGCGCGCGGCGGAGAGACCCTCGCGCACGTCGAGCACGGCGCGTCCGCGGGCCGACCACCCGGCGTGCCAGGTCCCGGAGCGCAGGTCGGCGCCGCTGCGCAGGATGCGCAGCACGCGCCGTCCGCCGCCGGGGTGCGAGCGCAGCATGAGCTCGTAGTAGCGCGCGCGGGGATGGCCCTCGGCGCGGGTCCGCTCGAGGAGCTCGGCGACCTGCTCGCGCGACATGCGCAGGGGAGGAGAGGCGTGTTCCTGGTCGGTGAGGACCGCCGCGCCGGGCCGCTCGCGCTCGAGCCAGTCCGCGGCGAGGCTCCGCGTGTCGGGCAGGACGAGCTCGCGGTCGAACGCACGGCACTGCGCGGCGCCCGGGAGGGCGAGCGCGAGCAGCGCGAGCGGGAAGAGCGGGGCGCGGGCGGGCAGCGCCGCGAGGACGCGCTCGACGAAGAACGCGGCCGCGAGCGCATAGGCCGGAAAGACCGAGAGCTGGTAGCGCTGCCAGCCGCCCTCCGGCGAGAGCGCGAGCGGGACGAGCAGGACGACGCAGGGCCCGAGCAGCAGGAGGGCCTTGGCGCGCTCGCGCAGAAGAAGGAGCAGCGCCCCGCCCGCCAGCAGGGGCCCGCCGACGGCCCAGGGACCGGCGAAAGCCGCGGCGTTGCCGAGCACCGCCCAGCCGACCGGCCCGCCGGCGCCGACCACCGTGCCCTGGTCGCGCACGTCGCGCAGGAAAGCCCGCCCATCGAGCGCGATGAAAGGCGAGCCGCCGAGGAAGCCGAGGAACCAGCAGCCCAGCGCCTTCGCCGAGAGCGTGACCGCGGCGCGCAGGGCGTTCGCCTCGCGCGCAGGGCGCGGGGAGCCGCCGTCCAGCGCGCGGGCGAAGGCGGCCGCGGGGACGAGGGCCGCGAGCGGGGCCGCCGTGTACTGCGTCGAGGCGGCGAGGCCGGCGAAGACCCCGCAGAGCATGAGCGGCGCCTCCCCCCCGTCGTCGTAGTGGCGCACCGCGCAGAGCCAGGCCGCCGCGGAGAGCAGGAACATGAGCGAGTCGGGCTTGGCGGCATGCGCCGAGACGACGAGCGCGGGCGAGACCGCCAGCAGCGCCGCGGCCAGGAGGCCGCCGCGCCGCCCCAGGAGGCGCTCCCCGGACCGCAGGACGAGCCCGAGTCCGGCGAGCGAGCAGGCCGCCGCGAGGAGGCGGCCGAGCAGATAGAAGCCCTCGGGATGCCAGACGAAGAGCCCTCCGAAGTCGGCGGCCGAGCGCAGGAGCCCGAACCCCGACCAGAGAGCGAAAGAGACCCCGTAGGCGGCGAAGAGGACGTACATCCAGAGGGTCGGATACTTGAAGACGCCGGGGTTCAGCGAGCCGCGCGCGAAGGAGACGGCGACGTTGACGTGATGGGGCTCGTCGGCATTGAAGACCGCCGGCAGCCCGAAGGAGGCGCCGTCGAGGCGCAGGAAAGCGGCGAGCAGGAGGATCGCCAGGAGCCCGGCCCATGCGCCCGCGCGCGCGCGCGCGTCTACAGGAACGCCCGTCATGGGATGCGAGTATAGCAAAACGCTCCGGGGCGGCCGGAGGACGGCGGAAATAGGTAGAATGGCGGCGTGAACTCGCTGAGCATCGTCGTGCCCGCCTTCAACGAGGCCCGCACGATCCGCGGGGTCGTCGAGCGTCTGCTCGCGCTCAAGCTCCCGGTGCGCCTGGAGCTCCTCGTCGTCGACGACGGCTCCACCGACGGCACGGCCGACGCCCTCTCCGTCCTGCGCGACGCTCGCCTGAAGGTCCTGCGCCATCCGAAGAACCGCGGGAAGGGCGCGGCGGTGCGCACGGCCCTCGAGCAGGCCACCGGAGACTATCTCCTGGTCCAGGACGCCGACCTCGAGTACGACCCCGAGGACATCCCCCGCCTCCTCGAGCTCGCGGCGGCGGGCGCCCCGGCGGTCTACGGTTCGCGCATCCTCCGCACCGAGAACCCGGCCTCCTACCGGCGCTATTACTGGGGCGGGCGCTTCATCTCGCTGTGGACGAGCCTCCTCTTCCTGACCCGCATCACCGACGAGCCGACCTGCTACAAGCTCGTGCGCACCGAGCTGCTGCGCTCGCTCGACCTCCAGTGCACGGGCTTCGAGTTCTGCCCGGAGGTGACCGCCAAGCTGCTCAAGCGCGGGCACCTCATCGTCGAGACCCCCATCCGCTACCGGCCCCGCTCCATCGAGGAAGGCAAGAAGATCCGATGGAAGGACGGGGTCATCGCCCTGTGGACGCTGCTCAAGATCCGACTCGTCGGCTGATCGCGGCCGTCCCCGCCCGCGCTTGGTGGCTGGGGACCTTCCTCTGCGCGCTGGCCGTGCGCCTGGCCTGGCTCTGGGTCTGGCAGAGCCGCGGCTTCACCGACCGCTTCGGCTACGACCCCTACTTCACGATCGCCAACTTCTGGCACGGCTGGGGGCCGCCGTGGCTCGACGTGACGCACCCGCCGGCCTTCCCCTTCTGGATCTACCTGCTCCTCGGAGTCCTCGGCCGGCCGAGCCTCCTCGCGGTGCAGCTCGCCAACGTCCTGCTCTCGAGCGCGAGTCCTCTGCTGCTCGGGCTCTGGACGCGGCGCGCCTTCGGCGAGACCCCCGCCCGGCTCGCCGGCCTCTGGGCCGCCTTCGACCCGCTCCTCGTCTTCTTCGCCGTCCAGCCGCAGTCGGAGCCCTTCTTCGTCTTCGTCGAGCTCTGCTTCTTCCTCGCGCTGCAGGCCGCGCTCGCCTCGCCCTCGGCCCTGGGGGCCCTCGGCACGGGACTCCTCGGCGGACTGGCCTCGCTGACGCGCAGCGTCTTCGGCCCCTTCGCGCCGTTCCTCGCCGCGGCGCTGCTCTGGCCGCGCCGGCGCGAGCCGCGCGCCTGGGCGCTCGCCGGACTCCTCGCGCTGGGCTGGGCGGCCGGCCCCTCGCTCTGGGGCATGCGGAACCTGCGCATCCACGGCCGCTTCATCCCGCTCGCCGTCAACGGCGGCTGGAACCTCTGGGAGGGCTTCACGCTCGACCGCGAGGAGGTGCGCCGGCGGCCCTACGCGATGACGGAGGAGGCCGTGGCCGCCGGGCTCGACCCGCGCGACGCCGCGGCGACCGGCGAATACTTCGCGCGCAAGACGAAGACGTTCATGCGCGAGCACCCCGGAGCGGCCGCGCGCATCGTCGCCGGGAAGTTCTTCCTCTACTGGCGACCTTGGCCCTACGACCCGCACGACCCCCGCGTGCGCGCCGTGCTGGCCGCCTATTTCAGCGTCCTCTTCCTCCTCGCCGCGCTCGGGGCCTGGGCCGTGCGCCGCTCGGCGGCCGCGGCGCCGGTCTTCGCGCTCTTCGTCACCCTTTCACTGCTCCACTCCGTCTTCTTCACCTCGCTGCGCTACCGCACGCCGCTGGAGCCCTTCCTCGTCGTGTTCGCCGCGGCGGGAGCCCTGCGCCTGCTGGGCCGACGGCCGGAGGACGCATGAGCGCCCCGTTCTTCTCGGTCATCGTGCCTTCCTACAACCGCGCGCGCATGCTGCGCAGCGCGCTCGAGACCGTGCGCTGGCAGGACTGCCCCGACTGGGAGTGCTTCGTCGTCGACGACGGCTCCACCGACGACACCGCCGCCGTCCTCGACGCCTGCGCCGGCGACGCGCGTTTCCGCGTCATCCGCTCGCCGAAGAACGAGGGGATGAACGCTTCGCGCAACAAGGCCCTGCGCGAGGCGCGCGGGCGCTTCGTCACCTTCCTCGACTCCGACGACCTCTGGCTCCCGGGAAGGCTCGCCGCCTTCCGCACGCGCGCCGAGCAGGGACCCGAGGCCGGCTTCCTCTTCTCCAACGCATGGCTGCTGCGCTTCGACCGGGTCGTCGGCCTCCTCTTCGACCCCGCGCGCGAGGTCCCGGAAGGGCCCGTCCCGGGCCACTACGCGATCGGGGAAGGACGCCTGCCCTACGTGACCACCAACGTGGCCATCCGCCGCGACGCCTTCGAGCGCTGGGGTCTCTTCCGCACGGAGATGAAGACGCTCGACACGGAGCTCTTCGCCCGCTTCCTGCGCGAGGGCCTGCCGGTCGCCGTGCTGCGCGAGCCGCTCTCCGTGCGCCGCATGCACGAGGGACAGTTGACCGTGCGCTGGGAGGAGAACTTCCAGGAGGCCATGACGGCGCTCACGGCCTCCGGGGCCGACGAGGCCGAGACACGGCGGCTGCGCGCCCAGATCGCCTGCGAGATGGCCGGCTACCTGCTCAAAGGCGGACGCCCCGACGAGGTCCGTCCGTTCCTGCGCCGGGAGCTCGGCGCCGGCGCCGCCTCCCGCCCCGAATGGTGGTTCAGCTACGCGCCTGCCGCGCTCCTGCGTGCGCTCAAGTCCGCGCGGGCCCTCTGGCTGAAGACGCGCTTCCACCCGGCGTTCGCGCCGATATCGTACGGGGACGTCCTGTCGAAGGTGGAGCCGCTGCTGAGGAAGGAAGTCGACTAGCGGCCGGACTGCCAGCGGGCGACGGCCTCGGCGATGCGCTCGGAGGCCCGCCCGTCCCAGAGCGGAGGCACCTCGCCCTTCTTGCCCCGCCCCTCGAGGATGCGCCCGAGCTCCCGCTCGAGCTTCTCCATGTCCTGGCCGACGAGGAGGTTGGTCCCGGTCTCGATGGTGACCGGCCGCTCGGTGTTCTCGCGCACGGTGAGGCAGGGCACGCCGAGGAAGGTCGTCTCCTCCTGCACGCCGCCCGAGTCGGTGACGACGGCGAGCGCCGTCTTCTGAAGCGCGAGGAACTCGAGATAGCCGAGCGGCTCGAGAAGGTGGAAGGCCTCGCTCGAGGGCTTCAGGCCGAGCCCCTCCATGCGCCGGCGCGTGCGCGGGTGCACCGGGAAGACGACCGGCGCCTTGCGCGCGGCGGCGTCGAGGGTCTTGAAGATGCGGGCGAAGGTCGTCGGATCGTCGACGTTCGAGGGCCGGTGCAGGGTGACCAGCACGCTGCGCTCCGGCAGTCCCGGGAGGTCGGGCCGGCATGCCTGGGGGAGGAGCCCGACCAGGGTGTCGATCATCACGTTGCCGACCCGGCGGATCTTGGTCGCGGCGACGCCCTCGCGCCGCAGATTCTCATCGGCGTCGGCGGAGGGGGTGAAGAGCAGGTCGGCCACCTGGTCGGTGACGATGCGGTTGACCTCCTCGGGCATCGCGCGGTCGAAGGAGCGCAGCCCCGCCTCGACGTGCCCCACGGGCAGCGGCATCTTCGCGCAGAGCAGAGCGGCGGCGACCGTCGAGTTCACGTCGCCGTAGACGAGCACGAGCTCGGGGCGGCGCTCGAGGAGGACGGGCTCGAGACGCTCCATGACCTGCGCGGTCTGGGCGCCGTGGGAGCCCGAGCCCACCTCGAGGTTGACGTCGGGCGCCGGCAGGCCGAGCTGCCGGAAGAAGAGCTCCGACATGTTGGCGTCGTAGTGCTGACCGGTGTGCACGAGCAGCTGCTCGTGGCCGCGGGCCGCGAGCGCCTTGAGCACCGGGGCGGCCTTCATGAAATTCGGCCGCGCGCCGACGACGTGGAGGATCCTCACGGGCATATGATAGCTCTTTGCCGTCGACATTTTCAGGCGGTCCCCATCCAGGGAGCCCTCAGGCCGGGAGCATAGATCCGCTCCTCCTCGCGCGGCCGCGCCATCCCGCTGAGGACGAAGCGCCGCAGTTCCGCCCGCGCCCGCTCAGTCTCCGTGCCGAAGATCCCGAGCACGAACGCCTCATCGATGAGCGGGTCCGGCACCCCCTCCGCCAAAGCCGCCCAGCTGGACCACCGCCAATCCCCAGGCATCCCCGCCAACCCCGCCCGCACGGGGTTCAAGTGGATATACCGCACCATCTCCATGAACTGCTCATCCCGCTCGCATAACACCGGATAGTAATTGTCTTCGAACAGATGCCCACGAACACCGCGCCGCCGATTGAAGGCTTTTGCATAGCGCATGAGAACCGAATGCATCACCTTCCAGACGGGGTTTTGCAAGACCCTCAAGAGCAAATGAAGGTGGTTCGGCATCAGGCAATATGCGAACAAATCGAATCCGAACTTATGCTTCGACTTCTCCAGCCCGCGCATAAAGATCTCGACATCCGCATCATCCTCGAAAACCGTCTTCCCGCCGTTCCCACGGGTAGTAACATGAAGAATCGCTCCCTCGAAATGCCCGCCATCCCACTTCGCCATACAGAGACTACGCGCGACCAGGTGAAATAGTTCCACACCTGGTTTCCTCACACCAGGTGTCCGGACACCTGGTGTGAGGAAACCAGGTGTCATGACAATAGGTATAATCGCGGGCGCGATATGAAACAGGTACTTGTGACGGGCGGGGCGGGGGCGATCGGGCGCAACCTCGTGGACGCGCTGCTGCGCGAGCGGGGCACGGCGGTGACGGTGCTCGACGACGGCAGCTCGGGGCGGCTCGACCTCGTCCCGAAGCGCGCACGGCTCGTGCGCGGCGACGTGGCCGACGAGCGCCTGCTGGCGCGGGTCCTGCGCACGCCCTTTCAGGAGATCTACCACCTGGCCGCCTTCTTCGCCAACCAGAACTCCGTCGACCATCCCGTGCGCGACTTCCGCACCAACGCCCTCGGGACCGTGCTGCTGCTCGACGCCGCATCGCGCCTGCGCGGGCTCCGGGCCCTGGCCTTCGCCTCCACCTCCTCGCTCACGGGCGACCTGGAGGAGGGGCTCGTCGACGGCTTCAGCACCCCTTACATGGCCTCGAAGTACGCCGGAGAGCTCTGCGGCCGCTGGTACCGCGCCGCGCGCGGCGTGCCGCTGCGGGTCCTGCGCTACTACAACTGCTACGGGCCGGGGGAGTTCCCCGGCCGCTACCGCAACGTCGTCATCAACTTCATCGACCTCGCGCTGCGCGGCCTGCCCCTGCCGGTGACCGGCACGGGACGGGAGACCCGCGACTTCACCTTCGTCGACGACATCGTGCGCGGGACGCTGCTCGTCGCGCGCTCGCGCCGCGTCGACCCGCGCCGCGTCTACGCCCTCGGCACCGGGAAGGAGACGGCCATCGTCGACCTGGCCCGGACGATCAACCGCCTCGTCGGCAGCACCGTCCCGCTCGAGCGCAAGCCCCAGCGCGGCTGGGACCGCACGCGGCGGCGGCGCGCCGACTGGTCGCTCGCCCGCCGCCACGCGGGCTACCGCCCCAGGGTGGACCTCGAGACGGGCCTGGAGCGCACGATCGCCTGGTACTGCCGGGAGACGGGAAGGTAGCGTGCGCATCGGCCTGGAGATCACCGGGGCGCTCGCCGGCGGCGGCTACCGCCGCTACAACGAGTGCCTCCTCCAGGCGCTCGCCGAGGTCGGTCCCCAGCACGAGTACGTCGTCTTCGGCGCCTACTGGCGCGGCTTCCCCGAGCGCGGCGACGCGCTGCGCATCCCGAAGCTCCCCAACTTCCGCACCGAGTTCCGCCGCCTGCCGCAGTGCCTGCTCTACCCCGCCGAGGAGTACCTCGGACTGCGCTGGCATGAGAACTTCCTCGAAAGGCTCGGCGTGCAGGTCGTCCACGGCCTGGGCACGCGGACCCCGCCGCTCGAACGCATCCCCTCGACGATCACCCTGCACTTCTCGGGCCTCTGGGACTTCAAGGGCGTCTGGAACAAGTTCTACTTCGAGAAGCTCACCGAGCGCTCGGTGCGCCAGTCGGCGAAGATCATCTCCATCTCCGAACACTGCGCGCGCGAGTGCACGAAGGCCTGGGGGACGCCGAACGAGAAGTTCGCCATCATCCCCTATGGCGGTCCCGAGCCGCACTTCGCGCCCTCGGGCCGCCCGCCGAAGGACCCTCCCTACTTCCTGTTCGTCGGCATGACCCGCCCGCAGAAGCGGCCGCGCCTCCTCGTCGAGGCCTTCTGCCGCATGAAGGCACGCCGCCCCGACCTGCGCCACCGCCTCGTCTTCGCGGGAGCGCCGGGCGAAGACCAGGCCTGGCTCGAGCACCGACTCGAGCAGACGGGCATGCGGATGCACGCCGACTTCCTCGGCCTCGTCCCGCAGGACCGCGTGCACACGCTCTTCCAGGACGCCTACGCCTGCGTCTGCCCCTCCACCGAGGAGGGCTTCGCGCTCCCCGCGGCCGAGGCGATGGCCTGCGGGACCCCGGTCATCGGCGTCAACGCCGGGGCGCTGCCCGAGACCATCGGCGAGGCCGGCCTGCTCCCGGCGCCCGACCCCGATGCGCTCGCCGATGCCATGGAACGCGTCGCGATGGACCCCGCCCTGCGCGCGCGCCTCGCCGAGAGGGGCCTGGAGCGCGTGAAGCTCTTCTCCTGGCAGGAAGCCGCGCGCCGCACCCTCGCCGTCTACGAGGAGCTGCTCGCGGGGGCTCGATGATCGACCTCTCCGTCGTCATCCCGACCTACAACGAGGAGAAGCGGCTGGGTCCGGCCCTCGCCGAGACCCTCGACTACCTGCGCCGCGCGCCGGAGAGCTGGGAGGTCGTCATCGCCGACGACGGCAGCGTCGACGGCACCCGGGCCTACGTCGAGGAGCAGGCGCGCCGCGAGCCGCGCATCCGCCTCGTGCGGCTGCCGGAGAACCGCGGCAAGGGCGCGGCCGTGCGCCTCGGCATGCTCGAGGCCAAGGGACGCTGGCGCCTCTTCCGCGACGCGGACCGCTCGACCGCGATGGCCGAGTTCGACCGCTTCCGCCCGCTCCTGGCCGCCGGGGCCGACGTCGTCATCGCCTCCCGCCGGCTCCCCGGAGCGAACCTCGCCCGCCCGCAGTTCCTCCCGCGCCGCCTGCTCGGCATGGGATTCACGCGCCTGTGCCGCTGGGCCCTCGTCGAGGACGTCGTCGACTTCACCTGCGGCTTCAAATGCTTCACCGACCGGGCGAGCGCCGCCGTGTTCCCCCTTCAGCTCCTCGAGCGCTGGGGCTTCGACGGCGAGATCCTCTTTTTGGCGAAGCGCGCGGGCCTGCGCATCGAGCAGGTCCCGGTGACCTGGAACGACGAGGCGGGCTCGAAGGTCCGCGTCCTCATCGACGTGCCGCGCTCCTTCTGGGAGCTCGTCCTCATCCGCTGGAACGCCCTGCGCGGGATGTACCGCGCGAAGCCATGAGGACGAGCCGCTGCCCGCTCTGCGGCGGCGAGCGCCGCTTCCACATCGAGAAGTTCGGCCGGCGCATCGACGCCTGCGCCGCCTGCGGGACGGCCGGCGTCGAGCCGCTGCCCTCCGACGCCGAGATCCGCGCCATCTACACCCTCCCCTACTTCCAGGGCGACCGCTCGCGCTACGGCTACACCGACTACGCGGCCGAGTCCGCCCAGCACGCACGGAGCTTCGCCCTGCGCGCCGCCCTGCTCGAAGAGCTGCTCCCGCGCCGCGGCGGCCCCCGCAGGGTCCTCGACATCGGCTGCGCGAACGGCTCCTTCCTCGCGGCGCTGGGCCCGGGCTGGGAGAAGCACGGCATCGAGGTCTCCGAGGACTTCCTGCGCGCGAGCCCGCCGCCGCCCGAGATCCGGATGTTCGTCGGCGACGCGCTCGACTTCCCCGAGGACCGCGGGCCCTTCGACGCCGTCACCCTCTTCGACGTGCTCGACCACGTGCCGCGCCCGCTCGCGATGCTCGACAAGGCCGTGCGCCTGCTGCGCCCCGGCGGGGTCCTCGTCGTCCAGCAGGGCGACCGCATGAGCCTCTTCGCCCGCCTCCTCGGCCGGCGCTGGCACATCTACATCCCCCCCACGCACCTCTGGTACTTCACCCATAGCGGCCTGCACCGCTTCCTCCGCGAGCGGGGTCTGCGCGTCGCGCGCGACGTCTTCGAGCCCCGCTGGGCCTCCCTCTCGCTCTGCCTCTTCCGCCTCAGCTACATCCTCCCCTCCGGGCTCGTCGACCCCTTCCGCCGCCTCCTCGACGACACCGCCCTCGGCCGGCTCTCCGTGCGCTTCAACTTCCGCGACGTGGTCACCGTCTACGCGCGCAAGGCGGACGCTTGAGGTTCTGGAACCGTCCCCTCGCGCAGGCCGCGCTCGTGAGCGCCGCGGTCCTCTCTCTCGGCCTCTGGGGCATCGGCTGGCTCCTCCCCTCTCGCGCGCACCTGGCCTGGACCCTGCCGCCGGGCCTCGACACGCCCTCCTTCCACGCCGAGCTCCAAGAGAGCTGGAAGCGCATGCACGCGGCCCTCGGCGAGAACCTCATGCTGGCCTCGCAGGAGGCCACGAGCTTCCAGGGCCTGCAGAGCGCGCCGGGCGGCTGGACGAAGCCGCCGGCGATCCTCCTGAACCCCATCCGCTCCTTCTACCTGCGCTCCGCCCACGACGACGAGCAGACCTTCCTCCTCCTCTTCGCGAAGATGAAGCCCCGGCAGCTCGACTTCCGGCCGCGCATGTACCTCTACGGCGGAGGCTACCTCTATCCGCTCGGCGCCTGGATGGGCGGCTCGACGCTGCTCGGCCTGGGCCGGCTCTCGCGCGACCTCACCGACTACTTCGCGCGCCCCGAGGGGCTCGCGGGACTCTATCTCTCCGGCCGGCTCTTCTCGCTGGCGATGATGCTCTTCGGAGCCCTCTACCTCATGGCGCTGGCCCGGCGGCTCGGGCTCACCGGCTCCGCTCCGCTGCTCGCGGGGCTCGTCTACGCGCTCTCGCCGGGGGTCCTCGTCCAGGCGCACGTCATGAAGCAGCACACGCTCTGGCCGCTCGGCCTCCTCGCCTGCTTCCACGCCTGCCTGCTCCTCCTCGAGGAAGGCCGGATGCGGCGCTGGGCCGCGGCGGGCGCCGCGGCGGGCCTCGCGGCGGGGACCTTCTCGGTGGCCGTCTACGCCGGGCTCCTCCCCGCGGCCGCCGCCGTCCTGCGCCTGCGCCGGGGAGAGCGGTGGAGCGGCGAACTCAAGGGCCTCCTCCTGGCGGCCGGCGCGGCCGCCGCCGCCTTCTTCGCCGTGAACCCCTACTGGCTCGCCGACCTCCCCGGGGTGCGCGCAGAACTCGCGGTGCAGGCGGGCTACTCCACGCTCTCTCCCGCCGCGCTCGCGCGCTTCCTCGCGGTCCCCATGCGCCTGGCGCTCACCTGGCCCTTCGAGCTCGCCGCCTTCGCGGGCGCGTGGCTCGCCCTGCGCGCGGCCGACGACCGCCGCCGCCTGCTCGGCGCGGCCTTCCTGCTCTCCCTGCTCCCCGCCCTCTACACCGCCGCGTCCGTGCAGAGCCGCGGCATCCGCTACGTCCTCGCCTCCGTCGCCTTCGGCGCGCTCCTCTGCGCGCTCTCATGGGAGCGTCTGCGTGCCGCGCGCGCGCAGACCGCGCGCGTCCTGGCCGGCGCCGCGCTCCTGCACCTCGCGCTGAGCGCGGCCAACGTCTGCGCGAACTTCGCCGCGGCCGACGGGCCCGCCTCGACGCATCGTCGCGCGGGACTCTGGCTCGAGGAGCACGTGCGGCCCGGGGAGAGCGTAGGTCTCTGGGAGCTGCCGCGGCCGGCGAACTCCCCCTACTTCCGGCTCGACCGCTTCCCCCTCGTCTTCCTCGACTACCGCGACGCGGAGAAGCTCCCGCCCTCCGCCCTGCCCGACTGGATCGTCGTGCCGCAGATGCAGGTCTTCCGCCGACCCGAGGCGCTCGCCGTCCTGAAGTCCTATGGGAAGGCGGCGGACTTCGAGCCCGCGCCCCTGCTGCCCTGGCTGGGCATCCATCCGACCGCGACGACGGCGAACCCTTCCTTCACGGTCTACCGCCGACAGGGGAGGGCGTCATGAGCGCCGAACCGCACCTGCTTCCGGCTGGACACCTCGCGCAGCTCGACCGTCTGGCGCGCACCTACTGGTGGCACGTCCACCGCGCGCGCACGACGCTCATGCTCGCCCGCCGCTTCGGCGCGCCCTCGCGCGGGCGCTACGTCGATCTGGGCTGCGGCCCGGGCGCGAGCACCGCGGTGCTCGCGCAGGGCCTCCTCGCGGCGGGGCTGCGCGGACCCGAGGCGCCCGTGGGCGTGGACGTCGACGCGCGCCTCGCCGAACCGTGCCGCCGCAACGGCGTCGACTTCATCCGCGGGGACCTCGAGCGCGGCGAGATCCCGGGCTGCCCGCAGGGGATCGGCGTCTTCACCCTGCTCGACGTCCTCGAGCATCTGCGCGAGCCGGAGAACGTCCTGCTCGGCCTGCGCCCCCACCTCGCCCCCGGCGCGCTGGGGCTCATCACCGTGCCGGCGTATCCCGGGCTCTACTCGGCCTGGGACGAGCGCCTCGGACACCTGCGGCGCTACACGCGCCCGGAGCTGGCGGAGCTCTTCGACGGCGCCGGCTACCAGACGCTGTGGACGAGCCACCTTTTCTCCTTCGCTCTGCCGCCGGCCTGGGTCTCGCGCCGCCTGCTCGGCGGCGGGGGCGCCGGCGCGGAGTTCCCCGAGGTCCCGGGCTGGCTCGACGGGACGCTCAAGAGCCTCGGGGCGCTCGAGCGGGCCTGGCTGGGCATCCTGCCCGCGCCCTTCGGGACGTCGATCGCGGCCGTCGTCCGCGTGACGGGATGACGGGCACGACAGAGGTTCGAAGAATGGCACACGAAGAGACGCCGTCGCGCTGGCCGCTGATCCTCGTCCTGGCGGGGACCTTCCTCTCCTTCCTGCTCGCGCCGCTCTACATGAGCCACCTGCGCGCGAAAGCCGCGCGCGAGCTGCCCGCGCGATGGGAGAGCGTCGGGAACAACGGGAGCTTCGCCTACGCCTCGCCGCTGCTCATCACCGCGAAGAACATCGAGGAGGGCATCTACGCGATCAAGGTGGCCGAGCTCCTGCGCCGCGGCCTTCCCTACGACCCCTACCTCGGGGACCGCTCGCTGAAGTCCTGGCTCTTCGACTGCCTGATGTTCTTCCCGCTCGCGCCCTTCGTTCTGCTCGCCGGAGGGAGCCTCCATTGGGGCTGGGTCCTCGCGGCGGCCTCCTTCGCGACGCTCTGGGTACTGCTCTTCCAGCAGGTCCTGCGCCGCTGGAGCGGAGACGCGCGACTCGCCCTGTTGGGCGCGGTCGGATTGTTCTTCTTCATCGACTCCGTCGTCCACCTCTTCCTCGTCGTCCACTTCCCCTTGCGCGCGCTCCCCAACTGGGCCTTCCTCTTCCTCGCATACGCGACGGGCCAGGTGCAGTGGATGCGCCTGCCGACCCCGGGCATGACCGCACTGATGCTCGCGCTCGCGCTGGCGGGACTCTTCGCGCTCGCGGCTTCAGGGAAGCGCCGCCCGCTCTCCGCCCTGCTCTGCGGCCTCCTCCTTTCCCTGCTCGCGCTGGCCCACCCCTTCGAGTGGGTCTACGGAGTCGGCACGGGCGCGCTCTTCCTCGCCGCCGCCTGGGGCCTCGGAGCCGCGCCCGCGACCCTCTTCAACCTCGCCTTGGCCAACGCGGTCTCCCTCCCGCTCTCGGGCGCTTATTACGCGCTGGCCGGCCGCCTGACCCGCGACGTCGTGGGCGACGTCATCCTGCGCTGCGGGATCTACGAGCGGGAGTTCAAGTGGCCCGCCCTCTTCTTCCTGCTCTGGGCCGCGCTGTTCTGGCGCAAGGCCCTCAAGGCGGACGGCACGCGCCGCCTGGCCTGGGGCTTCTGGGCGTCGGGAGCGTGTCTCGTCTTCTTCTCGGGAGGGATCTCTCTGCTGACGGGCTATGAGCTCCAGTTCTACGGACACCTCGCGCGCATCGGCGCCGTCGCGCTCGCGCTGGCGTCTCTGTGCTGGGCGCTCGAGCGGCCCGAACGGCTCGCCTGGGCGCGCCGGCACGCGCTCGTCCTCGTCGCCGTCGTCTTCGCCTGGGTGTTCCTGCGCGAGAAAGCCTGGTCGGACACGCACTACCGCATATTCGGCACCCCGCGCCATATGGAGGAAGGTCTCCGCTGGGCGAAGGAAAAGCTCCCGGCCGAGGCGCACCTCCTCTCGATCTCCGGCCCGACGACCCAGCAGATCGCCCTCAACGTCGGCGCCCGCGCGCTGGTCAGCGACGGGGCGACGTCCTACAGCATGCCGCTCTCGACCGAGCGCATCCTGCGCGGCTTCGCGCGCACGCTGAAGACCGCGGGCGCCGACCCGGAGCGCATCCTCGCGGACCGCTACGACGACTTCGTCCGCAAGGACGACCTCAAGCAGCAGACGGCCTACTTCAACCGCGACGTCTCGCTGGAACGGGCCGAGGAGGCCACCTGGCCGGTCTTCCTGCTCGCCTATGAGGGCATCCGCGAGGCGAGGCGCCTGCTCCATCGCGACGAGATCCTGCGCTACTACCGCGAGGAAAAGCCGCTGCCGCCTCCCTACTGGCTCTGGGTGGGGAAGCTCGACGAGCCCTACCTGAGCGTGAAGCCCGAGAAGCGCGGCGGCCGCCTCGTCTTCGAGAACCCGGGGGTACGGATCTATCAGTTCAAGTAACGTCCAGTAAGAACGTCCTTTCCTTACTCCCCTCCCCCACGGGGAGGGACATGGAAGGGGGCATAAACTCCGTCCCACAGGCATTCCCCCACCCCTGCCCCGCCCCGTAGGGGAGGGCAATGGGGAAAAGAAACCTTCTTAGAACCCGGGTGCAGGCAGGACCGGCGGCCGCTCGGGCTTCGCGCTCGAGCTCTGCAGTTCCGCTTCCGAGAGGAGCAGCGAGGGCGTGACGACGCTCATCGGCAGGCGCCCCGAATCCCGGTCCAGTTCGGAATCCACGACCTCGTAGTCGTCGCCGGCCTCGGCGACGCGTTCGATGAGGGCGAGCGGGGTCCCCACCAGGTCCAGGTCCCGCACGAGGGTCCGCGCGCCGCTCGCGGCGTCCACCAGATAGACGCGCGTGGGAACGAGACGGAAGGACTGACGGCCCGAGGTCCCCGAACGCTGGGTCCAGGAGTTGCGGCGCTGGATCCAGAGCCCGTAGGGCAGCCCCCTGGCGCGGCAGAGAGCGCGCAGGCGCGCGAGCAGGGCGTCGCGGGAGAGCGTCCGGGCCGGGCGCAGGAAGAGGTTCGATGCGCGCCCCTTGGGCAGACGGCCCGACGCCGCGCGCCCATGCCCGTTGGAGCGCAGGGCGCCGGAGAGCGGGTAGCGCGAGAGCAGGTAGTTCCTGAGCCGCCCTTTCTCGATGAGCGTCACCGCCCGTGCCGGCACCCCCTCGTCGTCGGCCCGGTAGCCGCCCAGCAGCGCGCGGCCGCGATATTCCGAGAGGGTCGGGTCGTCGACGAGCGTGAGGAAGGCCGGCGCCACGCGGGCGCCGAGCTTGCCGCCGAAGGTCTGCGCCCCCGCGGGGTCGCGCTGCTCCTCTCCCGAGAGCCGCGCCGAGAAAGCCTCCAGCACCGCCGCGGCGACGCTGGGGTCGAGGAGCGCCGGGGCGTTGAAGGGCGCGGTCGACGGCGCCGCGCGCAGGGCGTCGATGTCTTCGAGGAGGCCCGCGGCCTCGGCCCGCAGGCGCTGCGCGGAAGGCAGGCGGTCCGCGTCGGGGGCGAGGAAGCTGCGATTGAGCGTGAGCTCGGTCCCCTCGCGGCTGAGCGCGCGGGCGTAGAGCGTCAGCGCGGCGTGACCCTCATCGAGGAGGAGCCGGGTGCCTTCGCTCGTCCACAGGCGCCGGCGGCCGCGCTCCTCCGAAAGGATGACCTCGGAGCTGGTGAGCTGGGGGCGGCGCATCCCGGCGCTGAGGGTCCGGCAGAGCGCCTCCCCCCCCTGCGCGGGGATGCGCGGGGCGGCGGGGGCCGGTTCGACGAGGACATGCGGCGGCTCGGGCGCGAGGTCGTCGCACTCATAGTCGGCCTTGCCCTTGCGCACGCGCTGCGCCTTGCGGCCGAGCCAGCCGGAGAGCGCTCCTCGGTAGTCTCGGTCGAACTGGACCCAGAGCATGTGGCGCAGAGCCTTCACGTCGCCGTCGCGCGGGAGCTGGCGTCCGCGGTCGGCGACCCACGGACCGGCGGGGTGGTTGTCGAGCTGAGGGGAACCGACGCGCAGGTCGACGGTGAGTTCGCGCTCCGCGCTCTGCACGCGGGAGCCGAGGCCGCCGAGGACGCAGCGCAGCGTGGAGCGCTCCGCGTCCGCGACCCGAGCGGCGATGAAATACGGGGCGGGGTTGTCGTCGACGCGCAGCGTCGAGGTGGCGCGCGCGATCTCGGTGCGCACCGCGACATCCAACGCCTCCTCGTCGGCCGAGGTCTCCGCGGCGCGCAGCGGCAGGGCGAGCAGGAGCAGCGGGAAAAGGATCTTCATCGCTCGAGGGGCGAGGGCAGCACGGGGAGACGCGCGCGCTCCTCGGGAAGCCGCTGGAACTCGGCCTCCGAGATGAGGAGGCTCGGCGCGGCCTGGCCGACGGAGACCATCCCGGATTCGGCTCCGCAATGGTGGGTGTTGAGCGGAGCCGTGTCGTCGCCCGCGGCGACGATGCGGTTGAGGAGGGTCAGCGGAGTGCCGACGAGCTTCACCCCTCGCACCGGGGTCTCCTTCCCCGTGCGCGCGTCCACCCGCAGCACGCGCCGCGGCCGCACCTCGAGGGTCTGCGCCAGGGCGCGGGAGACGTCGTTCTGGCCGGAATACGCGCCCACGAGGAGGAAGCCGTAGGACTTGCCGCTCTCGCGGCATAGACGCATGAGGCGGCGCTTGAGCTCGGCGACCGGCGTCCGGACATGGGCCTCGACGACGAGCACCGCCATCCGGGCGACGGGATGCCGGGACGGCTCGGCGCGGCCGTGCCCGTTCGAAGCCGGAAAGCCCTTCGCGGGCCAGCGCGACATCAGGAAGCCCTTCAGCACGCCGTGGTCGACGAGCGTCGCGCGCCGTGCCGCGACCCCCTCGTCGTCGTAGCGGTAGCCGCCGTGCGACGGCTTCCCCCCGAGCTCCTCGAGCGTCGGGTCGTCGTAGAGGCTGATGAACTCGGGCAGGATGCGCTGGCCGACCCGGTCGCGGAAGAGTCCGCTCTGCGCGGGGTCGCGCTGACGCTGGCCCTCGAGCTTGTGGCCCAGCGCCTCATGGAAGAGCACGGAGGAGAAATCCGGGTCGGCGAGCGCGGGCGCCGCGACGGGCTCCTGTAGCGGCGCGGCGCGGTCGGCCATGAGCTCGTCGAGCATCTTCACGAGGCCCGCGCGGGCCACCTCGAGGGAGGGTAGTCCATCGGCCGTTCGGGAGACCCAGCTCCGCTGGGCCTCGAGCTCCATCCCGTCCTCCGCGCGCGTGCGCGCGAAGGCGACCAGACGCGCCGGCGCCTGTTCCGCCGGGGAGGCGATGCGGGTCCCCTCGGTGGTCATCAGCCAGCGCCGCGTCCACGGAAGGTCGACGTAGGCGTGTCCGTCGAGGAGATGCGGGCGGCCCCGGAAGACCGTCGAGAGGGCGCGCACGCGCTCCGGCCAGTCTCCCGGCTCGGAGACGGGCGAAGGCTCCTCGTCGCGCGCGGGGGTCTCAACGGAGAAGTCGGGGAGCCCGTCGGGGTCCGGCTCCACGGCGCGGCGGGCCTTCTTCTCGAGCCAGCCGGCGAGCGCGCTCTTGTACGCCGCGTCCGTGAGCCGCCAGAGCTGATGGCGCAGGGTCTCGCCCCCGCCGGTGGCCTGGGAGCTGACGCCGTTGTAGCCCGGCCCCGTGTTGTCGAGCTTCGGGGAGCCGACGCGGGCTTCCACGTAGAGCGTGCGCTCCTCGCGCTCGGAGCGGCCGAGCGGCGCCCCGAGGGAAGCCGACCAGCTGCGGGTCCGCCGCTCGGTGAGCCGGTAGAGGAGGAAGTAGGGCGGCCCCTCGCCTTCGAGGGAGAGCCCCTTCATCGAGCGCGCGAGCTCCGCCTCCATGGCGGAAAAGACCTCGTCGTCGGGTCCCGCCCCGGCCCCGGCGGCGGGAGCGAGCAGCAGGAGAGCGAGGAGCTGCGCCCTCAGAAGCGCCGCCCCAGCAGGAGCTCCTTCCAGAGCTGCTTGAGGAAGACGATCCCCACGGGCAGGGATTCCGCCGTGCTCTCGCCGCCGGCGCGCTGGTTCTCGCGGGTGGGGATCTCGACGACGCGCAGGCCGAGCTTCATGGCGCGGATGGACATCTGGTATTCGATGACGAAGCCCGGGGCGTCGGCCTTCATGCGCTCGAAGGCCGTCTTGCGCAGACCGCGGAAGCCGTTGATGGTGTCCGTGACGTAGGGCCCGCCGTTCCAGAGCAGGTTCGCGATGAGCGTGAAGGTCTGGTTCACCCACTTGCGCAGGCGCAGGAGCTGGACGTCCTCCTCGTTGACCGCGCCCTCCATCATCCGCGAAGCGATGGCCATGTCGGCGCCCTTCTCGAGCTCGGCGAAGAGCCGGGGGATGTCGGCCGGCTCCTCGTTGCCGTCGAGGCTGAAGAAGACGACGTTCTCTCCCCGGGCTTCGCGCATGCCGAGCTGGAAGGCGACGCCGCGGCCGCGTCGCTCCTGCACGACGACGCGCAGACCCTTCGACTTGAGGAAATCGATCGTCCCGTCCTTCGAACCGCCGTCCACGGCGAAGACCTCGTCGGCCGCCGCGAGCGGCACCGTCGGCAGGACCTTCGGCGCGGCCTCGATCTCGTTGAACGTCAGTAGGACCAGGCTCCGCCTCACTTCCCCTCCCTGCGGCGATACCAGTCGATCGTGCGGCCGAGCCCCTCGCGCAGCGTCACCGAGGCCGCGAAGCCGGCCTTCTCGTGCGCCTTGCGGACGTCGCAGTTCCGCCGCGGCTGGCCGGCGGGCTTGCTCGGGTCGAACTCGACGCGCGCCTTCGAGCCGCAGAGTTCGAGCACCAGAGCCACGAGGTCCCGGATCGGGACCTCCTCGTCGGTGCCGAGGTTGAGCGCGTCGCACTCGGCGTAGCGCTCGGCGGCCATGAGCATGCCGCGCGCCGTGTCCGTGACGTAGAGGAAGGCCCGCGTCTGCGCCCCGTCCCCCCAGACCCGCACCGGGTCCTCTCCCGAAAGGACGCGCCGCACCAGCGCGGGGACGACGTGGGAGACCTCGGGGTCGAAGTGGTCGCGGGGACCGTAGGTGTTGTAGGGCCGCGCGAGAGCGACGCGCAGGCCGAACTCCTTATGGCAGGCGAGAGCCTCGAACTCCGCCATGCGCTTGGCCCAGCCGTAGCCTTCGTTCGTGTCCTCGGGCCAGTCGCGGAAGCCCTCGCTCTCCGGCGTGGGGACCGTGCAGTGGCGCGGGTAGACGCAGGCCGAGCTGGTCATCAGCACGCGCTCGGCGCCCGCGGCGACCGCGGCCTCGAGGACGGCGCTGTTCATGCGCAGGTTGTCCCGGAACATGAGCGCCGGATGGCGCACGTTGTAGCCCACCCCGCCGACCTTCGCGGCGAGGTGCAGGACGACGTCGTGTCCGCGCGCGACGCGCGCGGCCGCGGCGGGGTCCCGGAGGTCGACGCGCTCGAAGCGGTAGCGCCCCTCGACGACGGCGAGGTTCTCGAGGGCTCCGTTGGAGAGGTCGTCGGCGACCGTGACGTCGGCCTTGCCGGCCGCCAGGAGCAGTTCGACGAGGTGGCTGCCGATGAAGCCGGCGCCCCCCGTCACGAGCACGCGTCGTCCGTCCCAGAAGCTCATGCGTCCTCCTGCGTCCAAAGTCTCAGCGCGGAGCCGACGCGCTCGAGCGCGCAGGCGGCGAAAGGGAAGACGAGCGGCATCAGCGGCACGCGGTAGCGGATCACCGCCCAGAACACCATGTAGGTGAAGGTCACCGCCCCGAGGACGGACGCCGGCACCCAGCAGGCGGGGCGGCGCGCGCAGCCGAGGAGTAGGCCGATGAGCGCGAGCGGCAGGATCCAGCCGTCGGAGAGCAGGCTCGCCCACTGGATGAGGCGGTAGGAGGTCCCGTAGTCGCGGGGGTAGGGATAGAGCCGCCAGAGCTTGAGGAAGCTCCCGCCGAGACGCTTCGCGAAGCCCGCGGGATGGGCGCGGATCCAGTCCAGGGCCGCGCGGTAGAAGAGCGCGTCCTTGTCTTCCTCGCTGAGCTTCACCGCGGCCTGCGCCGTGGCGTCGGCCCGAAGGTATGCCTGCTCCCCCGGCGTCCCGGCGGCGTCGTCGGGGACGATGAAGCCGATGTAGATGTGGTTGCCGCCGCCGTTGATGCCGGGGATGAAGCGGTGGAAGACGCTCGCGTTGCGCAGCGGCCAGAGCGCGAAGAGCGCGACGTAGGCCGCGAGGAAGAGTCCGGCCCCGCGCCGCAGGTCCAGCGAGCGCGAGCGCCCGACGAGGACGGCGGCCGCGGCGGCCGCGAGGCCCGCGGGCAGGAAGGCGGAGTTCGTCAGGGGATTGAGCGCCCAGATTGCGCCGGCCAGCAGCCAGCGCGGCGCGCCGGCCGTTCTCCACCCGCGCCGTCCCTTCGGCGCTCCGGGGCGCTGAAGGGGCCAGAGGTCCTTGAAGTCCAGCGCATCGAGCAGCAGCCAGACGCTCCACGCCAGCAGGAACGCCTGGAAGGTCTCCCGCCGCGGCAGCGCCGTGTAATAAAGCAGCTGCGGATGGAACGCGGCCATGAGCGCGGCGAGCCAGGCGCAGCGCGGCCCGAAGAGGCGCAGGCCGAGCAGCCAGACCAGCCAGACCGTGAGGACGCCCAGCAGGCAGTGAAGCGCGAGGACCGCGCGGTAGCGCGGCCCGCTCACGGCGTAGAGCCCGGCGAGCACGAGCGGGTAGCCCGGCTCGCGCATGGCGGTGAGGCGGCCCTCGAGGTCCCGCAGGGTCCCGTCCTGGAGGAGGGTCCCGGCCAGGTGATGGTACATGTCGAGGTTCGGGACGCCGCCGTCGGGCAGGCCCTGGGGGAAGAGGACGCAGAAGAGGACGCGTGCGGCGAGCGCGGCGGCCAGCAGGAGCAGCAGCCAGCGCCGGGTGCTCATGCGTCCGGGCGGTCCGCGCGCCGCGCGCGATGCGCTTCGCGGTCCCAGAGAAGGCGCGCGATGGCGGCGACCGCGGAGAAGCCGAGCAGCTCGATGCCGATGAGCGTGAACATCGCTCCGACGACGGCGAAGACCCAGAACTCCTGCCCCGTCCCGGGCACGGGGATGTCCCCCGTCGCGAGGTAGGAGGAGAGCGGGCGCCGGTTCAGCCACAGAGCGAAGAAGAGGCTGGCCACGCCGAAGACCGGGAAGCGCCGCAGCAGCGCCCCTCGCCAGCCGCCGGCGCGGAACGGGTCCTCGCCGCGATGGATGAGCTCGGTGAGCGCCTGGGCGACGAGTCCGAGCGCGAGCAGGAACACCGCCGCGCCGAGGAGGACGGTCACCAGGACGATGCGGAAGATCATCCAGTCCTCGAGCCGCGCGTTCGCGAGGTAGAAGCCGACAGGCGCAGAGGGGCCGCCGAGGCGCAGGAACAGGAAGGGCAGCGAGGTCCCGGCGAGGAGGAGGGCCGAGAAGCCGAAGAACGTCGTCGGGCGGTAGGTCGCCGCCGTCTGCAGGATGATGGTCAGGAAACGCCAGCCGTCGCGCAGAACGCTGAGCTTCGAGCGGCCGGTGCGTTCGGCGTAGGGCATCGGGCTCTCGGCGATATGCAGGCGCGGGTCGAGCACCGCCCGCACGCTCATCGCGGGCGTGAAGTCGAGGCCGTCGGGGAGCGGGGCGAGGCGCTCGAGCGCCGGTCGGCGGAGCACGCGCATCCCGCTGGCGGTGTCGGTGACGCCGCCCCCGGCGATGAGGTTGAGCAGTGTCCGGAAGAGCCAGTTGCCCAGGCGCCGGACGGCGGGCATGCGGCTGCCGGGGTGCATGCGCGAGCCGAGCGCGACGTCGGCACCGTCCTGGGCCAGGCGCAGCAGCTCGGCGAAGAACTCGGGGTCGCAGGTGCCGTCGGCGTCGAGGAAGCCCAGCCAGTCGCCGCGCGCGGCCTCGAAGCCGGTCTTGATGGCGGCCCCGTAGCCGCGGTTGTCGGGGTAGGCGATGACCTTCACGCCCGTCACCGCGCGCGCGAGCTCTTCGGTGCGGTCGCTGGAGCCGTCGCTGACGAGGAGGACCTCGACCTCCTCGAGCCCCCGGGCCTCCTTCAGGCGCGGGACGGCCGCGAGCGAGCGGCGCAGGATGTCGACGACGGCCTGCTCCTCGTTGTAGGCGGGGATGACGATCGAGAAGACGCGGTTCACCGGTCGCCCTCGAGCCAGGTCCAGAGTCGCTCGAGCCCCTCGGAGACGGTGGTCCGCGGCGCCCAGCCGAGCTCGCGGCGGACGCGGCGGACGTCGGAGACGTAGACGCGCTGGTCGCCCGGCCGCCAGCCGCGGCGCGCGACGCGCAGGGAGCGGCCCTGGCGGCGCTCGATCCACGCGATGAGCTGGAGCAGGGAAAGGGTGTTGCGCGGCCCGCCGCCCACGTTGAAGACGCGGCCCGCGGTGCGGCCGCGGCGGCGCCAGCAGAGCTCGAAGAGGTCGACGAGGTCGTCGACGTGGAGCGCATCGCGCACCTGGCGTCCGTCGCCGAAGAGCGTCACGCCCCGGCCGGCCTGCGCGGCCTTCATGAAGTGCGCGAGCCAGCCCTGGTCCTCGTTGCCCTGCTGGTGCTGGCCATAGATGCAGGACTGGCGAAGGACCACGGTGGGCAGGCCGTAGATGCGGTGGTAGTCGCGGAAGTACTGGTCGGCGGCGCCCTTCGAGCAGCCGTAGGGCGAGTGGAAGTCGAGGAGCTCCGTCTCGTCGACTCCGTGGGGGCGCCCGACGTAGCGCCAGCGTCCGTCGGCGCCGAGGACCGTGCGCACGGCCTCCATCTCGCCGTAGACCTTGTTCGTCGAGGTGTAGAGCGCGAAGGGCGGGCGGCGCAGGCCGCGCAGGGCCTCGAGGACGTTGAAGGCCCCGAGCGCGTTGCGTTCGAAGTCGGAGCGCGGGTCGGTCACGGAGGTCGTGACGGCGACCTGCGCGGCGAGGTGGAGGACCAGCTCGAGACGGTCGGCGCGGCGCGCGAAGAAGCGCCGCACGGCTCCCGCGTCGCGGACGTCGATGCGCGCGAAGTCGAGGGGGCCCTGGCGGCGCAGCCAGGCGAGGTTGCGGTCCACCCCGCGGCGCGAGAGGTCGTCGAGGACCGAGACCCGCCAGCCGCGCGCGAGGAAGCGCGCCGCCGCGTTGACTCCGATGAAGCCGGCTCCGCCGGTGACGATGACGCGCGGGGCGCTCATGCTCCCCTCCGTTCGAAGTAGAAGATGCGGAACAGCGACAGATAGGAGCGCAGGTTGCGGGGGATGTTCATCGCGCTCTTCCCCTTCTTGAGGCCGTAATCGTAGACGAAGGGCACCTCGCGCACTTCGCGGACGAACGCCCGCAGCCGCAGGAGCATCTCCGCGTTGCAGGCGAAGCCGCCCGCGCTCGTGAAGCGCTCGCCGAACGCCCCGAGGGCGCGGGCGAGCGGTCCGGCGCGATAGGCGCGGTAGAAGATGGTGTAGTCGCGCACGCCGGGGACGCGACAGAGCACGGAGAGCAGGGCGTTGGCCCCGCGGCTGAGGAGCAGGCGCTTGGGCGGGAAGTTCCGGTAGGCGCCGCCCGGAGCATAGCGCGAGGCGATGACGAGGTCGCAGGGCGGCGTCAGGGCGTCGAGCATGGCGCTCAGGGCCGCGGGGTCGCTGGTCCCGTCGCCCTCGAGCATGACGATCGGGTCGTCCTCCGCGGCTCCCGCGACGGCGGCGCGCAGGCCGGTCAGGAAGGCGGCGGCGATCCCGCGGTTGCCCTCGTGGAAGAGCGGCGTCAAGGGGTGCCGGAGGGCGAGCTCGCGCAGAAGGGCGGCGGTGCCGTCGCGGCTGCCGTCGTCGACGATGAACAGCCGGTAGGGCCGGCCGAGCGCCGCGAAGGCCTCGCGCAGGGTCTCGCAGAGGCGCGGGAGGTTCTTCTCCTCGTTGTAGGCGGGGATGACGCAGCGGACTTCGCGCGCGGGCATGCGCGTATATTAACAGATGGGCGGGAGAGGGAGCTACCGGAGGACTACAGGGCCCAGGGCTTCGGAAGGGGAAGGCCCCGGGCGTACGCTTCCCAATCCGCGCGGCCGTCCTTCATCGCGCGCAGGCCTTCGCGCAGACCGGCCAGCGGCCGTCCCAGCCGGCGCGCGAGCCGGGAAGAGTCGAGCGAGCTGTCCGCGGGACGCGGCGTCCCCCCCGCCGGGCACAGCTCGGAGAGCGGCACGCTCTCGACGCGGGAGCCGTCGAACCCGAAGACCTCGGCGACGGCGCGCGCGAGCTCGAGGCGCGAGACCTTTTCGGAGCCGGCCGCGTGGAAGAGGCCGGAGGCGCCCGCCGCGGCGAGCTCGGCGACGGCGGCGGCGAGGGCCGGAGCCCAGGTCGGGTTGTAGCGCTGGTCGCGGGCGCAGCGCAGCGGGGTCCCGGCGGCGAGCGAACGCAGGACCTGGAGCACGAAGTTCCGCGGCCCGAGCTCCCAGCCGTAGATGGCCGAGGTGCGCACGACGAGGGCCGAGGGATCGGCCCGCGCGAGCTCGCGCTCGACTTCGAGCTTCTGGCGGCCGTACTCGTTGAGCGGGGACGGGGGATCGTCCTCGCAGTAGCCGCCCCGCGCTCCGTCGAAGACGTAGTCCGACGAGAAGAAGACGAAGCGGGCCCCGGCGGCGCGGGAGGCGCGCGCGGCGGCGAGCGTCGCCTCCACGTTGAGCCGGCGGGTCTCGGCGGGGTTGCGCTCGCAGTAGTCCACGAAGGGGTTCGAGGCGGGGAAGAAGACGACCTCGGGGCGGACGCGCTCCAGGACGTGCGAGAACGCCCCCTCGGTCCGGACGTCGAGGGACACGAGGTCCGGCAGCGGGAGGTCGTAGGTCGTGCCCGCGGCCTCCCAGCCCGGGCGGCCGCGCAGATGCCTCCAGAAGGCGTGTCCGAGCAGGCCGGTGGCGCCGACGATGAGCGCTCTCATCGGTGGATTATATTATTTCGCGCGGGCGAGCCGGGCGCGCAGCCACTCGAGCGCCGCATGCCGCGAGGACTCGTCGATGAGCTTCCAGCCGATGCCGTAGTAGAACGCCGTCCCCGCCGCGCCGACGACGACGAGGGAGAACCAGCCGGAGACGAGGGGCCGGACGAGGACGACGGCCGCGAGCAGGGCGGCGGCCGCGAGGAAGGGCCGCAGACAGGCTTCGCGGAGGTAGCGGCCCCAGCGGAGGTCGAGCAGGCTGCGGTGGACGTGCCGCATGAAGAGCGGGGTGACGAGCCACTCCGCGGCGAGGAGGCCGAAGGCCGCTCCCGCGATGCCCCAGCGCGGGATGAGGAGCGGCCAGAGCCCGACGAGGAGCAGGGCCTTGGCGCCCTGCATCGCGCCGGAGAGCTCGGGCGCCCCGGCGGCGAGCGCGACGTAGTGCGGCAGCTCCGTGGCGAGGTAGGCGAGGTTCGCGAGGAGGAGGAGGCGGAAGGGCCAGGTCCCGCGCAGACCGAAGTCGGCCCCGAGCCAGAGGGTCAGGAACTGCGGGATGAGCATGAAGAGCAGGACGGTCAGCGGGAGGATGACGAAGAGCGAGAGCTCCGTCGACTTCACGTAGAGGCGCCGCAGGCGCGCGCGCTCGCCGCGGCCCTCGAGCTCGGCCATCATGGGGAGGACCGTGTCGGCGACGACGCAGCAGAGGATGTTGAAGCGCCGCGCGAGCGCGGAGGCGGCGGAGTAGAAGCCGAGCTCGGCCAGCGGGAGCATCCCGCCGATGAGCAGGCGGTCTCCCTGATACATGAGCAGCCAGAAGACCTGGGCGAAGACGCTCTTGCCGGCGAAGCCGAGGAAGGCGCGGCGCTCGCCGCTCGCGTAGGGGCCTGCGCCGCCGGAGAGCTCGCGGCGCAGCAGCGCGAGCGCCAGGACGGCAAGCGCGGCCATGACGGCGGCGAAGGCCGCCGCGACCCGCGGCAGCCCCCCGCCGAGCGCGAGCACGGCCGCCGCGGCCGCCAGCGGCAGGCCGGCCTCGAGGGCCTTGAGGGCGTTGTAGGCGCGGAAGCGCTGGAGCCCGTAGAGGGCGTTGAGCGCGCACTGCAGGAGGAAGTAGAAGGGTGCCGCGACCGCGGTCCAGAGCAGGACCCCCGCGGCGCTCTCGACGACGGAGACCCGGGCCGAGACGATCCAGTCGGCCGCGCCATGGCGCCAGAAGAGCAGGGCGGCCCCCCCGACGAGCGCGGCGAGGAGGTGCAGGAGGACGGAGAAGCGCAGCATCGCGCCGAGGAGTCCCCGCTCCCCGCGGCCGCCGTAGAGGGCCCCGTAGCGCTGCGTCGCAAAGCCGGCGCCGCAGGTCAGCATCATCAGGTAGCCGAGGAAGGTCCCGATGAGCGTGTAGAGCGCATAGCCGTCGGGACCGAGCCCGCGCACGACGAGCGGGGTGAGGAGGAGGGCGGCGGCGAGGGCGGCGAGCTGGCCGGCGAGGTTGATGGCGGCGCCGCTGAGCACGCGCGGCGCGAGCGGACCGGACCCCGGGGAGTCCTCCGACGGTTGCGGCGCCTGCGCGTCCTCCGGTCCGCTCATGACGGCCATATCTTATAATACCGGCGCATGGAGATATCGGCCGTCCTGACGAACTTCGACTGCGCGCGCTTCCTCCCGGAGGCGCTGGCCTCCGTCTTCGCCCAGGACGCGGCGCCCTTCGAGACGGTCGTCGTCGACGACGGCTCCCGCGACGGCTCGCGCGAGGCCGCGCGTCCCTGGGAGGACCGCGTGCGCTGGGTGGACGTCCCCCATGGGGGACAGGCTTCGGCCCTCAACGCCGCGCTGCCGCTCTGCCGCGGGGAGTGGGTGGCCTTCCTCGAGACCGACGACGTCTGGGCGCCGGAGAAGCTCCGCGCCGTCGCCGACGCCGTGCGCGCGGAGCCGGACCTCGTCGCCGTCCAGCACGGGCTGCGCCAGGCCGACGAGCGCCTGCGCCCGAAGCCCACGGCCCTTCCCGCGCGGCCGCTGCGCTGGACGCTCGAGGACTTCCTCGCCGGGCGCACCCTGCTCACGGGGATGAGCGGGCTCGCGGTCCGGCGCGCCGCGCTCGAAGCGCTGCTCCCGCTGCCCGCCGAGCTCATCACCTGCGTCGACGAGTACCTCCAGCCGCGCCTGCTCGACCTCGGCCCGATGCGCCACCTCCCGGGCTCGCTCGGCCTGCGCCGCGTCCACGGCGCCAACCACTACGCGGGCGTGCGCGTGGACGCGCGGCGCCTCGAGGCGTACCTCCGCCTCAAGGACGCGAACAAGCGCCTGCGCGAGGACTTCCTGAGCTCCCGCGGCCTGACCCTCGACGCCGCGCGGCGGCTGCACGAGCGCCGCGAGCGCGCCGAGTTGGAGCTCTTCCGACACCGCCTGGGCGGGCGCTGGAGCGGGGCGTGGGCGTCCCTGCGCGAAGCCGCCGCGAGCTGCGGAAGCTCGCTGCACGCGCTCTTCAAGGCCTCGACGCTCCTCATCGCGCTGGCCTCCCCGAGCGCCTACCTCCTCCTCCAGTCCGCCTACGAGCGCGTCCGCATCGCGCTCTCCCGGGAACGGCTGTGAGCTGCCCCGGCTGCCTGGAGCCCGCCGAGGGACGTCTCCTCGGGGAGCACCGCGACCCCGTCGCGGGCGGCCGCTACCGGCTGCTCCGCTGCCCCGCCTGCGCGCTCGTCTACGCCGACCCGCGCGTCTCGCCGGGCGCCGACTTCTACCGCCGCGTGCACTCGGGCGAGACCCGCGCCTGGGGAGAGGATTGGCGCCACCGCGTCTTCTTCGACGCCGGCCTCCCGCCGGGAAGGCTCTTCGACGTCGGCTGCGGCGATGGCCGCTTCCTCCTCGAGGCCCGCGCGCGGGGCTGGACGGTCTCCGGCGTCGACTTCAACGGGGACTACGTCGCGGCCGCCCGCGCGTCGGGACTCGAGGACGTCGAGCTCGGGGACGTCTTCGACGCCCTCGCCCGCCGGCGCGGCTGCGCCGCGATCACGCTCTTCGACGCGCTCGAGCACATGAGCGAGCCGGCGCGCCTGCTCGAGGCGCTGCGGGACGCCCTCTCCCCGGGCGGGCATCTCGCGCTGGCCGTTCCCGACGCCGCGCGGCCCCTGCTGAGCGAGGCGAACCGGGAGCGCTACGACTTCCCCCCCTACCACTTCACCCGCTGGACCGAGGACAGCCTCCGCCGGGCCCTCGCCCGCGCCGGCTTCGAGCCCGTGCTGTTCCTGCACTCGCCGCTGCACCTCGGCTTCTTCGCCGGACAGCTCTACTACCGCGCGCTCTACGCCCTCTTCCCCCTGTTCAAACGGCTCCTCACCGGGGCGAAGAAGGGCGAGGAAGGGCGCACCTTCAGCGAGCTCCTCGCAAAGGACGGCGGCCGCATGGGGGCCCTCGCCGACCCGGACCGGCGTCAGCGCATCGTCGACGCCGGCTACCTCGCCGCCCGCGTCCTCCTCTTCCCGCTCGACGCGCCGCTCGTCCTCGCCTTCCGCCTCCTCGCTCCCCATCGCGGCCGGACGCTCTTCGCGCTGGCGAAAAAGCGTTGACGCCGCGCATCCTCGCCGTCTTCGGCACGCGCCCAGAGCTCGTCAAGCTCGCCCCGCTCTTCGCGGAGCTCCGGCGCGCCGGCCTCGCCCCGCGCCTCGTCTCGACGGCCCAGCACCGCGGCCTCCTCGACGACGCCCTCGCCGCCTTCGGCGTCCGCCCCCACCTGGACCTCGACCTCATGCGCGAGGGCCAGCGCCCCGCCGAGGTGCTCGCGCGCCTGCGCCGGCGCCTGCCGGACGTCCTGCGCCGCGAGCGGCCCGACCTCGTGCTCGTGCAGGGCGACACCGCGAGCGCCTGCGCCGCGGCCCTCTGCGCCCGGGAGCTCGGCATCCCCGTCGCGCACGTCGAGGCCGGCCTGCGCAGCGGCGACCTCCGAAACCCCTGGCCCGAGGAGGGCCAGCGCATCCGCATCGACCGCGCGGCGTCCATGCTCTTCGCCCCGACGCGCAGGGCGAAGCGCAACCTCCTGCGGGAGCGGCTGAAGGGAGAGGTCTTCGTGACGGGGAACACCGGCGTCGACGCGCTCAAGGCGCGGCTGCGACGGCCCCTGCCGGGAAGCGCCCTGCTGCGCCGCCTGCCGCGCGGAGCGCGGCTCCTGCTCGCGACGCTGCACCGGCGCGAGAGCTTCGGGCGGCCGCTGGCGGGGATGCTGCGGGCCCTGGTCGGTCTCGCCGAACGGCGCGCCGACCTGCACGTCGTCTTCCCGGTGCACCCGAACCCCGCGGTGCGCGCCGCGGCCCGCGCGCTCCGCCATCCGCGCGTGCACGCGACCCCGCCGCTGCCCTACCCGGAGTTCCTCGCGCTCCTGCGCCGAAGCGACCTGCTGCTGACGGATTCCGGAGGCCTCCAAGAGGAGGCGCCGGTCCTGCGCGTGCCGACGCTGGTCGCGCGCAAGGTCACCGAGCGGCCCGAGCTGCTCGAATCGGGCGGCGGGCTCCTCGTGGGCACCGACCCGGCCCGCATCGCGCGGGCGGTCGGGCGCATCCTCGACGACGACGCCCTGCGCCGCCGCATGCGCCGCGCCGGCTCCCCCTTCGGCGACGGCCGCGCCGCGCGGCGCATCGCGCGCTTCCTGCGCTGGCGCTTCGGGCTGGGCTCCCGTCCGGCCGAATGGACCGGCGGAGTTAGAACAGCTTGCGGCCGGAGGAGAGCTCGCGCTCCCAGCGCGCGAGAAACTCCTCGCGCGCGAGCTCGCGCGCCCCGAGGCGCTCGAGGTGCGGGGTGAGCTGCTGGATGTCGATCCACTCGAGCCCGCGCGCCGACAGTCGCTCGAGCAGGTGCAGCAGGGCGAGCTTGGAGGCGTCGGGGCGCCGGTGGAACATGCTCTCTCCCGAGAAGGCGCCGCCCGCGTCCACGCCGTAGACACCCCCGACGAGCTCCCCGCCCTCCCAGGCCTCCACGCTGTGCGCCCCTCCGAGACGGTGGAGCCGGCAGTAGGCCGCGACCATGTCCGGCGTGATCCAGGTCCCGCGCTGTCCGGGTCGCGGCGAGAGCGCGCAGGCCTCGATGACGGCGCGGAAGGCCCGGTCGACGGTATAGGCGAACGGCTTCTTCCTCGCGGCGCGCAGGCTGCGCGGGAGGTGGAGCCGCGCGCGCTCGAGCACGGCGCGCCTCGGCGGACAGAACCAGAGCAGGGGCAGGCCCTCGTGCGGCCAGGGGAAGATGCCGCGGCGATAGGCGGCGCGCAGAGTCTCCGGCCGGAGGTCGCCGCCGACGGCGACGACGCCCTCGGGGGTGGATTCGCGGGGATCGGGGAAGACGGGGACCGTCAGAACCCCTTGAAGTCCGGCTCGTACTGGCGGTGCCAGAGCTCGAGCATGAGCAGCGCCCACATGCGGTAGCCGTGGTCGCGGCGCCCGCTCTGGTGCTCGTTCCAGACGGCCTCGAGCGCGGAGCGCTCGAAGTAGCCGCGGCCGAGCGCCGCGGAGGAGAGGACGTGGTCGCGCCAGTAGTCCTTGAGGCGGCCGCGGAACCAGGGCCCGAGCGGGATGCCGAAGCCCATCTTCCCGCGCCGGTGGATGGAGGCCGGGAGCTCCTTCGCGAAGGCCTTCTTGAGGATCCACTTGTGGCCCCTGAGACCCTTGAGCTTCCAATCGCCGGGCAGGCCGTAGACGAGCTCGACGAACTCGTGGTCGAGGAAGGGCGAGCGCGCCTCCAGCGAGACGGCCATGGAGGCGATGTCCATCTTCGTCATGAGGCATTCCGGCAGATAGGTCTGGAAGTCGGCGTAGAGGAGGCGGTTGACGAAGTCCTCGCCCTTCGCGCGGGCGAAGGCGAGGTCGAGGTAGCGGGCCGCGTCGGCGCGCTCGTGCCCGCCGTCGATGCCCATCGCGCGCTTCATCGACTCCGTGTAGAGGCCCTTCTTGTCCTCCTCGGAGAAGTAGCAGACCATCTTGAGGTGGCGCGCGGCGAGGTCGGTGAACACGGCCGAGCGCATGAAGCGCTTGAGCCGCCAGAAGAAGGAGAAGGGCGCCTGCGCCTCGGGGAGCAGCTCGGTGCCGCCCTGCATGACCTTGCGCAGCGGCGCGGGCACGGCGTCGAAATAGCGCGCGGCCTTCATCGCGAAGTAGCGGATGTAGCCGGCGAAGTTCTCGTCGCCGCCGTCGCCGTTGAGGGCCACGGTCACGAAGCGGCGGGTCTCGCGGGAGACGTAGTACGAAGGGAGGGCGCTCGCGTCGGCGTAGGGCTCGCCGTAGTGCCAGGCGAGCTTGGGGAGGATGTCCGCCATGTCGGCGGTGACGATGAACTCGGTGTGGTCGGTGCCGCAGGCGTTGGCGACCTGGCGGGCGTAGGGCAGCTCGGAGAACTCCTTCTCCTCGAAGCCGATGGAGAAGGTCTTCACCGGCCGCTCCGAGAGCCCGCTCATGAGGGCCACGATGATGGAGGAGTCCACCCCGCCCGAGAGGAAGGCGCCGAGCGGCACATCCGAGATCATGCGCAGGCGCACCGACTCGCGCAGCTTCTCGCGGATGAGCTCACAGGCCTCCTCCGGGTCCGTCGTGGCAGGCTTGCCCCCCAGCGGCAGGTCCCAGTAGCGCTCGATGCGCACTACGCCCTTCTCGAAGGTGAGGTGATGGGCCGGCGGCAGCTTATGGACGCTCTTGTAGATGGTGTGCGGACTCGGGATGTACTGCAGGGAGAGGAAGTAGTCGATCGACTTCGCGTTGAGCTCGCGCTCGATCCCGGGCCAGACGAGGAGCGTGCGCAGCTCGGAGCCGAAAGCGAGGAAGCCGTGTCCGAGCGCGTAGAAGAGCGGCTTCTTGCCGATGCGGTCGCGGGCGATGAAGAGGCTGCGGCGGCGGCTGTCCCAGACGGCGAAGGCGAACATGCCGCGCAGGCGCTTGACGCAGGCGGCTCCCTCCTTCTCGTAGAGCGCGAGGATGACCTCGGTGTCGCTCTTCGTGCGGAAAGGGTAGCCGGCCGCCTCGAGCGGGGCGCGCAGCTCCTGGAAGTTGTAGATCTCGCCGTTGAAGACGATGGTCAGCGCGCCGTCGCGGCTCGACATCGGCTGATGCCCGGTCGAGAGGTCGATGATGGAGAGCCGGCGCATCGCCAGCCCCGCGTACTCGTCGCAATAGAGGCCCTCGTCGTCGGGACCGCGGTGCGTGATGGAGTCGTTCGCCTTCTTGAGGAGGGCGCGGTCGACCTTGCCGGGCGCGCTATGGACGATGCCGGTGATGCCGCACATGAAGCCCGATTATAACAGTTGGGAGGGACGGCTACTCGGAGATGTCGCCGTTGGAAGGACGGGCGGACGGCGTCGGCTTCGACGCGGCCGGCTTGGGCGCGGGCGCCTCGGCGGGAACGGCGGGAGCGGGCACGACCGGCAAGGCCTTGAGTTCCGGGACCGGTCTGGGCGCCGGAGACGCAAGCGGCTTGGACGCGGGAGGGGCAGCGGGCGCGACGGCGGCCGCCCGTTCGACCGGCCGACGCCGCGGCTCCGGCGCGGCGGCGTAACTCTTGAGCTCGCCGTTCCCCCAGCGCAAGGTCAGGCTCATGCGATGGGTGTTCCCGAGGTCGCCGAAAGGAACGAACGCGTAGTCGAACCCGAAACCCTTCTTCCCCACCCCGAACCCCACGCTCACCCCGGGGCCCGCCTCGTTGCGCGTCGCGTAGCCCAAGCGCAGCGCGAAGAGCTCCACCGGCCGCATCTCCGCACCGATGTTCACCAGAAGGCCCTCGCTGCGCTCCTTCGTCATGTCCAGCGCGAGAACGACCGGGCGCTCCCGCACCGCGAAGTCGAAGGCCCCGCCGAAGCGCAGGTTCAAGGGCAGGTTCTCGTCGTTCCTCTCGAACTTCACGCTCGGGCCGAGGTTCTGCAGCGCCGCGCCGAGCTTCAGCCCCTGCAGCTCGGCCGAGCGGTAGAGCACGCCGAAGTCCGCCGCGTAGCCCTGCGCGTTCGTCCCGTCGATGCTCCCCCGGATGAGCTTGAGCGCACCGCCGACGCCGAAGTCCTCGGCGAAGCGGCGACCGTAGCCGCCGCCCAGGGCCAGGTCCGAGGCCCCGAAGTCGCCCGAGCCGTCCGGGTTCGAGATGGTCGTCCGGGTCAGGCTGCCGTAGTCCACGTAGTTGAGCAGGGCCCCGAAGCCCGAGCGGGAGGCGAAGCCGAGGTATTCCTGGGTGATCCCCTCGAAGTGCTGGTTGTGCATGAAGGTCGCTTCATGGCCGTCCACCCAGGCCAGCCCGCCCGGATTATACAGGAGGGCGTTCGCGTCCCCCGCCAGAGCGGTGTAGGCCCCGCCCATCGCCACCGCCCGCGCGTTGCCGTCCAGGAACAGGAAATTAAAGGGCTCCGCGCCGGCCGCCCGGGCGTGCCGGGCCGTCCCCGCGAGGAGCAGGGAGACCGACAAGGCCGACAGGAGACGCTTCATGCTCATCGGATGATCGCGATCTTCCGCACCACTTCCTTCTGCCCCGGCGCGCTCACGACCGCCAGGTACACGCCGCTGGCGACCTGCCCGCCCTCGTCGTTGCTCGCGTCCCACTGGACCTTCCCGGAGGTCCCCGCGTCGAAGTGCGCGACGAGCTGACCCGTCACCGTGTAGACTCGGATCTTCGAGCTGTTCGGCAGATTCTCGAAGATGATCCCGGAGTTCGCGTTCGAAGGATCGTAGGGAACCCCGTCATCCGTGCTGTCGTTGTTGGGCCGGAAGGGCGAGGGGTAGATGCGCAGGGCGCTGAGGTCCGACGAGGTCGGAACGACCAGCGCGAAGAAGCTGAAGTGCGGCGTGGGAGCGCTCACCGTCTTCGCCGTCCGATCGACGCTCGCGGCTCCCTCCTTGCGCCACTCCCCGCCCGCCGTGTCGTGAGCATAGACCACCAGGCGGTCGGCCCGGCAGCTCGTCCCATCCACGATCCCGTCGTCATTGTCATCCTTATACGAGAGCGTCACCGTCGCCGTCTTGCCGCTCGAAAGCTGACTCTGTCCGTTCGAGAGCGTGATCTCGACCGAGGCCCCGGCCGATTCGATGCCTGTGGGGAGGATCGGCAGCGCCGAGGGGTTGTTCGTCACCGCCACGGCGACCGTCGAGGCCGACAGCGCGTCGGCAGGGATGAGCACCTTCGTCGTCTGCGCCGAGCCCTCGTCGGCCGCCTGCACGGTGTTCGCCACCGACTGGTAGACCACCTGCTCCTTCTTCACCTTCCCGCCGCCCTGGCTCGTCTCGCTGATGTCGAAGTCGACGGGGGCGTTGGTGACCGAGATCGTGATGATGGCGGGGGCGGCGTCAACGGCACTGTAGACGTCGGTGGCTTGCGCACGCAGTTCGTAGTCGCCGGCCGCCAGCCCCGTGACGTCCCAGTGCACGAAGTAGGGCGCTTCGAGGTCGGGGTTGGGGTGGTTCGCGTTGGCCGCGACGATGTCCGTCCACGCGACGCCTCCCGCCGCACGATACTGGAACAGGACCTGCTTCGTCTGCCCTTCCGAGCCCAGCGTCAGCTCCGCCATCACCGTCACGCGGTTGCCCTTGATGCGCTTGCCGCTCTGCGGCACCTTGATGGCCGCCTTGACGCCGGTGAGACTCTCCATCGCAACGGCCTGGGCCGCGACACGGGTGTTGGAATCCTCGAGAGCGCAGCGGTTGTAGGCGCGCAGACCGAAGCGGTAGACCGTGCCGTCGACGAGCGCGCCCGTCGTGAAGCTCGTCACCGTGGAGCTCAGGACCGCGAAGGGCGAGCCGTAATCGACCGTCCCGGTGCCATTATCCCAATAGAGTCGGTATTCGACGGCATCCCCCGAGGAGGCGGGCTCCCAGAGCAGCCCGATGCGGCGGCCCGAGAGGCTCTCGGCGCTCAAGCTCCCGGGAGCCAGCGGCGTGGAGCCCGCGGTGACGAACTGGAGGGCGTCAGTGGCCGTCGCCTCCCCCGCGATGTTCCGGTAGCGGACCCGGTACTGGTAGGTCGAGCACGCCTGCAGGCCCGTGTCCAGATGCGTGGTCGCCGCGGCACTCAGGCGTTCCGAGTAGACGGCGCTGTCGGTCGAGCGCTCCAGCTGCGCGAGCGTCCAGGCGGGATTCGAGTTCCAAGACCAGTGCAGCGCGGCGCTCGTGATGAAGAGCGTCGCAGCGATCCCCGTCGGCGGAGCCGCCAGCGTCCACGCCGTCGCCGAAGGAGAGAGCGGCCCTGCGCCGCTGACGTTGCATCCGCGCAGAACGAAGCCGTAGGTCGCGTTCGGCAGCAGCCCCTGCTGGATGTACGGCGGCGCCGCGACGTTCGCGAGGAGGATACCCGAACTCGCCTGGAAGACCTCGTAGCCGGTCGCGCCTGGCAGCAGCGACCAGGTCCAACTGATGGAGGAGATCCCGAGCACTGCCGCGGTCGGCGTGCCGGCCTGCGAAGGCGGCACGGGCAGGGTGCACGTCGAGCCCAAGGGAGCATAGGGCCCTCCCGCCGTGAGGGCGAGCCGCGCATAATAGGTCGTCTGCGACTGAAGTCCCGCGAACGAGACGCGCGAATCGTAGGAGCCGGTGGAGGCCTGTAGAGCCCCGAAGTCGGCCGCGGTGGAGAGCTGGACAAGGAACTCGGTGCCGGAGCGTACGGTCGCGCCCCAGCGCACGACGAGGCTCCCGCTCGAGACGTCGGTGAAGCCCGCCGCAGCGACCGTGCCGCCGGAGAAATCCACTGCAGGCAGGCGCACGAGCTTCGCGTCCGAGAGGAAGGCCCCCGCGTGCACGCGCAGCTGGTAGTAGCCGGGCGGGACGCCGGCGGGGATGCGGAAGCTCAGGTCGCCGGAGGACCAGCTCGCCTCGAAGACGGTGCTGCTCAGGTCGACGACGCGCGGGGAGGCGAGCGTGGCGCCCCAGTCTCCGGCCTGCATGGCCCGCAGGGTGACCCGCGGCGGCTCGACGCCCTGCCAGGACCGCCCCGTGAAGGTGCTCCCATAGACCGTGTTGCGTCCCGTCGTGGAGACGACCACGGGATAGGAGGAGCTGCCGTTGACGGAGGCGATGACGGGCCGGAAGGCGGGGACGAGGCGCTGGTCGTACTCGGAGAAGAAGGCCTTCTCGGCGCTCGCGAGCGGACCGACGAAATCCGAGCCCCCGACGAGGAGGACTCCCCCGTCGGGCAGCGCGACCATCGACTGCCCGTTGCGCGCGGCGAGCAGGGTCGGACCGACCGCCCAGGCGTTCTTCACGGGGTCATAGACCGCGGAGGTCGGGTGGGTCTGTCCGGCGTTGTAGCCGCCCGAGACGAGGACTTTCCCGCTCGGCAGCAGGGCCGCGGTATGCGCGATGCGGGTGACGCCCAGCGCGGCCGCGGCGGACCAGGTCCCCGCGGCGGGGTCGTAGAGCTCCGCGCTCTGCAGGTAGGTCGCCGGCGTCTGATAGCCGCCGGTCACGAGCACCTTGCCGTTGAAGAGGAGCGTCGCGGTGTGGTCGTAGCGCGGCGTCGCCATGGAGCCCGTCACGGTCCAGGTCCCGGTGACCGGGTCGTAGAGCTCGCAGGAGGAGAGCGAGGCGGTGTTCCGTCCGCCGACGGCAAGGACCTTGCCGTCGGGGAGGATGGTCAGGCTGTGGCGATAGCGCTTGACGCTCATGCCGCCGGTCGGCGACCAGGTCCCCGCGGCGGGATCGTAGAGCTCCGATGCGCTGAACGAGTCTGTGATGTTCGCGCCTCCCGCCGCCAGGACCTTGTCGTTGGGGAGCAGGACCATCGGGAAGTTGTAGCGGGCGGCCCCCATGTCCCCGGTCGGCGTCCAGTTCCCGGAGACCGGGTCGTAGATCTCGGACTTGCTCGTCACGGTGTCGGGACCGGTCTGGTCCTGACCGGCGGCCATAAGAACGCGCCCGTCGGAGAGCAGCGCGCTGCCCGGCGACATGCGCGGGGTCGCCATCGGGTTGGCGAGCGACCAGCTGTTGAGGGCCGGGTCGTAGAGCTCCGCGACGTCCTTGACGACCGCGCCCGACTGCCCGCCGACCGCGAGGACCTTCCCGTTCGGAAGGGGCACGGTCGTGACGGCGGTGCGGACGCCCGACATCGCGCCGGCGCTCGTCCAGACGCCGACGTTGGGGTCGAAGAGGTCCAGACTCGCGGAGTAGGCGGGGGCGAGGCTCGCTCCCCCCGCCACGAGCACCTTCCCGTTGAGGAGGACCACCATCTCCTGGGCGAGGCGGCCCGAGGACATCGAGCCGCCGGAGCTCCAGGTGCCGGAGGAGGGGTTGAAGATCTCGGCGCTCGCATGCGCGGTGCCGGCGTTGTAGCCGCCGTTGACGAGCACGCGGCCGTCGGGCAGGAGGACGCCGGCGAAAAGCATGCGGGTCGTCGTCAGGGAGCCCGTCGTCGTCCAGACCCCGGTGGAGGGGTCGTAGATCTCGGCGGAGCTCAGATAGAGCGAGCCGGTGCTGTAGCCGCCCGCGGTGAGGACCTTGCCGCTCGCCATGAGGACGGCGACATGCTCGTAGCGTCCGACATTGAGAGAGCCGGTCAGCGTCCAGCTGTTGAGCGCCGGGTCGTAGAGCTCGCAGGTCGCCGTCGAGGAGGAGGTCGTGCTGCCGCCGGCGACGAGCACCTTGCCGCTGGGGAGCAGAGCGGCGGCGTGGACCTGCCGGGCGTAGACCATGCTCCCGGCCGAGGACCAGCCGTTGCTGCCCGGGTCGAAGAGCTCGGCGCTCATGAGCGCGGTCCCCGCCCCGTTCAAGCCGCCGCTGATGAGGACGCGGCCGTCGGGAAGCACGGTCGCCCGGTGGAGCTGGCGCGCGGTCGCGAGCGGGGGCCCCGCCGACCAGAGTCCGGTCGCCGGGTCGTAGAGCTCGACGCTGGCGACCGGCACGTCCCCCGTCGTCGCGCCGCCGGCGACGAGGACGCGCCCGTCGCGCAGGAGGGTGGCCGTATGGCGCCAGCGGCCCGTCGTCAGGGCGCCGGCGCTCGTGACCGTGTTGCGGACCGGGTCGTAGATCTCCGTGCTGGAGACCGTCCCGGCGTTCTTGCCGCCCGTGAGGAGGACCCGGCCATCGGGCAGCATCGCCGCGGCGAAGGTCTCGCGGGCCTCGGCCATCGAGGGAGCGGTCGTCCAGCTGGCGGCAGACGCGGGGAGGGCCTCAGCGAGGAGGCAGGCGATGAGGACGGCGAAGAGCGGGATTCGGCGCATGGGACGGGTGCCCCCATTTTATAGCGCCTAAAAGCAATGCTGTCAATACATTCAAAATCAGCACTTATAAACAGCGTTTATATATCAATAGAGCGCCAGGCAGCGCTCGGCGACGGCGTCCATGGAGAAGCGCTCCTCGGCCGTGCGCCGCGCCTCGGCGCCGAGCTTCGCGGCCAAGGCGGGGTCGCGCAGGAGCCGCTCGATCTGGGCGCGCTCCTCGGCGGAGCGCATGGGGTCGAAGAGCAGGCCGGAGCGGCCCTCCTCGACGGCCTCGCGGGTCCCCCCCACCCGGCTGGCGAGCACCGCGAGAGCGCAGGACATGGCCTCAAGGAGGGCGTTGGAGAGCCCCTCGGAGACCGAGGGGAGGATGAAGACGTCGGCCGCGCGCAGAAAATGGGCGATCTCGTCGCTCGGACCGGCCACGCGCAGGCAATCCTCGAGGTGGAGCCGGGCGGCCTCGGCGTGGATGCGGTGCTCCTCGGGCCCGGCGCCGACCAGGACGACGAGGGCCTCCCCCCCGACGGCCGCACGGGCCGCGGCGAAGGAGGCGAGGAACTCGGGCAGGCGCTTCTCCACCGACAGGCGGCCCGTATAAAGGAAGACGAGCCCCTTCCAGCCCAGGACGCGGCGCAGAGCCTCCTTCTCGGCCGGAGGGGCGGGCGCGTAGGCCCGCAAATCCACGCCGTTGGGGACCTGGAGGGCGTCGGCGCCGAGGCCGTACTCGCGGAGCTCCGCGCGCAGGTCTTCGGCGACGCAGACGAAGGTCGGATGCAGGGCCCCGAGCAGGGCCAGCTTGAGGCGGCCGGCGGGGGTCCGGGAGGAGACGGCGACCTCGCCGATGCCGCGTCCTCCGCCCACCTTCACGACGACTTTCTTGCCGAGCAGGCGGGCCGCGAGCGCGGCGGCGACGGCCGGGGAGCCGGCGAGATGGACGTGGACGGCGTCGTAGCTCCGGGCGTGGATGACGAGCCAGAGGAAGACGCCGACGAGGAAGAGCGCGGAATCGACGAGCCCGCCGCCGAAGGCGGGCAGGCGGCGCACGGGGATGCCGCGCACGGAGCCCTCGGCCGCGAGGCCCGGGCGGCGGCGCGTGAGCACGCGGACCTTCGCGCCGCGCGCCGCGAGGGCGCAGGAGAGCTCGAGAGCCTGCTTCTCGGCCCCCCCGAGGTGCGGATAGAAGTTCGGCGTGACCATCACGACGCGCTTCATCGGGCCGCCTTCTTCCTGCCCAGGAGGCCGGGCTTGGGCACGACGCCGTGCGCGAGCCGCGAGAGCGGCGTGAAGCCGCCGTCCGCGAACCAGCGCTCGAGCTCCTCCTTGGTGTGCTTGCTCTGGTAAGGCGGCGCGAGCCAGTCGAAGTTCTCCTGGAGACGCACCGCGTAGTCGCGATGCACCGAGAAGGTCAGGTACTTGAGCAGCGGCAGGGCCCCGAGCGCCGCGAGCGGATGGCAGAGGAGGTAGAGCAGCGGCGTCGGGAGCAGGGTCGTGACGAGACGCAGGGCGTCGCTGAGCAGCATGCGCGCCCAGACCGTGAGCCAGACGAGCGGAAGCACCCGCTTGAGCCAGGCGCGCGCGCCGCGCAGGGGGTTCGTCGAGAAGCTCCCCCAGGAGCCGGGGCGGCCGTAGACCCAGATCGTCATGAGCCCCTCGGGCTTCACGAGCTTCCCGAGCGCGCGGCAGGCCCCCTCGGCGCTGGGGGTGTGATGGATGACTCCCACGCTGTAGACGGCGTCGAAGACTCCCGGCTTGAAAGGGGGATGCAGGATGTCTCCCTGCACGACATGAAGGCCCGGGTCGGCGGCGGCCTCCTCGACGAGGCGCAGGAGCCCGTCGGAGAGGTCGAAGGCCACCGTCTCGGCGCCGAGGGAGCGCGCGACCCGCGCGTAGCGCCCCATGCCGCAGCCCGCGTCCAGGACGCGCCGGCCGGCCCAGGCCTCGGGCGCGAGCTGGGTCTCCTCGAGGAAGACCGCGCGGTCCTCGGGGAGCGCTCCGGGGTAGCGCAGCCATTCCCAGGCGAAGCTCTCGCGCGTGCGCAGGTTCGCCCGGTCGAGGCCCTCGGGAGGCAGCAGGCGCGGGACGCCGTCGAGGATCGGGTATTCCCGCGCGCAGCGCTCGCAGGCGAGCGCGCCCTCGGGCAGGTCGACGTCGCCGTGCGGCATGTGTTCGAGGCGCGCGAAGCGCAGGCCCCCGGCGCAGGCCGGACAGGCCAGGAGGGGCAGCAGGGAGAGCTTCATGGCACGGGCTCCTTTTCCGCCTCGCTCTTCGCGGCGCCCAGCGAGCGCCCCAGCCCGCTCAGCGAGTAGCCGAAGCGGTGGAGGAAGAAGAGGCCGAGCGAGGTGACGAGAACGTAGCCGACCGCATGGACGAGGGTCGCATAGACCACCGCGAGGTCCGCGCCGTAGCCGTGATGGACGAGCATGGCCTTCACGCCCGCCTCGAAGTTGCCGAAGGCGCCCGGCAGGGAGGGCAGCGCCGAGGCGGCCGCCGCGGAGGCGAGCACGACGACGCTCGAGAGCATCTGGAGCGGAGGGTCGAAGCCGAGAGCGCGCGCGACGACGCAGAAGCTCGCGGCGTCGCTGAGCCAGAGTCCGTAGCTCAGGGCCGCGACCGCGAGCGCGCGCGGCAGCGAGCGCAGCGACCGGGTGCCGACGATGAGCTCGCGGATGAGCAGGTGCAGACGGGGATGGCTGCCCTCCAGGCGCCGCCACCATTCGAAGCGCTCGAGGATATGCTCCACCGTGCTCACACCGAAGAGCAGGAGGATGGCGGCGGCGGCGATGCCGACCGCGCCGAACACCAGGACCGCTGGGAGCGGCGCCGGCGACCAGCGCGAGACGAGGGCGAAGAGCGTGAAGAGCGCCAGGACGTCGGTGAGACGCTCGACGAGGATCGTGGCCATGACGCTCCAGAGCGGGACCTTCAGCGTCTTCGAGGTGAAGTAGCCGCGCGCGAACTCGCCCAGGCGCAGGAGCAGGAGGTTGTTGAGCCCCAGACCGACGCACTCGAGCCGGAAGAGCGCCCAGAACGGCGCAGGGGAGACCGGCGCGAGCAGGAGGACCCAGCGCAGGGTGCGCAGGCAGAGGTCGAGGAGCATGAACAGCACCGCGGGGATCAGCCAGACCGTCCGCGTCCCGCGCAGGATGCGCAGGAACTCGGAGACGTCCACGTTTCGGAAGGCGAACCAGAGCAGGGCGCCGCTGACGGCGACCGCGGCCGCGCCGGAAAGCCAGCGTTTGGCGTTCATGCGAGGGACCTGCGCGCCGCCGCGAGCCAGAGGGCGGCCGCGGCCGCGGAGACGCACGCGAAGAGGGGGAAGAGGGTCGAGCGGAATCGGAAATCCGCCGTCCAGGGCCCCGCCGGCACCTGGACGGACTGGAAGAGGCCCTCGGAGAGCCCGATCGGCGCGGGCTTCCCGTCGACGAAAGCTCTCCAGCCCGGATACGCGGGCATGGCGAAGACGAGCGTCCCGGCCGCGGGCGTCTCGCCGTGCAGACGCCAGCGCTCGGGAGAGAGCATCCAGGTCACGGCGGGGGTCCCTCCGGAGCGGCCCAGCGGCATGGCCCCCGGCATCCCCGAGAGCCCGGTCGGATCGAGCCGCCAGATGACGCTCAAGCGGCGCCACGGGAGGGCCTCCGGCCGGACGGCGAGGACGCGGCTGGCGTCGAGCGAGCTCCCCTCCCCGCCGCGCCCGAGGTAGTCGGAGTAGCGGCGCAGGTAGAAGGCGTCGTAGCCGCTCGCGTTCATGGCGCGGTAGAAGACCGCCTTGTTGGGATTGGCCACCTCGGGAGTGCTCGCGAAGCGCCAGGGCCGCCCGCCGAGCTTCGCGGTGAACTCCGGGCGCGGCCCCATCCAGCCCCAGGCGTCCTCCGCGCGCAGGAAGCGCGCGGAGAGCGGGACGAGCTCGACGAGCACCAGCAGCACGATGCCCGCGCGCAGGACGCGGGGGAGCCAGCGGCGCCGGCGCAGCAGGGCCCAGCCCGCCGCGGAGGCGAGCAGCAGTCCCCAGAAGACGAGCAGCACGAAGCGGGCGGGGACCCGCAGCAGTCCGAGCAGGGGCAGACCGGAGAGCGGGAGGAGCGGGTTCTTCCCCCCCAGGGCGAAGAAGACGCCGACGGGGAGCAGCAGCCACGGCGCGGCGCCGAACGGCGCGCGCCGGACCGCGAGGCCCGCGAGCGCCAGCAGGACCAGCGCGGGACCGGCGACCGCGGCGTGGAACTCGAAGAACTCCGAGGGCCAGCCGGCGAAGCTGCCGTCGAGCGGGGTCCCCGCGAGGGAGGGCAGCGCCAGCGAGGCGAGCGCCGAGGGCGGCAGGGAGTAGGCGCCCGCCGAGCCGGAGGCCCAGCCGACCCGGTTGGAGGCGGAGAGGAACTCCGCCGTCGGGAAGAGCTGGACGAGCGCCAGCGGGAGGGCGACCGCGGCCCCCGCGGCGAAGGTCCGCAGGCGCGGCGGGTCCAGCAGCGCGTAGAGCAGGAGCCCGACCGCGTTGACGAGCCCGTACTGGGGATGTCCGGCCAGGAACTGCAGGGCCCAGGCGCCGCCGAGCAGCCAGGGCCGGCCGGCGCGCAGACCGAGCCAGCACCAGGGCGTCCAGGCGAGCACGGCCAGCTGGGTCGGGATCCCCTGAGGGATGCGATAGAGGAGCATCGGCGAGAACGCGAAGGCCGCCGCCAGGAGCGCGGCCCCGGCGCCGTCGGAACCCGCGCGCCGCATGAGGAGCTGCATGCCGAAGGCGGCGAGCGCGAGATGGAAGAGCGCGTTCAGCGTGAACGCCCACGAGACCGGAAGCACCTGGAAGAGCGCCGAGGGAGGATAGAAGAGGCACGCCTGCGGATTGGCGAGCAGCGGAAGACCCGAGAAGACATAGGGGTTCCACGCCGGCAGCCCCCCTTCCTGGAGCCGGGCGGCGACGAGATGGCGCAGCGGCCAGTGGTAGGAGTAGAGGTCCCCGAAGTTCGCCAGGGAGAGCGAAGGGTGCAGCAAGGCGGGCGCGAGGAGCGCGCAGAGCGCGGCGACGAGCAATGCGAAGAGCCGGAGGTCCTTGATCCTCATGCGCGCGGCGGGCCGGAGAAGGACCGCGCGCGATTATACCAATACGCCGCCAGTACCATCAGGACGAGCAGGGTGAGCGCGCGGCCCGCACGCCAGGACGCCGGGTCGTAGCGGAAGAGGACCTCGGAGCGGCCCGCGGCCGCCCGCAGCTTCCGGAAGGCGGTCATCGCCGGCTCGGCCTCCAGCGCTCCTCCGGGCCCGCGGGCCGTCCAGCCGGGACCCAGGGGCTCGGCGAGGTAGAGCCAGCCGGGACTCTCCGTCTCCCAGCGCACCCGCAAGCGGTTCTCTCCCTCGCGGGAGAACGGCAGGGGCCTCCCGCGGCGATAGTCGGGCGCCGGGCTCTCCGCCGAGGCGGGGATGGCGGCGCCCGAGGCCTCGTCGAACCAGAGAGCGCGCTGGGACTCCGGCGCCCGGTAGAGCTGCCAGACGCTGTCTCCGAGATAGCTCAGCTCGCCGGACGGCAGGCGCTCGCGCGTCAGGACGACCCGCGCGTCCGCCCAGGGCAGCAGGCGCGCGAGCGCCGCGAGCCCCGGCTGCCGATAGAGGAGGTCCATGAACGCGTACTGCGGCGCCGGGACGAGCGGCTCCCCGAAGTTCCCGACCGACTCAAGCCGGAAGGGGACGTTCGTCAACCCGTAGAGGCGGTGCTTGAGGTCGTAGAAGGCCCCCTCCGCCGCGACGCCGCTTCCCCGCTGCCACTGGAGCGCACGGGGGGACGGCAGATAGCGGTGTCCGTCGAGCTCGACGCGCAGGACCTCGACGAGCGGACCCGGGTCCGCGAAATAACCGCGCGGCACGACGGGCTGCGAGCGCACGGCGTAGACGAGGAGCTCGAGCGCGAGCGCGGCGGACCAGAGCCAGGCTCCCCGCCGCCGGTTCAGGCCGCGCGCGGCCAGCAGGGCCGCCAGGGGGATGAGCAGGTACGCCGTGTTGCCGGGATAGCGGATGTAGCGCAGCGGCGGCAGCCAGGTCCAGAGCGCCCGTGAGAGGGGGTTCGAACCGCCCAGCATGAGCAGGAGCGTCCCTCCCGCGTACGCGCCCGCGAAGAGCGCGGAAGAACCGAGCGCGAAGACGCCCGCGAGGACCGCCGCCCACGCCCCGAAGCCCAGGTAGGCGGTCTTCCACCAGTTGAGCGGCGCCGAGAGCTCGCCGGCGGGGATGAGCGGGGGCGGCAGGAGCTGGACGAGGTCGCGCGGAGCGAAGCTCCAGGAAAGCGTCTCCGCCAGCTCCATCCCCCCCCCGCGCCGCGAAGCGGAGGAGAGCGCGAGCCCCGGCAGGAGCAGGAGCGCCGAAAGGCCGGCGGCGAGGAAGGCCGCGCCCAGCCAGCGCCGCGCGCAGGCCGCGAGCCCGCTGCGTCCGCCGGCCCAGGCCTCGAAGAGGAAGGCCGCGAACGCCGCGCCCGCGGCCATCGGGGGGTAGCCGCCGAGGAAGGCGCAGGCGAGCGCGAGGCCGAGCGGCGCCGTGCTGCCCGCGAAGAGGCCGAGCGCGGGGAGCAGAGCCAGCGTCGAGAGGTGGTTGAGGAAGGGCAGCCGGCTCGCCAGGCCGCCGCAGAGCATGAGCAGGGCGGCCCCGCCGGCGGCGGCGGCGGGCGCTGCGCGCAGGCGGCGCAGCCAGAGGAAGGCGAAGAAGGCCGCGAGCGCCAGGTGGAGCGCCTGGAAGACGCCCAGGGCGGTCGGGAATGCGAAGAGCCCGAAGGGGACGCTGAGCGGATACCACGCCGCGCACTGCATCTCGCCCGCCAGAGGCATCCCGAGATACGCGAAGCGGTTCCAGAGCGGGAGCTCCCCGCGCGCGAGCGACTGCGCGACGAGGACCCGCCAGGGATGGTGCAGGTACGTGAGGTCCCCCCAGAAGTGCGCGCGGCCGGAAAGGTAGACGGGACCCAGCAGCGCCAGGAGCAGGAGCGCGAGCGCGGCGAGGAGGATCCTCCCGTCGAGCCGAAGCCGCGGCGCGTTCACCGGGCGTCCCTCTCGAGCAGGGAGGACCAGGTCGGGACGCCGCCGGTCCAGGCGAGCTTCTCGAGGCGCTCGGCGCGCGCGCGCAGGAGCGCGCCGGGAGCGGCGAGCAGCAGCCCGAAGACCGCGGCGGCGACCACGAGCGCGGGCCTCAGCCGCCACGGCACGTTCACTCCCTCCGAGGTCTCCGGGATGGAGGAGGCCGCGAGGTAGGAGAAGAGCCAGAGGTTCGACGGTACGGAGAAGACGGGGTCCCAGAGCGACTGCAGGAGCACGGCCAGAGCCGCGAAGCGCTTGGGCGAAGGCCCGCCGCGCAGACAGTGCCAGAGCCCCGCGAACCAGAGGAGGGCGGCGGGCAGCCCCCACTCCGCCGCCGCCTGCAGCGGATGCAGGCGCGCGTCCGCGGCCGCGGGCGCCCCCGGCGCATAGCGGGCGAGCAGGGCGCCGAAGGCTCCGGGGCCGACCCCGAGCAGCGGACGGTCGGCGACCATCGCCGCGGCGCCGCGCCAGACCCGCGCGCGCTCGAACAGCTCGGGACTGCCGAGACGGTTGTACACGACGATGAGACAGACGACGGCGGCGGCGGCGGCCGCCCGGCCCCAGAAGGGGGCCCGCCACCCGCGCGTGAGCCAGAGGGCGGCCGCGAGTCCCCACCACGCGCCGAGGCCGCCGGCGACGAGCCCGCAGAAAGCCAGCACGCACAGCAGCAGGCGGTCGCCGCGCTCGTAGGCCGGCGCGGCGAGCATCACGAGGGCCGCGCACCAGACCTCGGGGGCGTCGAAGGGCCCCGCCGCGGCGGGGCGGTCCAGCGCGAAGCGCTGGTAGAGCGCCAGAGCCGCGCACAGCCACCCGGCGACGCGAAGAGCCTGATCGACGAGCGCGCGCTCGTCCTTGGAGATCTCCGCGAGCGCGGGGAAGAGCGCCAGCGCGAGCAGCAGGGAGGCGAGACCGGGAAGGGACCGCGCGCCGGCGGGGCTCGAGAACGCGGCGGCCGCGCCCGCGGTCGCGAGCGCGGCCGCCCAGATCAGGAGACGGCGGGAGGGCAGCGGCAGATGTCCCAGGAGGACGCGTGCGGAGAGCCAGACGGCGAGCCCGACGGTGAACGTCGACTGCAGCGCGGCGAGGGCGCGGACGCCTTCGGCGCCCCGCAGCAGCGGACCGGCGGCGAGCGGCAGGGCCAGCAGCGCCGCCAGCACGATGCCTCTACGAGGGCATGACGTGCGGCGTGACGAAGATCAGGAGCTCGACGCGGGAGCGCTCGACGATCTTCTTCTTGAAGAGCCAGCCGAGGATCGGGATGTCGCCGAGCAGCGGGACCTTGGCGACCGTGTTCACGACCGAATCGGTGATGAGTCCGCCGATGACGACGGTCTCCCCGTCCTGCACGAGCACGGTCGTGTCGGCCGTCCGCGTGTCCACCGCCGGGACCCCGACCACGGCGGAGGCCGTCGTACCCGAGGGCTGGCTCACCGTCGGCTTGATCTGGATGGTGATGCGTCCGTCGGCGTTGATGGTGGGCGTCACGTCCAACTGGATGCCCGTCACGATGTTGCCGACCGACTGCGAGGTCACGCCCGTCGAGGCGACGTTCGAGGTCGCGTAAGGGATGTTCGTCGTGATGTTGATGCTCGCCTTCTTGCCGTTGAGGGTGGCGATCTTCGGGTCGGAGAGCACCTTCACCTTGCCGGCCGAGGCGGCCGCGGTCAGCGTCGCGGAGAGGAAGTAGTTGTTGGTGATGCGTCCCACGGTCAGCGCGCCGAACACCTTCGACGCCGGCAGGAACACGCCGGTGCCGCGGCCTCCCGCGCCGACGCCGAGCGCCGCGCTCGAGTTCTGGTCGAGGGGCTTGGCCAAGGTGGCGTCGTTCGGGTTCGTCAGCGTGCCGATCGTCGTCTGTCCCTGCTTGCCGGCGAACTTCCCGCTGTCGACGCCCGCGTAATCCCACTGGATGCCGAAGTTCAGGTCCTTGGTGAGCTTGACCTCGACGAGCTTGGCCTCGATCATGACCTGCTGGGGCCGCACGTCGAGCTTGGAGAGCAGGCGCTCGACGCTCGCGATGCCGTCGAGAGTGTCGGTGACGATCAGGGAGTTGGTGGCCTCGTCGCTGTTGAGCTTGCCGGCGCGGCCCTCCGCCTGGCGCACCGCATCGATGGCGCCCTTGATGTCGGCGGCCTTGCTGTATTTGAGGCGGATGATCCGCGTCTGGTTGACCGCGACCGTGCGCTCCTTCTGGAGCGTGGTCGGAGTCATGATGCGCAGGATGTTCTCTCCCGCCTGGTCGGCCACGAGGCCCTGCATCTGCAGGATCGTCATGAAGGCCTCGCTGAAAGGCACGTCGGTCAGGTGCAGGGTCAGGGAGCCCGCGACGTCGGGTCCATAGATGATGTTGATGCGCGCCTTCGACGCGAGCAGCTTGATCACGTCGCGGACGTCGGTGCCCTCGTAGTCCAGAGAGATGAGTTCGTTGGAGAGGGAGCCGAGGATGTCGCGGCGCGTGCGGCGGTCGAATCCTCCGCCGACACCGGAGGAGGAGGCGGCGGCGGACTCCGCGGCCTCGCCCTCCCCGTCCCGGACCTTGTCAGCGACGCCGGTGGCGGCCATGTCGCCGAGCTCGGGGGAGAAGCCCTTGGGGAGCTCCGGCGCCTTCTTCGCCGCGGCTTTCTCGACTTTAGGCGCTGCGGCCTTCACCGGGACCGCGGCAGGAACGGGCATTGCGGACTCGGCGGTCGCCTTGGGCGCCTCGATGCTCTTGGGGGCCGCGGGCTTCGCGACGGGAACGGGAACCTCGGCCGGCTTCGCGGCGACTTTCGGCGCTTCGACCGGCTTGGCGGCGGGCTTCGCCGTCTCCACAGGCTTCGCGGCTTCGGCCGGCTTCGCGGCGGGCTTCGCCGTCTCCGCAGGCTTCGCGGCGGGCTTCGCCGCGACGACGGGGACGGCCTTGCCTTCCTCCGCCTTCACGACCGGCGCGGGAACCGCTGCCTTCGCGGCGGCCTCGTCGGCGGCAGCCGACTGGAGGCGGACGACGAGGCTGCGGCCTTCCCAGCCCGCCTGATAGCCGACGAGCCGCACGAGGTCGAGCACGATGCGCGAGATCATGGTCGGCTCTTTCTGGAACTGTCCGGCGCGGACCTTCTTAAGGAAGTTCCCCTGCCCCTTCTGGACCTTCGAGCCCGACTGGAACTCGGTGTTCAGGAGCTCGACGACGAGGCGGGGCGGGTCGGCGGTGACGAAGGTGTTGTACTTGGCCTGCTCGCTGAGGTGGAGCGTGACCTGGTCCGGGCCGACCTCGATGCCGTCAAGGGTCGCGGCGGACGCCGCCTGTTCCGCCGCCGACAGAGGGATCCCTCCGGGGCCGAGCAGCAGCGAGAGCGTCGTCGTCAGGGCGATCAGGCGCTTCAACATGGGTCCTCCGAAAGGGTCACTGGGCCTTCTCCGCAGCAGCATCCTCTTCCTCGCCGAGCCGCAGCGTCTGGACGTCCTTGTCCGGGGTCATGAGGATGACGGATTTCTGCTTCTGCTGGATCACGCCGGTGACGCCGGCGACGCGGTGGTTCTTGTAATCGAAGAGGCGCCCGCTCTTGAGCAGGTAGCCGGAGCCGGTGCGCGGATCGACGAGCAGCGCGGAAGCTCCGGTCTGGTCCTTCAGGATGCCCTTGAGGTTGAGAGAATGGATGGAGAACTCCAGCGTCTCCCCGCCGCCCTCCCCCTCTTTCGCGATGACGGCGGGGCCGGAGCCGGCCGAAGGGAGGCGGAAAGGGTCGCGATAGCGGCCGCCGCCGTAGATGTCGCCGACCGTGAGCGCCTTGACCGTGTCGCTGGAGGAGGAAGCCGCTTTGCCCTGGGCGGGCGCGCCCGACTTGGCCGGGACGGCCGCGGGCTCCAGCGCGAGCGCGGAGGATGCGAGAACGGCGAGGAAGCCGAGGAAGTTCATCATCCTTTATATTGGTACGCGATGAGCGTGAATCCGACCGAGACCTTTCCGGTCTCGTCGGGGGCGCCGTAGGTCACCGCGCGGACGTTGTAGATGCGCTGCTCGAGGGCGATCGCGGCGAAGAAGCGGCCGATGTCGTGGAAGGTCCCGCGCACCGAAAGCGTGTAGGGGACCTCGATGAAATAGTCTCGGACGGTCTGCGATCCCGGCGCGAAGTTCACCAGCGTGACGCCGTTCTTGCGTGAGAGGGAGCCCATGGCGACGATCACCGCGGGGAGGTCCTTGCTCTTGGGCAGGCGCTTCTCGGCCTCGATGGCCTGCTCGTTGAGGATCTCGATCTCCTTCTGGATCTTGGGCAGGCGCACGGCCTGGCTCTTGGCCTTGTCGATCTTCGCCTCGGTCTCCTTGATCAGCTTCGCGGTCTCCTCGATGCGCGTCGAGGTCGGAAGCCAGAAGTAGCGGACGTAGGCGTAGCCGCCGCCGCCGAGGAAGAGCACGGCCGCGACGAGGAACTGCTGCTGCTCCTTCGTGAGCTGGATGTTGATCTTGGCCATCAGCTCTTCTCCGGCTGCGGAGCGTATTTCACCGTCATGCTGAACGAGCTCTCTCCGCCGAGACCCGAGATGGAGATGCCGCCCGTGAGGACGGGTTCCTTGAAGCGGTCGGATCCCTCGAAGGCGCGCAGGATGGCCGCGACGTCGTCGCTGGAGAGCGATCTGCAGGTCATCGTGACCATGAGCCCCTTCTGGTCGCCGACCGTCGACAGGCCCGTCAGAGTGACCCCGGACGGAAGCGTCTTGACGAGGTCCTCCATGAAGCGCGGATAGAGGGTGCGGTATTTCATGAGGTCGACGATGACGTTCAGGCGCGCGCGGACCTGAGCGGCGGTGCGCTCGAGCTCCTCGACCTGGGCGACGATCTTCTGGAGCCGGTCGAGCTCGGCCTTGTCGATCTTGTACTGACTCTCGAGCGAGACGGCGCGCCAGAAGTGGAGGACGGAGACGGCGGCCAGGATGACCGCGAGCACGGCGCCCAGCACGGCCGCCTGCTTCGTCCGGAGCTGGGCGACCTCCCTGTCCAGGATCTCCTGCGGGACGAGGTTGACTCGGATCATGCCCAGTCCCTGTTGCGCCGCAGTCCCAGGCCGACGGCGACGCCGAAGGTCGGGAGCAGGTCGGGGGGGATGTCCGCCGGCTGCCCCAGCGAGGCGAACGGATCGAGCAGCGAGACCGGGACCTTGAGCTCCGCGGTCAGATACTTGGAGAGGTTCTTCATGCGGGCGGTCCCGCCGGAGAGCACGATGCGCGAGACGGAGCGCTCGGGGCCCTGCGAGAGATAGAAGTCGACCGACCGGTGAACCTCGGCGACGAGGTCCTTCATCGTCGCGGCCACCGCCTGGGAGACGGCCAGCGCGTCCTTGTTCCCCTCGGCGAGGGCCTTCTCCTTCTCTTCCTGTTCGAGGAGCAGGCCATGCGACTTCTTGGCCTCCTCGGCCTTCGCGAGGTCGCACTGGAGCGCCTTCACGACCGCCTTGGTGAAGGTGGAGCCCGAGATGAAGATGTCGCGCACGACGCGGGTGACGTTGCCCTCGATGATCGAGAGGTTCGTGACCGTGTGCCCGATATTGAGGTAAAGGGTGGAGCCGCCGGCCGCGTGCTCGCCCCGCTCGTGGACGTTCTCGAGGGCGAAGGAGTCGACGTCGATGATCGCCGGGCGCAGGCCGACCGCCTCCAGGACCTCGACGCGCGCCTGCACCGCGTCCTTCTTCGCGGCGACCAGGACGGTCTCCATGCGCTTCTGCCCTTCCTCCATGACCTCGCTGAGGATGTGGAAGCTGAGCTGGACGTCCTTGATGTCGAAAGGGATGAAGGGCTCGGCCTCGGTGGCGAGCGTGGCCTTGAGCTCGTTCTTCGTCAACAGGGGGAACTTGACGTAGCGGACGATGACCGAGTTGCCGCTGATGGCCGTGGCCGCGTGATGGACGGGCAGGCCCTTCTGGATGAGGAACGCGCGCAGGGTGTTGACCGTCTGCTGCTTGCGGTCGTCGGGAGACGCATCGGGCTTGGTCTCGATGGGGAGGTGTCCCCAGGCCTTGAGGCGGTACGCGCCGCCCTCGTTCTTGAGGTAGACGACCTTGATCGAATAACTGCCGATATCGACGCCGAGGATCTCCTGCGGCCCCATGAACAGGGAGCCCAGCTTGTCCTTGAGCTTCTTAAGGTCGATGCCTTTCAGTTTGTCCTGTATCCCGGCCATCCTCTCTCCGGACGGATACGGCGACGCGGGCGCGCCGCGCCTGCGCGGCGCGGCGCCCACCCTGATACAGAAAAAGCGCCGTCACTCCATGGTCCGCAACGGAGTGCGCTCGGCGCTTTTTCTGCGTGAAACCGTACGCGACCAGCAATTTGTAACAGGATTCCCCGGGTTTGTCAAGACTTTTCTTCTCCGCCGGGTTCCCCCTCATCCCTATATGTAGTAACATCTGAGGATGTTGAAGGCCGTGCTCTTTGACTATGGCGGCACCCTGGATTCGGACGGGGTCCCCTGGCTCGAGCGCTTCCTCCCCCTCTACAAGGAGGCGGGACTCGAGACCCCTGAGGAGGAGCTCCGTCGGGCCTTCTACGACTCCGACGACCACCTTCCTGAGCGCTTCGACCTCAAGGGCCTCGACCTCGAGGCGACCGTCTCGCGTCAGGTCGGCTGGGTCGTCGGGCGTCTGGCCCCGGGGCGCAGCGACATCGAACGGTCGGTGGTCCGGGGCTTCGTGGACTCCTCGCGGAAGGCCTTTCGCCGCAACCGCCCCCTGCTCGAGCGCCTCGGGCGCCGCTACCGGCTGGGGATCGTCTCGAACTTCTACGGAAACCTCGAGGGTATCCTGCGCGCCGAGGGTCTCGGCGACCTCTTCGGCGTCGTCTCGGACTCGGGGGTCGTGGGCTGCATCAAGCCCGAGGGGGGGATCTTCCTGCACGCGACGAAGGCGCTCGGGGTGCGTCCCGAGGAGGCCCTGATGGTCGGGGACTCCGCCAAGCGCGACATGCGCGGCGCCGAGAACGCCGGTCTGCCCCACGCCTGGATCGCCGGAGACCGCCCGGACCGCACGCCCTGCTGCCCCGAGGCCCGCGTCCTGAACTCCGTCCTGGACCTCGAAGCATGGCTGCTGAACTGAAGCCCCTCGCGGGCGGCATCATCGCCGCGGGCGACGGGACCCGGCTCGCCGAGCGCTATCCGGGACTGCCCAAGCCGCTCGTCCCCGTCGGAGGACGGCCGCTGATCGCCTGGGCGGTCGGCTCGCTGAAGGCGGCGGGCGCGACGCGCCTGACGGTGCTCTTCAACACGCGCGGCGACGCGGCGCGCGACTGGCTCAAGCGCAACCCCCAGGGGCTGCGGATCGATTTCCTCCGCCGGGACACCGCCTCCTCGTGGGAGAGCTTCCGCCTCGTCAGCCGGACGCTCGCCCGGGACGCGGAGCGGTTCCTGGTGAGCACGACGGACACCGTGATGTCCCCGCGCGACGCGGAGCGCTTCGCGCGGGAGGCCTTCCGGGACGGGGCCGACGCGGCCCTGGCGCTGACGCGCTTCGTCGACGACGAGAAGCCGCTCTGGGTGGACGCGGTCCGCGGACGCGTGCGGGCCGTCGGGGCGGACGCGGTCCGCCGCGACGCGGTGACGTGCGGCGTCTACGCGCTCACGGCGCGGACGGCTGGGGCGATGCCCGCGGCCGCCGCGCACGCGAAGCTGCGGGATTTCTGGACGGAGCTCGTACGCTCCGGAGCGAAGGTGCGCGGCGTACTGCTCGCCGACACCGTGGACGTCGACCGGCCCGAGGACGTAGCGGTCGCGGAGAAGATGATCACATGAGAGCCCTTGGCATTCTTCGTGAAGTGCAGAACTCCCCCAACCGGGAGAGCGACGATGCGCTCATCCTGGAGGCGGTGCTGCAGCAGCTGACCTGGCTCGGCGTGCGCGCCGAGAAGGCCACCCCCGAGGAGGCGGACCGCCTCGACCTCTCGCGCTACGCCCTCGTCATCCCGATGTGCGAGTCCTATCCCCGCATCAAGCGCCTGCTGGGCGCGTCGGAAGGCTCGCGCGCGCTCTGGGCCAATCCGCCGCAATCGGTGCTCAACTGCTACCGCCTGCGCACGCTCGAGCTCCTCGGCGCGCACCCCGACATCCTTTTCCCGCGCTCGGAAGTCCGCCGCGTCGGCCGCCCCGGAGCCGAACCCTTCCGCTCCCCGGCGGGCTACTGGCTCAAGCGCGGCGACGTACACAACACCTGCGACCACGACGTCGTCTACGCGAAGACCTGGGCCGACGCCGGCCGCATCCTCGAGGACTTCGCGGCGCGCGAGATCACCCACTACGTCGTCCAGCCCCATATCGAGGGCGACATCATCAAGTTCTACGGCGTCGGCCCCGGGCGCTGGTTCACCTGGTTCCACCACGACCCGACCCGCGCGCGCCGCCACCCCTTCTCCGTCGACGAACTCGCCCGGACCGCCGCCGAGGGCGCCCGCTCCCTCGACCTCACGATCTACGGCGGCGACGCCATCGTCTCCCCCGATGGAACCGTGACGCTCCTCGACTTGAACTCCTGGCCCAGCTTCGCGCGGGTCCGCCAGGAGGCCGCGATCCAGATCGCCTGGCATCTGCAGACCCGCCTCGCCGCCGCCCCCGCGCCGCGCCGCGAGAAGACGCCCGCGGGAAGAACGCTCTCGAGCGGACGCAGCTCCGCTCCCCGGAGGAACAAATGAAGACCGTTGTGGAACAGCCGACGACGCCCTGGCAGGCCGGACCGATCTCCCGCAAGCTCCATGCGGAGGAGCAGACCTACATGACCCCGGGGCTGCAGCAGATCGCGACCTTCTCGCAGCTCGTCCTCGAGCGCGGCGAACGGGCCACGCTCTACGACGCCGACGGCCGCAGCTACCTCGACTTCGTCGCCGGGGTCTGCGTCGCCTCCATCGGCCACGGCCACCCGGTCTTCGCCAAGATGCTCTCCGAGCAGGCCGAGCGCCTCTCGGTCGGCAGCTTCACGACGAAGAACCGCGTCGAGTTCCTGCGCCGCGTGGTCCAGCACACCCCGAAGGGGCTCGACCGCGTCCAGCTCTACTCGAGCGGCGCCGAAGCCGTCGAGGCCGCCGTCCGCCTGGCCAAGAGCCACACCAAGAACTTCGAGGTCCTCTCGTTCTGGGGCGGCTTCCACGGCAAGACCGGGGGCATCCTGGGTCTGATGGGCAGCGACTTCAAGCACTACCTCGGACCGATCTCCCCCGGCCTCTACCTGACCCCCTATCCGAACCCCTACCGCAACGTCTTCGGCATCCACGACCCCGAAGAGCTTGCGGCGCGCTGCCTCGAGTTCATGCGCGAGAAGATCAAGATGGAGACCTCCAACCGCCTTGCGGCGATCATCCTCGAGCCCGTGCAGGGGACGGCGGGCAACATCCTGCCGCCGCCCGGCTTCCTCAAGGCCGTGCGCGACATCGCGCACGAGCACGGCGCGCTCCTCATCGCCGACGAGATGATCACCGGCTTCGGCCGGACCGGCCACTGGTTCGGCGTCGACCACGACGGGGTCGTGCCGGACATCATGACGGTCGGCAAGGGCGTCGCCGGAGGCTTCCCGGTCAGCGGCATCATCACGACCGCCGAGATCGCGCAGGCCAAGCCCTTCGCGAACCCGAGCGGCTCCTCCTCGAGCTACGGCGGCAACCCGCTGGCCTCCGCGGCCTGCAACGCGTCGCTGAAGATCCTCGAGGACGAGAGGCTCGTCGAGAACTCCAGGAAGGTCGGCGCCGCGATGCTCAGCCGCCTCAAGAAGACCATGGACCGCTTCCCCTTCATCGGGGACGTCCGCGGCCGCGGGCTCATGCTCGGCGTCGAGTTCGTCGAGGACCGCAAGACCCGCAAGCCCCTGCGCAAGGAAGCCTGCCGGGCCATCTTCGACGAGTGCCTCAAGCGCGGCCTCATCACGATGTCCTACTCGCCGGCCCTGCGCATCAACCCGCCGCTGAACATCCGCGAGGACGAGGCGATGCGCGGCATCGACATCCTCGAAGAGTCGCTCGAGGTCGTCCAGAAGAGGTTCAGCCTCTGAGCCCGCGGGCCCGGAGCAGGAGAACATGAAAGGCGCGATCATCGGGTTCGGCCAGGTCGCCGAAGACGCACACGCCCCGGCGCTGCTGCGCGGCGAGGGGCTCGAGATCGCGGCGGTGGTGGACGCCAGCGCCAAACGCCGCGAGGCCGCCCAGAAGGCCCTCCCCGGCGCGCGCGTCTACGCGGACACGGCGGCGCTCTACGCGGCGGAGAAGCTCGACTTCGTCGACATCGCCACGCCGCCCTACCTGCACTTCGAACAGTGCCGGGAGGCGCTCAAGCGGAAGCTCCATGTCCTCTGCGAGAAGCCGCTCGTGTTCACGCGCAGGGAGTTCGAGACCCTGCGCGCGGATTCGCTCAAGCACAAGCGCGCGCTCTTCCCGATGCACAACTGGAAGTACGCGCCGATCTACCGCAAGTGGCACGAGCTGCTGCGCGCGGAAGCGGTCGGCCCCATCCGCCATATCGAGCTCCACGTGCTCCGCAAGAAACCCGCGGCCGTCGCCGGAAAGGACGGCTCCAACTGGCGCCTCCAGCGCAGCCAGGCGGGCGGCGGGATCCTCGTCGACCACGGCTGGCACAACCTCTACCTCCTCGTCTGGCTCATGGGCGCCGCGCCGGAGAGGATGGACGCGGTCCTGCAGACCCCCGCGGGAGGCGACGCGGACGACGAGGCGACCGGGCTGCTGCGCTTTCCCGGCGCCAGCGCCCTGATGCACCTGAGCTGGCGGGCCCCCGTCCGGGCCCAATGGGGCACGGCCTACGGCCGCGAGGGCTCCATCGAGATGCTCGACGACCGCCTCGTGCTCCGGAGCCGGGACGGCGCGGAGCGGACGATCCGCTTCCCCGAGAAGCTCTCCGCCGGCTCGGCGCATCCGGAGTGGCTGCGCGCCATGCTGCCCGACTTCACGGCCGCCTGCGCGCGCTTCGACCCTGCGGAGCCCACCCTCGCCGAGGCCGGACACTGCGCGGCCCTCATCGAATCCGCCTACCGGCGGACCCCGTGCGACGCGGAGGCTGCGGCCGCTTGACCGAGCCCCTGGACGTCATCCTCCTCGTCAACCACCCCGGGATGCTGCACGAGCGGCTCGCGGGGATGACGCTTCTGGAGCGGCAGCTCTTCACCCTGCGCAACGCGGGGGTGCGCCGGGTCCTGCTCAGCGCGCACACCCCGGGCACGGCGGCGCTCGCCTCGCTGCGGCGCCCCGCGGGCCTCGAGATCATCCTCCAGGACGAGCTCAAAACCCCCTGGACCCCGCCCTACGCCTCGGTCTCCGCGGACCATCTCCTGAGGTCCGACGCCGTCGCGAGCCTGCTGAAGCGCCCGCACGCGCAGCCGACCGCCTATCATGACGAGGCGGGCCGCAGCGTCGTTCAGTTCACTCCCTTCTCCGACGAGAACGCCCCGACCTGCGAGCGCGCGCTGATGCCGGCGGGCTCCTGCCTCGCCCTGGAGAACCCGCTCGACGGCGAGCCCACGATGGCCTGGCTGTTCCGGGACGCGGGGAAAAGCCACGACAGCTTCATGGCCCGCCACTTCGACCGCCGGCTCTCGACGGCCCTCTCGCGCCGCCTGCTCGATACGCGCATCACCCCGAACGCGATGACCGTCTTCAGCACGCTGGTCGGCGTCTTCGGCGCCGCGCTCATGGCGTACGGCGGCTACGCGGCGACGCTCGCCGGCACGCTCGTCGTCTGGGCGCACACGGTGTTCGACGGCTGCGACGGCGAGCTCGCGCGCCTGCGCTTCCAGCAGAGCGCGCTCGGAGGCTTCCTCGACTTCTGGGGCGACAACGTCGTCCACGCCTGCCTCTTCTTCGGGCTGGGCGTGGGCCTCATGCGCTCGATGGGCGGCATCCACTTCCTCCTCATCGGCGCCGCCGCGGCCGTCGGAGCGCTGCTCACCGCTTGGGACGTCTATCGGCACCGCGCCGCGCACGCGGAACCCGGCCGCCCGCTCTTCGACGGCCTCGGGGAGCAGCTCGCTTCCGAGTCCTCCGCCGCCTCGCCCGCGCTGCGGCGCCTGGCCGCCCTCGAGGACGCCCTGGCCCGGCGCGACTTCGTCTATCTGCTCATCCTCCTCGCCTGGATCGACTACCCGGAGGCCTTCCTCTGGGCGGCCGGGATCGGGACCCCGCTCTTCCTCTGGGCCCTGATCTACCTGCGCCACGCCGGCGAGGGCCGAACGCTTTCCGCACCCCTCAGGAGGACGTCATGAACGATCCGAAGAACATCAAACCCTGCCGCGGCCGCCTCGGCGTGCTCATGCCCGGCATGGGCGCGATCACCAGCACCTTCCTCGCGGGCCTCATGCTCCACCGAAAGAAGCTCGGCCAACTGACCGGCTCGCTGACCCAGCTGCAGACCATCCGTCTGGGCAAGCGCTACGAGAACCGCCGCCCGCTCATCAAGGATTTCGTCCCCCTCGCGAAGATCGACGACCTCGTCTTCGGCGGCTGGGACATCTTCACCGACACCATGTACGAGGCCGCGCTCAACGCTTCGGTCCTCCCCGAGGTGCGCCTGCGCCCCGTCCGCGAGGAGCTCGAAGCCATCCGCCCGATGAGCGCCGTCTTCGACCGCAGCTTCATCAGGAACCTCGACGGTCCCAACGTGAAGAAGGGCAAGACGAAGTGGGACCTCGCGCAGCAGCTCATCGAGGACATCCAGGACTTCAAGTCCCGCAACCGCTGCGAGCGGCTCGTGATGGTCTGGTGCGGCTCCACCGAGATCCTCCCCGAACACGGCCGCGCGCACCTGTCGACCGAGGAGTTCGAGAAGGGCCTCAAAAAGAACTCTCCATCGATCCCGCCGTCGATGATCTATGCCTACGCGGCGGCGAAGCTCGGCATCCCCTACGCCAACGGCGCGCCCAACCTCTCGATGGACGTCCCCGCCCTGCTCGAACTCGCCGATCACACGGGAACGCCCGTCATGGGGAAGGATTACAAGACCGGGCAGACGTTCATGAAGACGCTCATCGCCCCCGGCATCCAGGCGCGCATGCTCGGCCTCATCGGCTGGTACTCCACGAACATCCTCGGCAACCGCGACGGCGAGGTGCTCGACGACCCGGGCTCCTTCAAGACCAAGGAGAAGAGCAAGATGTCCGTGCTCGACTCCATCCTCGAGCCCAACATCTACCCCGAGCTCTACGGGAAGTACGCGCACAAGGTCCGCATCGACTACTACCCTCCCCGCGGGGACAACAAGGAGGGCTGGGACAACATCGACATCGCCGGCTGGATGGGCATGCCGATGCAGATCAAGATCAACTTCCTCTGCCGCGACTCGATCCTCGCGGCGCCGATGGTGCTCGACCTCGCGCTCTTCCTCGACTTCTCGAAGCGCGCGGGACTCAAGGGCATCCAGGAGTGGCTCTCGTTCTACTTCAAGTCCCCGATGTGCCGCGCGGACCTCACGCCCGAGCACAACCTGTTCCTCCAGCACCTCAAGCTGAAGAACACGCTGCGCATCCTCATGGGCGAGGAAGTCCTCGACCATTCGGGTCTCGACTACTACGACCCGGTGAAGGGCACTCCGACGCCGGCGGCGCCTCCGCGCACCGGCCGGAAGGCCGCGAAGCCGGCCGTCGCGGCGAAGCCGGTGGTCGCCGACTTCTAAGGATGCTCATCGTACGACCGGAGAAGAGCGAAGAGTCTCCTCTCGTCGAGGAGATCATCCGCCGCGCCTACGGGCGGGAGGATGAGATTCGCATGCTCGCCGCCCTGCGGGGGACGCCGGACTTCATCCCGCAGCTCTCCCTGGTCGCCGACGAGGAAGGCTCCCTGCGCGGCTACGCCCTCTTCATGAAGGCCGCGGTGGAAGCCGCCTCCTCCGTCCACTCCGCCGCGTCGCTGATGATGCTCGCCGTCCACCCGGAGCACCGGAAGCAGGGGGTCGGCGAGCGCCTCATCCGCCACGGGGGAGAGCGCTGCCGGAGCCTCGGGCGCGAGATCATCTTCGTCTTCGGAGACTTCGGCTACTTCTCACGCGTCGGCTTCAAGCTGGCCCAGGACCTGAACCTGACCTCCGACATCGTCCATCCCCAGATGCCGCTGCTGACGCTGGACCTCGCCGGCCGGCTCGCCGCCGCCGGATCCGGAACCGTCCACTACCCCCAGATCCTCCGCCGGATGTAGCCGGATTCTGCTTGTTTTTCAAGCAGAATCCAATCCATTATATATATACGCACACACACGCCCGCGCGCGTACGGATTTTGCTATACTCACCCGTCGTGGCCCGACGCGCAGTCGTCCTCACCGCCCTTCTCGTCACGGCGTTCGTCCTGGGGTCCCAAGCCCAGGAAAAAGCCCCTGAGAACGCGGCCTCCGTCAGCTCCCCCCCCGTCGGGGCGAGCAGCGCCTCCGCGTCCGTCCCGCTTCCCTCAGGAGAACCCGCCGCCTCCACCGCACCGGTCTCCGTCCCCGTCGTCTCCACCGCGGCGGCCTCGGCCCCCGCCGTCTCCACCGCGGCGGTCTCCGTCGCCGCTGACCCCGTCCTGGCGCAGATCCAGGTCCGCGGGGTCGCACCGGGAGAGGAAGCGGCCGTCCTCGCCCTGCTGCAGGCGAAGGAGATGTCGGAGTACAGCTCCGCGCAGGAAGAGCGCGACCGACAGGCCCTTCTCGCCACCGGACGCTTCTCGAGCGTCCGCCTCCAGCGCATCCCCCTCTCCCCGACCCACTTCCGCCTCGACGTCGAGCTGGCCCCGGCCGCCGCGAAGGCTCCCGAGCCCGCGCAGCCCGGCGTCCCCAAGGCCCCCTGGGTCATCGGCGAACTCGCGCTGAGCGGGAACAAGCGGGTGAAGTTCAACGTCGTGCGCACCCAGGTCAAGGCCCGTACCGGAGACCTCTACGAGCGCTTCGACCTCGACAAGGACATCCAGGCCATCCTCGGCCTCGGGCAGTTCGAGCGCGTGGCCGCCGACATCGTCCCCATGCCGGAGAAGCCGGTCCCGGCCCACCTGCTGGGCGTCGCGGGCTCCACGGTCGCGATCAAGCTGACCTTCATGGTCGAGGAGAAGGCGCTGGTCAAGAAGATCCGCGTCGAAGGCCAGAAGGGCCTCTCGAAGGGACGCCTCCTCGACGAGACGACCCTCAAGCAGAAGGACCCTTTCGACCGCGTGAAGCTCCGCACCGACGAGGACAAGATCCTCGAGTTCTACCGCAAGAAGGGCTACCTCCAGGCGGTGGTCCGCTCGACCTGGACGATGGACGAGGCTCAGAAGCAGGTCGAGATCCTCTACACCATGGTCGAGGGCCCGAAGTCGCGCATCGAAGAAGTCCGCATCACCGGCGCGACGGCCTTCAAGCCGAAGAAGCTGGCGAAGAAGATGGAGAACCGGCGCAAGAAGGTCTACGACGAGAAGAAGTTCCCCGAGGACCTCAAGAAGATCGAGACCCTCTACAAGAACGAGGGCTATCTCGACTTCAAGATCCTCTCCTCCTCGGTCTCCTTCTCCCCCGACGGCGCGAAGATCTTCATCGACCTCGCGCTCGAAGAGGGCCGCCAGTACCGCTACGGCGACACGACCTTCTCCGGCCACTACGTCTACAAGTCCACGGACCTGGCCAAAGCGCTCGAATACCGCAAGGGAAAGCTCTTCAGCCAGGAGCGCTTCGAGAGCTCGATCCGCAACCTCCAGGAGCTCTACGCCGAGAAGGGCCGGCTGCGCACGAAAGTGACGCCGGTGAAGACCTACAACTCCTCCTCCACCTTCATGGACGTGCGCTTCGACATCGAGGAAGGCAACATCGTCTACGTCGACCACATCGACATCGAGGGCAACAAGACCACGAAGACCTACGTCTTCCGCCGCGAACTGACCATCCGGGAAGGGCAGCCCTTCTGCGTCTCCAAGGTCCGCAAGAGCCAGGAGAAGATCATGAACCTCGGGTTCATCGACGATGTCCAGATGGACATCCAGAGCCCGATCGACCCGGACAAGGCCGACCTCACCTTCGAGGTGGCCGAAGGCAAGCCGGGCATGCTCACCGCCGGCGCCGGCTTCTCCTCCCTCGACGGGCTCGTCGGACAGCTCTCGCTGCAGCACCTCAACCTCTTCGGCCGCGCCCAGCGCGCCTCGGTGCAGTGGTCCTTCGGCTCCCGCGTGCAGGACTACAGCGTGTCCTGGACCACCCCCTGGGTCGCCGACCGCCCGGTCAGCCTCGGCCTCGACGCCTTCAACACGCGCCGCATCTCCCCCTACGAGAGCACCTCCAACGCCTACACGAACAAGCGCATCGGCGGCGGCGTGCGCGTGGGCCCCCGCTTCCAGGACGACAAGTACCAGCTCAGCTTCAACTACACCTTCCAGGAGATCTCCATCACGAACGTGCAGGACCAGTTCCGCGGAACGATCACGGAGGGGACGAGCATCCAATCCACCTTCGGCGTCGAGCTCGCCCGCGACACCCGCGACAACATCTGGGACCCGGCGCGCGGCTCGCGCAACGGACTCGGCGCGCAGCTGACGGGCGGACCGTTCATGGGCGACATCCACTTCTTCAAGCCCTACCTCTTCGACTCCGCCCACTTCACCCTCTTCACCGTCAACGAATGGCCCTTCGTGCTCTCGTTCAACAACCGCGCCGGCTACGTGACGCAGTTCAGCGAGACCCGGCTCGTGCCGGTCTACGAGCGCTACTTCATCGGAGGCCAGGATTCCCTGCGCGGCTACAGCTACGCCGGCGAAGCCGGCTGGCCCGACGGCGGCAAGGTCTACGACGTCGCCAACATCGAGTTCGGCTTCCCGCTCGCGCGCGAACGGCGCAAGAGCATCGTGAAGTTCATCGCTTTCTTCGACGCCGGCGGAGCCTGGGACAACATGCGCTCGGCGCGCCTGTCCATCGGCCCGGGCCCGCACGACATCAAGACGGACGTCGGCTTCGGCATCCGCTTCGTGACGCCGGCGTTCCCCATCCGGCTCGACTGGGGCTACGGTCTCAACCACCGCCCCGGAGAGCAGAGGTACCAGGTCAACTTCGGCATCGGCCCGATGTTCTGAACTATGAAAAAAAGAACCTTGCTTTCCCTCCTCGCCGCCGTCGCCCTCGCCGCCCTCCCGCGCAGCGCCCGCTCCCTCGAGGTCAGCCTCGAGGAGAACCGCGGCGAACGCGGCAGCATCGGCTACGTCGACCTGCACCGCGTCTTCCAGCGCTTCCCCGAGACGCACAAAGCGCGCCAGAGCTTCCAGGAGATCGTCCGGCAGGCCGAAGAGCAGGTGAACCTGCGCAAGGCGGAGCTGGTGGCGCTGCGCGCAGACCTCTCGCGGCTCATCCTCGAGCGCGAGCTGCTCCAGAAGACCCCGCTCGCGGTCCCCGCGCCCGAACCGGCGAAGCCCCCGGAGACGGTTCCGGCCGCTCCCGCGCCCCTCGAAGCCAAGCTCGCGGTGGCTGAGCCGCCCAAGCCCGAAGCCCCGAAGCCTGAGGCCACGAAGCCTGAGGCCGCGCAGCCTCCATTGCCCGACCTCAAGCTCCCCGCCAGGGAGGAGATGACGCTCCCGGGCATGAACAAGCCGCTGACCATCAACCTGCCCGGCCTCACCACCGGACCGGTGCAGATCGAGCCCCCCGTCCAGGAGGCCGCCAAGCCGGCGGAGACTCCGACGCCCGCCGAGCCCCCGACGCCCGCCGAATCCCCGAAACCCGCGGAGCCGGCCGCCGTTCCCGTCCTCCCGCCGCCTCCCCCGCAGCCCACGACCGCCGACCTCGAGGCCGCCGCACTCCGCTCGCGACAGGACCGGCTCGCCATCCTCGACGCCCAGTCCGACGCCAAGCGCAAGGAGATCGCCGCGAAGGAAGAAGAGGCCCTCAAACACCAGGAGCAGGTCGAGAAGAACCTCCTGGAGCTGGAGAGCCGGCGCTCCGAGATCCTGCTCGGCAAGATCTATACCGTCGTCCAGGAGGTCGCTCGCGAGAACGGCGTCAGCGTCGTCGTCGACAAGGGGCAGATCCTCTTCGGCCAGAAGACCGTGGACCTCACGGAGAAGGTCCTCAAGAAGTTGGAGGGCCTATGAGTCTGCGGATGACCCTGAAGGAGCTCGCCGAGCGGACCGGCTGCGTCCTGGAGGGAGACCCCGCCCATGAGGTCGGCGCCGCCGCGGGGCTCGCGGAGGCCGGCCCCTCGGACGTCTCGTTCCTGGAGAACCCCAAGTACGCCGAGCAGGTCGCCGTCACGAAGGCCGGCGCGGTGTTCCTCCACGACTCCGCCAAGGGCAAGCCCGGCCCGGCGAACCGACTCTACTGCGCGCAGCCCAAGTGGGCCTACGCCCAGTGGCTGGCGCTCATCGACAAGGAGCGCCGCCGCACGGAGCCGCCGCTCGTCTCTCCCAAGGCCGACGTGCACCGCGAGGCCGTGCTCGGAAAAGACGTCTTCGTCGGCCCGTTCGCGACGATCGGCGCCCGCACCATCATCGGCGAACGCAGCTCCATCGGCGCGCACTGCGCGATCGGCTACAACGTCCGCATCGGCAAGGACTGCGTCGTCCATCCCAACGTCGTGATCTACGACTTCTGCGAGCTCAAGGACCGCGTCGAGCTCCACTCGGGGACCGTCGTCGGCTCCGACGGCTACGGCTATTGGACCGACCCGAAGACCGGAGAGCACCGGAAGATCCCCCAGATCGGACGCGTGGTCCTCGAGGACGACGTCGAAGTCGGCTCGAACGTCTCGCTCGACCGCGCGACGACCGGGGAGACCCGCATCGGCGCCGGCACGAAGATCGACAACCTCGTCCAGGTCGGCCACAACGTGCGCATGGGCCGCAGCTGCCTGATCGTCTCCCAGGCCGGCATCGCCGGCTCGACGGCCCTCGGGAACGGCGTGGTCCTCGCCGGCCAGGCGGGCGTGGCCGGGCACCTCACGATCGGGGACGGCGTCGTCGTCACGGCGCAGACCGGCGTGATGAACGACGTCGAGCCGAAGACCATCCTGTTCGGCTCTCCGGCCCGCCCGCACCGCGAGGCGATGAAGCTGCAGGCGATCTTCTCGAAGCTGCCGGAGATGTATCAGGCTTTCAAGGAACTGCGACGCAAGGCCGAGGAGGCCCCGCGATGAACGACCGTCCCGACTGCCAGACCACCCTGCGCGAAAGCGTCACCCTGGAGGGCATCGGGCTGCACACGGGGAACTCCTCGCGCATCACCTTCCGTCCGGCCCCCCCCAACGCGGGGATCCGCTTCTTCCGCTCCGACCTTCCGGGCTCTCCGATGATCCCCGCCCGTCTGGGCTTCGTCGTCGCCACCGTGCGCGGGACCAACCTCGGCCTCGGGGACGCCAAGGTGCACACCGTCGAACACGCCCTCGCGGCCCTCACGGGCCTGGGCATCGACAACGCGGACGTCGACGTCACCGCCAACGAGCCGCCGGCCCTCGACGGCTCCGCGATGCCCTACTTCCAGGCCCTCATGAAAGCCGGCCTCCAGCGCTTCCCCGAGAACCCCAAGCGCTACCTCCACCTCCCCGGAGAAGTCGTCTACGAGGACAAGGGCTCGATCTACCGCGCCGTCCCCGCCGAGCACTTCGAGATCTCGGCGACGCTTCTCCACGACCATCCGCTCGTCCCCGAGTTCAAGATGACGGTCCGCCCGACCCCGGAGACCTTCGCCTCCGAGATCGCCTCCGCCCGAACCTTCTGCTTCGAGCATGAGATCGCCTTCCTGCGGGAGCTCGGCCTCGCCCAGGGCGGGAGCCTCGACAACGCCGTCGTCATCTGCCGCGACCGCATCATGGCCAGCGAGGGCGGCCTGCGCTTCCCCGACGAGTTCGTCCGCCACAAGGTGCTCGACCTCATCGGCGACCTGACCCTCATCGGGCGGCCGCTCTTCCGCATGCGCATCGAGGCGCTGCGGCCGGGCCACGCCCATAACATCGAGTTCGCCCGCCTCCTCAACGAGGCCGCCATGCGCATGCGCGGCCGCGTGCCGGCCGCGGGGAGACCGGCGTGAGCGGCACCGCGCGCCTCCTCGGACCCGTCGAGGTCCAGGCGCTTCTGCCCCACCGGCACCCCTTCCTGCTCGTGGACGCCGTCGAGGTCCTCGAGCCGGGGAAGAAGGCCGTCGGCCGCAAGGGCGTGACGATGAACGAACCGTTCTTCCCGGGCCATTTCCCCGGACGGCCGCTCATGCCCGGAGTCCTCATCCTCGAAGCCCTCGCCCAGACGGCCGGCGTCCTGCTCGCCGACGACGGCACCCTCGCGGGCAAGCTCGGGGTCTTCATCGGCATCGAGGAGGCGAAGTTCCGCCATCCCGTGACCCCGGGAAGCCTGCTCGAGCTGCACGTCGAAGTCCTCCGTTCGGGCTCCCGCGCCGCCAAGGTGCGCGGAGTCGCGTACATCGCCGGCGGGACCTCGGTCCTTAGCGCCAAAGGTCCGTCGCGAAAGGAGGGCGAACAGCGCGACGGACACGCCGCGCCCTTGAGCGCGTCAGGGACGGCGCGAGAGGAACACGGCCTGCGCGCCGCCGAGGCCGTCATGACGTTCGCCTTCATGGAGAAGCCATGAGAAAAACCCTTCTGTTCGGAGTGCTCCTCGCCGCGGCCGCGGGCTGCGGGAAGGAGGAGAAGAGCGTAGCGGTGGCCCCCGCCAAGGACTTCACGCTCGCCAAGCCCGTCGTCTGCATCTTCCAGGAAGGCCAGTCGCTCACCGACCACGGCGACCTGCGCTTCTTCTTCCGGCAGAAGCCGAACTCCCGGCCGATCGTCTGGCGCTTCGCGGAGCTCTTCCACGCGAACCCCGTCTGGAGCCGCGACGGCGAGTCCGGCCCCGCCGCCGCGCACGTGACCGGCGACGGGGTCACCCTCGTGATCCCCCGCGTCAACGGCATGCACGTCGTCACGCTCTGGGGCAGCGGCGCCTCGGTCTGGACCAAGCACGACGTCATCAACGGACTCGCCGGCGCCAATCAGTTCCTCGGCGTCTGCGAGAACAGCGGAGACAAGAAATGAGCGACATCCACCCTTCCGCCGTCATCCATCCCAGCGCGAAGATCGACCCCACGGCCGTCATCGGCCCCGGCGCCGTCATCGGCGAGGACGCCGTCATCGGCGCGGGGACCGTCGTCGGCGCCCACGCCGTCGTGGAGTTCGCCGCCCTGGGGAAGAACAACCGCCTCTCGCCCGGCTGCTTCGTCGGAACCCCTCCGCAGGACGTCAAATACGCCGGCGAGCGCACGCGCCTGACGATGGGCGACAACAACGTCGTGCGCGAAGCCGTAACCCTCAACCGCGCGACCCCCGCCACCGGGATGACGAGGATCGGGTCCAACTGCATGTTCATGGCCTACTCCCACGTGGCCCACGACTGCCAGATCGGCAACAACGTCATCCTCGTGAACTCGGTCGCGCTGGCCGGCCACGTCCACATCGGCGACAACGCCATCCTCGGAGGGCTCTGCGCGGTGCACCAGTTCACGCGCATCGGGCGCTTCTGCATGGCCGGCGGCGGCTCGATGATCGGCAAGGACCTCCCCCCCTTCTGCCTATGCCAGGGCGACCGCGCCCGCGTGCGCGGCCTCAACCTCGTGGGACTGCGCCGGGCCGGCTTCTCCCGCGACGCGATCACGGCCGTCAAGCGGGCCTATAAGACCCTCTTCCTCGCGGGCCTGCGCCTCGAAGAGGCTCTCGCGTCGCTCAAAGCGGAGAAGCCGGGACCCGAGGTCCTGGAGCTCCTCTCCTTCATCGAGACTCCGACCAAGCGCGGCGTCATGCGGGCCGCTTCCCGCGTCCGCGCGAGCGAGGACGAGGACGTGTCTGTTTAGCATGGGAGAACGGCTCGGCCTCATCGCCGGTTCGGGGCGCTTCCCCCTGCTCGTCGCCGAACAGGCGCGCCGTGCCGGCCTGGAGGTCGTCGCGCTGGGGCTCCCCGGCGTGACCGACCCCGCGCTCGAAGCGCTCGTCTTCCGCCTGGAGTTCTTCAAGCTCGGACAGATCGACGCTCCTGTCCGCTATCTTCGCGAGAGCGGCGTGAAGAAGGCCGTGATGGCCGGGAAGGTCCAGCATGCCTCCCTCTTCGGCGGGGTCCTGCCCGACCTGCGCGCGGTGCGTCTGCTCGCCGGCCTCAAGGACAAGCGCACCGACACCGTCCTGGGCGCGATCGCCGACGAGTTCAAGAAGGAGGGCATCGAGCTCATCTCTTCGGCCGCCTACCTCGGCCACCTGCTGCCCGAGGAAGGCGTCCTCAGCCGCCGCAAGCCCTCCGCCGAAGAGAGCGCCGACGCCCTCCTCGGCTGGAAGGCGGCGAAGGCGCTGGCGGGCTTCGACGTCGGCCAGAGCGTCGCCGTGCAGGGCGGCGCCGTCGTCGCCGTCGAGGGGATGGAGGGCACCGACGCGATGATCGCCCGCGCCGGCGAGATCGCCCGCAGCCACGGCCGAGCGCCGCGCCTGACCCTCGTGAAGGTGGCCAAGCCGAAACAGGATTTCCGCTTCGACCTGCCGGTCGTTGGACTGGACACGCTCGCCTCCCTGCGGGGAGCCGGGGCCGTCCACCTCTGCCTCGAGGCGCGCAAGACCCTCATCTTCGACCGCCCCGAGTTCCTGCGCGGAGCCGACGAGATGGGGCTGTCCATCGCCGCCGTCTCCGAGGATACCGTCGAGAAGGGAGGCCGCACATGACGAAGGACAAGACCCGCTTCGCCGTCATCGGCGCCGGACGCATCGGCGCGCATCACGCCCGCATCCTCAGCCAGCATCCGGACACGGAGCTGGTGGCCGTCTGCGACCAGAACATCTGGCGCGCCCAGCTCACCGCCTGGCGCACGGGCGCCCTCGCCTACCGCGACTACCGGCAGGTCCTCGACCAGATCGACGCCGCCGTCATCGCGGTCCCGACCACCAAGCACCACGAGATCAGCATGACGGCCATGGAGAAGGGCATCCACTGCCTCATCGAGAAACCGCTCGCGGCCACCATCGAGCAGGCCAAAGAGCTCGTGGCCTCCTCCGAGAAGAACAACGTGGTCCTCCAGGTCGGCCACGTCGAGCGCTTCAACCCCGCCGTCCTCAAAGCCATCGAGTTCGTGCGCCAGCCGCGCTACATCACCGTCGAGCGCCTCGGCCCCTACGACCCGCGCATCGCGGACGTGGGCGTCGTCCTCGACCTCATGATCCACGACCTCGACATCCTGCTCACGCTCGTCGGCTCGGAGATCGAGAACATCGAGGCCGTGGGCGCGAGCCTCTTCTCCAAGCACGAAGACATCGCCAACGTCCGCGTGCGGTTCAAGAACGGCTGCATCGCGGACGTCACCGCCAGCCGCATCTCGCTGAAGCGCTGCCGGAAGATCCGCATCTTCCAGGAGAGCAGCTACATCTCGCTCGATTACATGAACGCCTCCCTGCAGGTCTGCCGGAAGAAGGCCGACGTCATCAAGACCCTCCAGGACGTGGACGTCCATGAACCCAAACTGGCCAAGTCCGAACCCCTTCGCAACGAGATGGACCATTTCCTCGACTGCGTGCGTCACAACCGCAAGCCCTGGCCCTCCGGGGAGCACGGGATGGAGGCGTTGAAGCTCGCCCTGCAGATCACCGACGAGCTCGAGAAATACGAGCTCGCCGGACACGCCGGCTCGCGCTCGTTCTTCCCCAGCTGGGTGGGCGGTCTCGGAAAGATCGCGGAAACCGTCTCAAAACAGGTGCTCGGCTAGGATGAGGCTTCTCGTCGTCGCCGGCGACCCCTCGGGAGACCTCTACGGCTCCCTGCTCTTGCGCGCCCTGAAGACGCGCCGCTCCGACCTGCGCGTGGACGCGGTCGGCGGCGCGCTCATGCGCGCGGCGGCCGAGGAGACCGGCGGAGAGTTCCTCCATGACCTCGCGGGCATGGGACTCACCGGCTTCGTCGAGCCGCTGCGGCGCATCCCGCATCTGTTCGCGCTGCGGCGGACGCTGGCCGCGCGCATGCGCACCGAGCGCCCCGACGCGCTCGTGGTCATCGACTACTACGGCTTCAACCGCCACGTCCTCGCCGCGGGCCGCGACGCGGGCGTGAAGACCCTGTACTACGTGAGCCCCCAGGTCTGGGCCAGCCGTCCGGGCCGCATCCGCGTACTGCGCGGACTCGTCGACCGCATGATCGTCATCTTCCCCTTCGAAGAAGAGCTCTACCGCGCGCAGGGCGTGCCGGTGACCTGGGTCGGGCATCCGCTGCTGGACCTGCTCCCGGCGCCGCGCGACCCCGACGCCTCCGGCGACGGCACCCTGCGCCTGGGCCTGCTCCCCGGAAGCCGCGCCTCCGAGCTCGCGCGCCACCTCCCCGTCCTCCTGCCCGCCGCCGAGCGCGTCCTGAAGTCCTTCCCGCGCTCGGAGCTGTCGGTCTTCGCCGCGCCGCAGGCCCCCGACGCCCTCTACACGCCCCACCTCGCGGCGTTCGAGCGCCGCACGGGCCGCGCCGTCCGCCTCGTCCGCGACCGGGCCTACGCGGAGCGCGCGCGGCTCGACCTCGCGCTCTGCTCCTCCGGCACCGCCACGCTGGAGAACGCTCTCCTCGGCGTACCGATGGTCGTCGTCTACCGCCTCTCCTGGCCGACCTACGCCCTGGCCCGCGCCCTGGTCCATGTGCGCAACATCGCGATGGCCAACCTCCTCGCCGGCCGCACCCTCGTGCCCGAGCTCATCCAGCACGAGGCCACGCCGGAGCGCATCGCCGACGCCGCTCTGGACCTCCTCGCCGAACCCCGCCGCCTCGCGGCTCTGCGCCGAGAACTGGCCGCCCTGCGCGAGAAGCTCGGCGGCCCCGGCGCCACCGGCCGCGCCGCCGCCGCGGTCCTGGAGGCCGCCGTCGGCCCCGCGCCCGCGCGCGAGGAGGTCCGCGCATGAACCCCCTGCGGCGCATCCTCCCCTACCTGAAGCCCCATCGGCGCCGCTTCATCGAGGCCGGGATCGCGATGGTCATCGTCGCCGCGGCCAACGGCGCCATCGTCTACCTCATCAAATTCCTGACCGACAACGCCCTCGTCCGCAGCGACGCCCGGATGCTGAAGGCGATCGTGATCGCGGTCCCCGTCCTGATGGGGATCAAGACCGTCGCCGCGTACGCGCAGAACTATCTGATGAGCTGGATCGGCCAGCGCGGCACGCAGACGCTGCGCGAGGAGCTCTTCCGGCACCTCCACACGCTCTCGCTCGACTTCTACGCGGAGAAGAAGTCCGCCGAGGTGCTCGCGCGCGTCACCAACGACCTGGGCAACCTCCAGTCCGCGCTCCAATTCCTCCCCCTCTACCTCATCCGCGACACGCTCACGGTCATCGTGCTGACGGCCACCCTCTTCTTCCTGAACTGGCGCTTCGCCCTCATCGCGTTCTGCGCCATCCCCATCGCCTCGCTGGTCATCGGCGTGCTCGGCCGCAAGATGCGCGACGCGAGCCGCGAGAGCCAGGTCATCATGGGCCAGCTCTACCACCGCTTCCAGGAGAGCCTGCAGGGGATGCTCCTCATCAAGGCCTTCAACTACGAGGAAGGCGCCATCGCGAAGTTCCGCCTGGAGAACGACTCCTTCTTCAGCCAGATGATGCGCTACCTCCGCGCGGCCGCCCTTTCGGGGCCGCTCATGGAGTTCTTCGGGGCCCTCATCCTCTCCCCGCTCCTCTATTTCGGCGGCCGGGAGATCCTCGCCGGCCGCATGACGATCGGCGACTTCTTCGCCTTCATCACGGCCTTCTTCGCCGCCTCCGCGCCGACCAAGAACATCGCGCGCCTGAACTCCGAGCTCCAGCGCGGGCTCGCCTCGGCAGAGCGCATCTTCCAGGTGCTCGACGAGAGGCCGACCGTCGTCGAGCGCCCGGGATCCGCGCGCTTCTCCTCCCTGCGCGAAGGGCTGCGCTTCGAGGACATCGTCTTCCGCTATCCCACGCGCGAACTTCCCGCCCTGCGCGGGGTCACCATCGACGTGCGCCGCGGCGAGCGCGTCGCCCTCGTCGGGCCCTCGGGCTCGGGGAAGTCCACCCTCATCCACCTCCTCCTGCGCCTCTACGACCCCGCCTCGGGCCGCGTCCTCGTCGACGGCGTCGACCTGCGGGAGGTCGACGTGCGCTCCCTGCGCGCCCAGACCGGCTTCGTGACCCAGGAGACCATCCTCTTCAACGAGACGATCCGGCACAACGTCGCCCTCGGCCGCCCCGACGCCACGGAGGCGGAGGTCGCCGCCGCCTGCCGCGTCGCGGACGCCGATTCCTTCATCCGCGCGCTCCCCGCGGGCTACGACACGCCCCTCGGCGACCGCGGCCTCAAGCTCTCCGGCGGCCAGCGCCAGCGCCTGGCCATCGCGCGGGCGGTGCTCAAGGACCCCGCGATCCTCGTCCTGGACGAGGCGACGAGCAACCTCGATTCCACCAGCGAGCGCGAGGTCCAGGGCGCGCTCGACCGCCTGATGGACGGCCGCACCACCCTCGTCATCGCGCACCGCCTCTCGACCGTGCGCGGCGCCGACCGCATCTACGTGCTGCAGGAGGGGGCCGTCGCCGAGTGCGGCTCTCACGACGAACTCATCGCCCGCGACGGCCTCTACCGCCGCCTCTGGGAGATCCAGCGCGCGGCGCCCGAGCCTCGCTCCGCGGAGGCCGCGGCGTGAGGGAGCTCGTCCTTTTCAACGTCGGCGCCGCCGCCATGACCCTCTTCGGGGGACTCGTCCCCGCGATCCGCGGGGCGCTCTCGCGCCGGACCGTCGCGCGGATGTTCGCTCTGCGTTCGGGCCTCCTGCTCGGGATCGCGCTCGTGGGCGTGCTCCCCGAGGCGGCCCGCCTCGACGAGGCGTGGTCCGGCTGGGGCGCGCTGACCGCCTTCGTCGCGCTCTTCCTCGTCGAGAGCACCGGCGTGCCCGACGCCTGCTGCGAGTACGTCGAGGACTGCCACGCCCACCTCCTCGGCCCCTGGGCCTTCGCGGCGCTGGCCCTCCACTCCTTCCTCGACGGGGCGAACCTCTCCGCCGCCCTCGCGGCCGGAGCGGCCGTGGGGGCCGCCGGCGGCTTCGCGCTGCTCGTGCACAAGCTGGCCGACGGCTACACCGTGACCTCTCTCATGCTGGAAGGCGGCTGGCGCCGCGACACGACCCTCACGGCGCTCGCCGCCGTCACTCTCGCGACCCCGCTGGGGAGCCTCGTCGCCCACGCCGGCCTCGCGGCCATGCCCGCCGCGGGGAATGCGGCGCTCCTCGGCTTCTCCGGCGGCTCACTGCTCTACATCGGCGCCGCGGGCGCGTTCACACGCGCCCACAAGGACAAGGACCGCTGGGCGCTCGCCTCCTTCGCCGCCGGCGCCGTCTTCATGGGCCTCCTGCGGAGCGTGCGATGAACCGCGAAGAGATGAAGGCCCGCTTCCTCGAGTACTCCCCTCACATCGACGCGGCGATGCTCGAGAAGGCCTACGATTTCTCCAAGCAGGCCCACGCGCGCCAGGCGCGCGCCTCCGGCGAGGAGTATTTCGTCCACTGCGCCGCCGTCGCCCAGACCCTGCTCGAGTTCAAGCTCGACCTCCCGACCGTCTGCGCCGGGCTCCTCCACGACGTGCTCGAGGACACCCCTTCGACCGCCGCGGAGCTCAAGAAGGAGTTCGGCAACGAGGTCGTCCAGCTCGTCGAGGGCGTGACGAAGCTCGACTCCCTGCAGTTCACCTCCCACGACGAGGCCCAGGCGGCCAACTGGCGGCGGATGCTCCTGGCCACGGCGCAGGACATCCGCGTCATCATCATCAAGCTCGCCGACCGCCTCAACAACATGCGCACCCTGCAGTACCTCGCCCCGGAGCGGCGCCAGCGCATCGCCTACGAGACCGTCTCCCTCTACGCCCCGCTCGCGCAGCGGCTCGGGATGTTCGAGCTCAAGAGCGAGCTCGAGGACCTGGCCTTCAAGTTCCTCCACGCGGAGGAATACGCCGAGCTCGAGAAGCAGGTCGTGGCCCTGACGAGCAGCCGCGAGAAGTCCCTGGAGAACTTCAAAGCCGTGCTCGAGCGCAAGCTCCAGAACACCCAGCTCCCTCACCGCGTGCTGGCGCGTTCGAAGAGCCTGTGGTCGATCTACCAGAAGATGCAGCGCCAGGACAAGCCGTACGCCGAGATCCAGGACTCCCTCGGCGTGCGCATCATCACCGACTCCGTCTCCAACTGCTACGCGCTTCTCGGCATCATCCACTCCGAATTCAAGCCCGTGGCCGGCTCCTTCACGGACTACATCTCCATCCCGAAGATCAACCTCTACCAGAGTCTTCACACGACGGTCGTCAGCCCCGGCGGGGACCTCGTGGAGATCCAGCTGCGCACCGAGGAGATGCACCGCACCTCGGAGTACGGCATCGCCGCCCATTGGCGCTACAAGACCGGCGAGCAGACCGCCGACGTCCACCTGGAGGAGAAGCTCAACTGGCTGCGCCAGTGGCTGGAATGGCTGCAGGACCTCAAGAGCCCGCGCGAGTTCCTCGAGAGCCTCAAGACCGACCTCGAGCTCCACCAGGTCTTCATCTTCACCCCCGCCGGCGAGGTCAAGGCCCTGCCCGCGGGAGCCACTCCGCTCGATTTCGCCTTCGCCGTCCACACCGACATCGGGATGACCTGCGTCGGCGCCAAGGTCAACAACAAGATGGTCCAGCTGGACTACGAGATGAAGTCCGGCGACATCTGCGAGATCGTCACCCGGCGCAACTCCGAGCCGAAGAAGGACTGGCTGCGCATCGTGAAGACCGCGCGCGCTCGCTCGAAGATCCGGAGCTTCCTGCGGGAGAAGGGCATCAGCGCCTAGGAGAGTCCGTCATGACCATCACCGAGTTCCTCAAGGACCATGTCCCCTTCCTCAAAGGCCTCAGCGACGAGCAGGCCCGCCTGCTCGCGACCTCGGTCGAGCAGAAGACCTTCAAGGCGAATCAGACCGTGATCTTCAAGGGCGTGACGGTGGACGGCCTGTACGTCATCGCGACCGGCAAGGTGAGCGTGTTCATCCGCCCTGAGAAGAACAAAGAGTGGGTGCGCGTCGCGGAGCTGGGCCCCGGCGACATCTTCGGCGAGCGCTCGATCCTCGAGTTCACGACGGCGACGGCGACCATCAAGGGAGCGGCGGAGGAATCCCTGCTCTTCGTGGTCCCCCAGGCCGCCTTCCGCCAGCTTCTGGACTCCGACGCCTCCTTCAAGGAGCGCACCGTCGCCCTCATCGAGAGCCGGACGAAGAAGCCGGCTCCGGCGTCCGCGTCCACCCCCGCCCCTCAAAAATAATCAGCGGATCCCCTTCGGGGACCCGCTGTTCTGCTTAAGCGGGTGAAGAACCCGCCCCTAAAGATCAGGGGGCGGGTTCTTCACAACCGCCCGACAGGGACGGCCGCGAGGACCGCCGACTCGCGGAGGTTCCTTTCCCGCTCGGCGGCGTAGCGCTCACCGGAGACCTCGCCGTGCGCGAGGGCGTCGGCGAAGGCCTCCTCGTCATGCGGACGGTAGAGCCGGTACTCGCGCGCGGCCACCCAGCGCGCGTCGAACGCGGCCCGCCGCACCAGCAGCAGCGCGCGCTCGTCGGAATGCAGGAGCGCCCAACGCTCCGAGGGGAAATAGCTCGCGTACCACGGCCGGCGCAGGGCCGCCGTGCTCCCGTCGGCATGGACGCGCGTCCCGGGCCGCATGAACGGGAGGTTCTCGACGAGCGCCGCCTCGACGCCGCGTTCGTCCAGGAAGGCGGCCCACGCCTCCGGACTGCGCGCCGCGCGGGCGGACTCGGCGAAGAGCGGATGGAAGATGTAGCGCCCATCCTGGAAGACCTTCAGGCGGCCCTGCAGGGCGTAGCCCAGATAGCCGCCCCAGCCCCAGGGGTGATAGAAGCGGCGCCCGTGAAGCTCGGGCGTGCGGGCGATGAACGCCGCTCCCTGCGCCGGGATCAGGACGTCGGTGAAGACCGCGCGGCCGAGCTCGAGCTCGGCGCCGGAACGGAGCGTCGAGAGGACGCAGAAGGCGAGGATGAGGGCGGAGGCCGCGCGCGCGGCGCGCGCGTACAGGCCGGCGAGGCCGGAGGCGACGAGGGGCACCGCGGCGCAGGCGAGGTAGGGAGCGAAGCGCGCATGCCGCAGGGAGAGCGCCGCGAAGAGCGCCGCGAGGAGCCAGGCCGCCGGCGCGCGGCGGAAGGCGGCGGGACGCTTGAGCAGGACCGCGGCGAGCAGGAGGATGAGGAGGAACGCGGGCCAGTGCGCCGGGCGCGACGGGTCGAGAGGGCGCCATTCGACGATGAGCCGGGCGAGCGTCCCGCCGTCGGCCGCGTGCACGGCGAGCGCCGAGTAGAGCCGGACGCCGAAAGGCGTGAGCAGCGTGCCCGCAGCGCCGCACGCGAGGGCCTTCAGCCAGGAGCGCATGCGCAGATGGGCGGACCCCTCGAGGCGGAAGAGTTCCCCCAGCGCGCAGAGCGCGAGCACGGCCAGGCCCGCGGCGAAGCCCGCGTGGAGGTTCGCCCAGAGGGCGAAGAAAGCCGCGCAGGCCCAGGCGGGGGCGAGGCGGCGCGCGGCGCCGCGGCGGTACGCGTCGGCCCGCGCCAGGAGGAGCGCGAAGAAGAGCAGCGAGAAGAGCTCGACGCGCGCGTCCGAGCGCGGGACGAGGCAGGCTCCCCAGAGCCCGAGGGCGGCGGCTCCCGCCGGCGCCGAGGCCCCCTCTTCCCCGCGCAGACCGGACGCGAGGACCGCCGCCGTCATCGCCAGGAACACCGCCTTGAAGACCCAGACCGCCGCCAAGCCGCCGGCGCGATAGGGCGCGTACAGGAGGAGCTGACCCAGCCACTCGAAGTCGGTCCACCGGCTCCCGGACCTCGTGAAGCTCAGCCAGTCGGAGACGGGCAGGGCGCCGTCGGCGAGCATGCGCTGCGCGGCGGAGAAATGCCACCACAGGTCGGGGTCGCGGACGGGGAGCAGGACGCAGAGGGCGAGCACGAGGACGGCGGCCGCGGCCCAGGCCCCTTTCATCGCGGCAGCCCCTTCAGCCAGGCGCGGGCCGCGGCGGCGTCGCCCGGCTCGGCCCAGCGGGAGAAGCGTTCGACCTCGCCCGCCAGGGCGGCGCGCGTCGCGTGGCCTTCGGCGAGCATGCGGGCGGCGGCGATGAGGTCGTCGGGACGGAAGAGGGAGAACTCCCGCTCCTTGAGCCACGCGGGCCTGACGGCGGCGCGTCGGACGAACGCGCTCGCCCGGGCGTCCCAGTACACCAGCGCCCAGTCCCTCTTCGGCAGATAGAACAGGTAGAACGGCCGCCAGAGCTGGGTCTTCGTCCCGTCCTTGAGCGTGACCGGCATCGGCACGAGCTGAGAGGTGCGCTCCAGGATCACGAGCTGCGCGCCGAGGCCGTCGAGCCAGGCCCGGTACAGCTCGGGGCTGCGGTTGGCCGCGTACATCGGCGCGAGGCGCTCGTGGAAGATGTAGCGGCCGTCGACGAAGATCGGATAGTCGGGAGCGAGCCGCCAGCCGATATAGCCGCCCCAATGCCAGGGGTTGACGAGCCGCAGCCGGCCCAGCGGCGCACGCTCGGCGTCGAGGAAGCGGCCAAGCCCGACCGGCACGTAGTCCGGGAGGAAGGCGCGAGGCCGCGAGAGAGGCGGGGCGAGCTTGACGGCGAAGAAGAGCACTCCGGACGCCCATACCGCCGCGAGCGCGGGCCGCAGCCACCGCGACCCGGCGAAGCCCCCGAGCGCCGCGGCCGCGATGGGGATGGCGACCGTGACCGAATAGACGGTCATGCGCGCGTGGCCGGAAGCCGCCAGCGCGAAGAGCAGAAGGGCGGCCAGGTGCTCGAAAGGGAGAGCGCGGTCCTTGAGGAAGCGCGCGAGCGCCGCCGCGAACGAGCCCGCGAGCAGCGCCCAGAACGGCCAGAGCCAGGGCGTCTCCACCGAGCTCCCCTGCCATTCGCGGATATAGCTGCTCAGCGCTTCGCGGGCTCCGGCATGTTCCAGGAGCACGCCGTAGACCCGCGTCCCATACGGGTTCAGCAGTGCGCCGGCTGCGGCCGCGAGAAGGCAGTACCCCAGCGTCCACGAGCGCCGGCGCCGGGCGTCGCCGGCGGCATGGAGCGCGAGCAGGAGCAGGCCGTAGGGGAAGCCGGCATGCAGGTTGGCCCAGAACGCGAAGAAGGCCGCGCAGCCGAGGATCTCCGCGCGGGGTCCCCGCGAAGGCCCGCGCAGGCGCCTGCGCTCGAGCAGCAGCCAGAGCGCCAGGAAGAAGACGAGGGAGAAGCCCTCGGGACGGAGGTCGTTGGCGGTCGTCAGGCCGAGCGCCCAGAGGAAGATCCCCAGCCCGCGCGCGGCCGGCGCGGCGCCGTAGAGGCCGAGGATGGGCCAGAGCAGGGCCGCGGCGCAGGAGAGCTGGAGGAACTTGAGGACCCAGAGCCCGCGCATCCCTCCGAGGGCATGGAAGCCCTGGAAGACCAGCTGGGAGAGCCACTCGAAGTCGGCCCACGGGGCGCCGCTCATCGTCCAGGAGAGCCAGTCGACGCGGGGAACGGCGCCGTGCGCCAGCATCCAGCGCGCGGCGCTCAGATGCCAGAAGACGTCCGGGTTGGAGAGGGGAAGGCCGAAGCAGGCCGCGGCGAGCGCGGCCGATAGAGCGGCCGGCATCCAGCGTCGGAAGCCGGCCATGAGCCCGGGGAGCACCTAGGGACCCCCAGGGCTGTCTTGGAAGCCCCTATTCCGTGGCGAGTCCAAGAAGCGACGAGGGAGCATAGCGCGAGCTATGTGACCGAGGAGCGCCGCAGGAATCGTCCGGAAGAGGGGCTTCCCAAAATGAAGGGCGGGGCTGCTTTCTACCCGTCTGCAGCGTTGCTCGTCGCTCACATAGCTCACGCTATGCTCGCTCCTCGCGCCTTGCATCCGGGTCAAAACCAGCCCCGCCAAGACAGCCCTGGGGGTCCTTAGGTGCTCAGGGCTTTCTGCTCGGACGGACCGCTTTGCCGGACTTGATGCAGGTCGAGCAGACGTAGGCGGTGCGGGTCTTGCCCGCGAGGACCAACTTCTGCTTCTGGAGGTTGGGCCGGAACACCCGCTTCGTCGCCCTGTGCGAATGGCTGTAGCTGAAGCCGGAAACCGGACCCTTCTCGCAGATGGAACATCGATAGGCCATAGTAAGACTATGATAACAAATTCGGAGCGCCTAAATCTTCAGGGTCTCGGCGATGACGCAGAGGTCCCGGTCGCCCTCGCCCGCCGCGAGGGCTCGGGCCATGAGGACTTCGACCGCCTCCGTCACGGGCAAGGCGGCCCCCCGCGCCCCGGCCTCGGCCAGCATGAAGCGGACGTCCTTGAGCATGTGCTTGAGCGGGAAGGCCGGGGAGTAGTCGGGCGCGAGCAGGGCCTTCTCCTTGATGCGGAAGTAGCCGCAGTCGAGCGCGGGACTCGCCTTGAGCACGTCGAAGACCCGCGCGGGGTCCACCTGCAGCGTCCGGGCGAGCGTCACCGACTCGGTCAGAGCGGTCGTCATCTGCGCGACGATGAGGTTCATGCACAGCTTGAGCGCCGTGCCCTGCCCCGCCGCTCCGGCCCGCACGACGGCCTTCCCCATCTTCAGGAGCATCGGCTCGGCGAGCGCCAGATCGGCCTCCTCGCCCCCCGCCAGCACGATGAGCTGTGCGGCCTCCACCTGGGCCTTGCTGCCGGCGACCGGGCAATCGAGGAAGCGAGAGCCCGCGGCCCGGCAGCGCTCGGCCAGGGAGAGGGTGCAGGCGATGGAGACGGTGCTCATGTTGACGAGCAGGCGTCCGCGGGGCCCGCCGGCGAACCAGCCCGCCGGTCCGCCGAGGACCTCGTCGAGGGCCTCGGGACCCGTGACCATGGCGACCGTCGCGTCGCACTCGGCGAGGTCCCGGGGTGCGCCCGCCAGCGCGCAGCCCAGCGCCTCCAGGGGGAGCGCCTTGCGCCGGTCCCGGTTCCACACCCGGACCCGGTAGCCGGCCGCGCGCAGATGCCGCGCCATCGGCGCGCCCATGATGCCCAGCCCGATGAATCCGACGCTCTCGATCTTCTCCATAGGAGTCCCCCCCGACAAGGGTACTGAAATCCCTCCGCCCGGCGCCATGCCTGTTTGTTAGAATCCCCCTCGATGACCAGCGCGCTCGACCAGCCCGTGCAGTTCGTCAAGGGGATCGGGCCCAAGCGCGCGGCCGTCTTCGAGCGCCTGGGGATCGTCACCCTCCTGGACCTCCTCGAGCACCTTCCCCGCGCCTGGCAGGACCGCCGCCCCTCGCGCCTCGACATGCCGCCCGGGGAGGACCCCGTCGTGGCCTTCGGACGCGTCGCGCGCGTCCGCGAGATCCACGCCGGGATGCACCTCCTCATCTACAGCGCACTGCTCAAGGTGCCGGGAAACCCCGAGGACATCGAGTGCGTCTGGTTCAAGCGCCCGAGCCGCCGCTACGACGTCTTCGCGGGACTCAAGAAGGAGGTCCGCCCCGGCGCCGACCTCTGGGTGGTCGGCCGCACGGAGCCGGGCCTGCTGCGCGTGCGCAAGATCCAGGTCGAGGAGCACTATCCCGCCGAGGACCCGCGGGCCGGCCTCCACATCGACCGCCTCGTGCCGGTCTACGCGCTGACCGAGGGGCTGAGCGCCCGGCTCGTCCGCGAGACCGTCGCCGCGGCCCTCGAGGCGGCGGCCCCCGACCTGCGCGAGGTCCTCCCTCTCGCGCTCCTCGAGGAACGGGAGCTCCTCGCGCTGCCGCAGGCCGTCCCCGCCGTCCATTTCCCCCGCAGCGAAGCCGAGCTCGGCCAGGCGCGGCGGCGCCTCGCCTACGAGGAGCTCCTGCTCCTCGAGCTGGCCTGGGTCATCAAGCGCCGCCAGACCCGCGCCGTCGAGAAGGGCTTCAGCTACGAGGTGCGCCGGACCCTGCTGACCCCGATGCGCGAGAAGCTCGGCTTCGAGTTCACGCACGCCCAGAAGCGCGTCATCAACGAGATCTTCGAGGACCTGCGCGCTCCGCAGCCGATGACGCGCCTGCTGCAGGGGGACGTGGGCTCGGGGAAGACCGTCGTCGCGCTCTCGGCGCTGCTGCTGGCCGTCGAGAACGGAGGGCAGGGAGCCTTCATGGCGCCCACCGAGATCCTCGCCGAACAGCACCTCTGGACCCTGCGCCGCTTCCTCGAGGGCCTCCCCGTCCGCATCGAGCTCCTCTCCTCGAGCGTCGGCGCCCGCGAGCGCCGACGCGTCCTCGAGAAGCTCCGGGAGGGCGCCGTGGACATCGTCGTGGGCACCCATGCGCTGCTCGAGGGCGACGTAATGATCCCGAAGCTGCGCCTGGCGGTGATCGACGAGCAGCACCGCTTCGGGGTGCGCCAGCGCACGACGCTGCGCCGCAAGGGGCCGCCGCTGGACCTTCTGCTCATGACGGCGACGCCGATCCCGCGAACGCTGAGCCTCGCGCTCTACGGAGACCTCGACGTCTCGACCATCGACGAGATGCCTCCCGGACGGCGCTACGCGGTCACCCACCACGTCGCGGAGGAAGAGGCCTTCGAGGCGGTCCGCCGCGAGGTCGCGGCCGGCCGCCAGGCCTACGTGGTCTACCCCATCATCCAGGAGTCGAGCCGCCTCGACCTCAAGGCCGCCGTCGCCGAATACGAACGCCTGAAGGCGCACGCCTTCGCGGGCCTGCGCGTGGCCCTCGTGCACGGCGACATGCCGGGCAAGCGCAAGGGCGTCGTCATGGACGAGTTCGCGCGCGGCCTCTGGGACGTCCTCGTCGCCACCCCGGTCATCGAGGTCGGCGTCGACGTGTCCAACGCGACGGTCATGGTCGTCCAGAACGCCGAACGCTTCGGCCTTTCGAGCCTGCACCAGCTGCGCGGGCGCATCGGCCGCGGAACCGAGAAATCCTACTGCTTCCTCGTCGCCCAGCCGGCCACCCCCGAGGCGCGCCGCCGCATCGCGACCCTCTGCGAGACGAGCGACGGCTTCCGCATCAGCGAGGAGGACCTCAAGCTCCGCGGCCCCGGCGACGCGCTCGGCGTCGACCAGCACGGCGACCTCGCCCTGCGCGCGGCCGACCTGCTCCGCGACGCCGACCTCCTCGCGGCGGCACGCGAAGATGCCGAGCGCATGCTCGAGAAGGACCCGGAGCTGCGCGCTCCAGCGCTCGCGGCGCTGCGCCGCCGCCTGGGCCTGCGCTACGAGCAGAAGTGGCATTCTATAGATCTCGCCTGAAGTCTGCCGCGCACTAGAGGCTATTCTTCCTTAGCTCCCCTTCCTGCGGGAGGGGGTCAGGGGGAGGGGGCCCATACAGGGCAGGCCCCTGCCACCCGCATAAACATAACAAACGTCCCATAGGCCTACCTTCCTTCATAGGCCCCTCCCGCGCCCCGGGATGCCCCCGGGACCCACCCCGCCTTGGGCCGAAAAGCGGCCCGAAAATGCCCTTACGGACCCATCCGCTTCGGCCGCTCCGCCGCTATACTCTGGATATGAAAGGCCGTTGGTCTCTTTACTGGATCGTCTTCCTGTTCGCGGCGCTCTTCCTCGGTCCCACGCTCATCCTCGAGGGACCGCAGAGCCTGAAGCCCTCGGCCGACACCCTGCACGCGGCCATCGAACAGGAGCAGCTCCGGGACTCCCCGAACTCCCCTTCGCGGACGGGCTTCCCCGCTCCGTCACAGGCGGCCGCCGCGGGGAATCCCGTTTCCTCTAATTAGAGGGTTCTTCACCCTGCCGAAACAGACGCCGGGATCTCCTGCGGAGATTCCGGCTCTCGACAGGGGGGCGCCGCTCCGATATACTTGGGGACGATGATCCTCCTGCGGCTGCTCTCGCTGTTCGCGGCGGCGTCCTTCGCAGCGCCGGCGACGTTCCAGGGGCGGGTCGATTCGTTCAGCGAACTCCCCCGCGAGGAGCTCTCCTTCCTCGGCTGGTCCGACGCCTGCTCGGCCGCCATCACCCACCTGCGCTTCCCGGGGATCGGCGAGGGACTCCAGGGCGAGCCGGTCGCCTGGAGCATCGGCACGCTGACCCTGGAGCCGGGCCAGACCGTCCCCAAGCCGGCCTGGCGCTTTGATTCTCGCCGGGACTCCGCCTGGAGCCGCGAGCGCGGCCGCCAGGAGACCGAGGACCTCTCCAAGAAATTCCTCCGCAAGGGGTTCACCGAGAAGGTCCGCGACGCGGAGGTGCCGGGCCGCGCGGACCTGACGGCCCTGCTGCTCAGCACCGCTTCCCTGCGCGCCGAGGGCTCCCCCTCCTGGCCCGGGGAGAAGTTCGTGCCGTACCGGATCCAGTACCACCCGCTCCTCCAATGCGCCCTCATCATCTTCCGCGAGCGGGGGGTGGGAGAGGCGGCGGGCTACAAGCCCCTGCTCGTGCGCCTCCTCGAGCCCGGCGTCCGGCGCGAGCGCGCTCACGCCCACGCCACCCATGGGATCCTCCTCTACACCAAGGGCTCGGACCTCGAGGCGGCCGGAGTCGAGCTCGCGACCGCCGTCGAACTCGACCCCCGCCGCGCCGATGCGCGCTACCACCTCGCGCTCATCTCGGCCTCGCAGGGACGCGACGCCGAGGCGCTCAACCAGCTGCGCTCGGCCGCCCTGCTCGACCCGGGCCTGACGGAAAAGGCCCGTGAAGCCCTCGAGTTCGAGCCCCTGCGCGGCGACGCGCGCTTCCTCGACATCGTCGACAAGCCGCTCTAAGGAGTCCGTTCCTCCGAATTACTCGGACGGACTCCTGAGGGCGCGCCTGGAAAAGCTAGAATAGCCGCGCCGGAGGAGATCCCATGAAACGACTGCTCTGCGCCTCATTTCTCGTCGCCGCCCTGCTTTCCGCCGGACGCCCCGCGCAGGCGAAGATCGGGCTCTCGTCTCAGTTCGTGGACGTGGTGCTCGAGAACCTCAAGCCCGGGCACAGCTACAACATCCGCGAGCTCAAGGGCGTGCCCTACACGGTCAAGAACCGCGGAGACTCCCCCGCCGAGATCGCCGTCGAGATCGTCTCCCCCTCCAGCGCCGAGTGCAAGACGCCCTACGAGCCCATTCCCGACCCGACCTGGCTCCAGGTCCGCCCCGCGGCCTACCGCCTGAACGCCGGCCAGCCCGGCTTCAGCGACCTCGTCATCACCCTGCCCGACGACCCGAAACTCGCAGGGCGTCATTTCCAGGCGAAGATCTGGGCGCACACGAAGGATACGGGCCTCCTCGCCGCCGGCGTCAAGAGCGACGTCCGCTTCTCGGTCGGCAAAGGCCCCGCGACGCTCGAGGAGGAGCGCCGCCGCAAGGCGATGGTGGACCTCGACTACGACTTCTACCCGGCCGCCCTCTACGTGCGGAGCGCCCGGCCCGGGCCCTACGACGTGAAGAAGGAGGAGAAGCGCTCCTTCAAAGTCACCAACCGCTCCCAGAAGGCGCTGGACCTCGTGCTCAAACCCATCGCCTGGCAGAGCACCGTGATGCCGCTGCCGCCCGGCTACACGGCGCTCGAGGACGTCTCCTGGATCCGCGTCGAGCCGGAGAGACTGCGCATCGAAGCCGACACCGTCCAGGAGGTGCGCGTCACGCTCGCCGCTCCGGACGCGATGAAGGGACGGAAGGTCGCCCTGCTCATGCAGCTGAGCCTCCCCATCGGGGTGATCGTCGGCGCCTCGAACGCCGTCTACATCGAGTTCCCATGAACCCCGACCGCTCGAACGCCCTGAGGACCGCGCTCGCCGAGCGCATCCTCGTCCTCGACGGCGCCATGGGCACCGCGCTGCAGTCCGCGTCCCTGAGCGCCGCCGACTTCGGCGGCGCGCGCTATGAAGGCTGCAACGAACACCTCGTCCTGACCCGCCCGGACGCCATCGCCCGCGTCCATGCCGACTATCTCGAGGCGGGCGCCGACATCATCGAGACCGACAGCTTCGGCTCCGTGCGCCACGTCCTCGCCGAATACGGCCTCGAGGGGAAGACCGTCGAGCTCAACCGGGCGGCCGCGCGGATCGCCGCCGAGGCGGCGAGTCGCTTCTCGACCCCCGCGCGGCCCCGCTTCGTCGCCGGTTCGATGGGACCGGGGACCAAGAGCATCCTCGTCACCGGCGGGATCACCTTCGACGAGGTCCGGCGCTACCACGCGGAGCAGGCCCTCGCCCTCGTCGAGGGGGGCTGCGACCTGCTCCTCCTCGAGACCCAGCAGGACACCCTCAACGTGAAAGCCTCCCTGCTCGGCATCGAGGACGCCTTCGCCGCCGCCGGGCGCCGCCTGCCGACGATGCTCTCGGTCTCGATCGAGCCCATGGGGACGATGCTGGGCGGACAGACCGTCGAGGCCCTCTCCTCCGCGGTCGAGCACTTCGACCTGCTCGCCGTCGGCCTCAACTGCGCCACCGGCCCGGAGCTCATGACCGAGCACCTGCGCACTTTCGCGGCGGTCAGCCGTTTCGCCGTCGTCTGCTATCCCAACGCCGGCCTGCCGGACGAGCACGGCTGCTACAACGAGACGCCGGAGAGCTTCGCCGCCAAGGTCCGCCGCTTCGCGGATGCCGGCTGGCTGAACGTCGTCGGCGGCTGCTGCGGCACCACCGCCGCGCACATCCGCGCCGCGGCGCGCGCCGTCGAGGGGCTTCCCCCCCGCCGCCCCGACCCCGCCCGGCGCTCGACGCTGAGCGGCCTCGAGGCCCTGAGCGTCGAGGACGACCGCCGGCCCGTCCTGGTCGGCGAACGCACCAACGTCATCGGCTCGCGCATCTTCAAAGACCTCATCGCCCGTGAGGCCTTCGAGGAAGCCGCCGAGGTCGCGCGGCGGCAGGTCCGGGGCGGCGCCGGAGTCATCGACGTGTGCCTCGCGAACCCCGACCGCGACGAGAAGGCCGACATGGAGCGCTTCCTCGGCTTCCTCGTGCGCAAGACGAAGGCTCCCTGGATGATCGACTCCACGGACCCGTCGGTCGTGGAGGCGGCGCTGCGCATGTGCCCGGGGAAGGCCATCATCAACTCGGTGAACCTCGAGGACGGCGAGGAGCGCCTGGGTCCCGTCGCGCGCCTGGCGCGCCGCTACGGCGCCGCGCTCGTCGTGGGGACCATCGACGAGGACAAGAAGGCCGGCATGGCGCTGACGCGCGCGCGCAAGCTCGCGGTCGCGCGCCGCGAGCACGCCCTCCTCACCGGGACGTACGGGATCCCCGAAGAGGACCTTTACTTCGACCCGCTCGTCTTCCCCTGCGCGAGCGGCGACCGCAACTACGCGGGCTCGGCGGCGGAAACCGTCGAGGGACTGCGCCTCATCAAGGAGGCCTTCCCGCGCTCGAAGACCGTCCTCGGAGTCTCCAACGTCTCCTTCGGTCTCCCGCCGGCGGGCCGCGAAGTCCTCAACGCCGTCTTCCTTCACCGCTGCGTGGAGGCGGGACTCGACCTCGCCATCGTCAACGCCGAGAAGCTCGCGCGCTGGGCGTCGCTGCCGGAGGAGGAGCGCCGGCTCGCTGAGCGCGTCCTCTTCGGCGGCGAAGGGCCGGGCGACCCGGTCGCCGAGTTCGCCGCCCGCTACCGCGACGCGAAGTCTCGCGTGAAAGCCGCTCCCGCCGCCGGGCTCCCCGCCGAGGAGCGCGTCGCCCGCTGCGTCGTGGAGGGGAGCAAGGAAGGGCTCGGGGAGGCCCTCGACGAGCTCTCAGGGCGGCTGAAGCCGCTCGAGATCGTCAACGGCCCCCTCCTGAAGGGGATGGACGAGGTCGGCCGCCTCTTCGGCGAGAACCGCCTCATCGTCGCCGAGGTGCTCCAGTCGGCCGAGGTCATGAAGGCGGCGGTCGCGCACCTCGAGCCGCGCATGGAAAAGGGCGTCTCCTCCCCCCGCGGGCGCCTGCTGCTGGCGACCGTCAAAGGCGACGTGCACGACATCGGAAAGAACCTCGTGCAGATCATCTTCCAGAACAACGGCTTCGAGGTCGTCGACCTCGGCATCAAGGTCGAGCCCGGCGCCATCGTGGAGAAAGCCCGCGCGCTGAAGCCGGACATGATCGGGCTTTCGGGGCTGCTCGTGAAGTCCACCCAGCAGATGGCCGCGACCGCCTCCGACCTGAAGGACGCCGGCGTCGACGTCCCCCTGCTCGTCGGGGGGGCCGCGCTGACGGCCCGCTTCACGGCGACGCGCATCGCCGCGGCGTACGGCGGTCCGGTGCTCTACGCCCGCGACGCGATGACGGGACTGCAGCAGGCCAACGCGCTGCAGGACCCCGCGCGCCGCGCGGGGCTCGTCGCCGAGAACCGCGAGAAGCAGGCGGCCTTCGGGGCGGGAGACGCCTCTCGCCCGTCGACGGCCGCCCCCTCCGTCGGGATCCCTTCCTCCCCGGCTCCGAAGCACGACCACATCATCCCCACGCCTCCCGACCTCAAGACGCACGTCGTCCGCGGGATCGAGCTCGACGAAGTCTTCCGCTACGTCAATCCCGTGATGCTCTACGGCAAGCACCTCGGACTCAAGGGGAACCTCGAGGAGCTGCTCGCGCGCGGAGACGCGAAGGCGGTCGAGCTCCATGACCGCGTGCGCGCGCTCATGGGGGAGGCGGCGGAGAAGGGACTCCTCAAGCCCCGCGGGGTTCTGCGCTTCCTCTGCGCCGAGTCGGAGGGCGACGTCATCCGCCTCTATGACTCCCCGCGGGAAGGACGACGCCTCCTCGAGACGCTCTCCTTTCCCCGACAGAGGGGCGGCGCTCGCCTCTGCCTGGCCGACTATGTCGCCCCCGCCGGGAGCGGCCGCACGGACTACGTCGCGCTCTTCGTCGTCAGCTGCGGCGAGGGCGTGCGCGAGCTCTCGACGCGCTGGCGCGACGGCGGCGACTACCTGCGCTCCCATGCCCTTCAGGCCCTGGCCCTCGAGAGCGCCGAGGGCTTCGCGGAGCTGCTCCACGAGCGCGTCCGCTCGATGTGGGGCATCCCCGACCCCGCCGGCCAGGCGGTCGCTGAGAAGTTCAAGGCGCGCTACCGCGGAGCGCGCTTCAGCCCCGGCTATCCCGCCTGCCCTTCCCTCGAGGACCAGACCAAGCTCTTCCGCGTGCTCGAGCCGGAGAAGAACATCGGGGTGCGCCTCAGCGAGGGCTTCATGATGGATCCCGAGGCCAGCGTCTCGGCCCTCGTCTTCCATCACCCTCAGGCGCGCTATTTCTCCGTGGACGCATGAGGACTCTCCTCCTGCTGCTCATCTGCGGCCTCGGGGCGGCCCGGTCCGTCGACGCCGCGCCCCGCCGGGCCCGGCCGGGCCCGGCGCAAAAGGCCGCGAAGGCGACCGCCTCACCGGAGACGCTGCTCCCTCCCGCGCAGCGGGCCGAGGCGATGCTGCGCACGATGGAGGGCCTCGTCGCGCGCCAGGGAGAGGCCGATCCCCTCGAGCAGATCGCGCTCGAGCGGCGCCTGCGGGGCTTCGGCCCCGAGTTCCGCGCGCTCGGGCTGCCGGCGGTCGTCCCGCTCGCGTCCTGCCTCGGCGAGCGCACGCGCGCGCACAAGCTCAGGGCCTACGCCGCCGCCTTCCTCGGTCTGATCGGAGACCCCTCCGCGCTGGCGCCCCTGCGCGACGTCGCCGCGGACCCGAAGGAGGAGGCCGGCCTGCGCGCGGCCGCGCTGCAGGCGGCGGGCTCGCTGCGGCTCGACGTGACTGCGCGCCGCACCCTGGCGGAAAAGCACGCCTACGACCCGGCTTCCCCGGAGCCCCTCCTGCGCGAGGCGCTCGCCGTCCTCGCCGAGACCGGCTCCGACGAGGCGGACCTCCTGCTGCGCCTGGCGAAGAAGCACGGCCCGGGCCCGGAAGGCCTGCGCGAGACCGCGGCGCGCAGCGCGATCGCGGCGCTCGTCTCCTCGCGCCGCCCATCGGAAGGAGCGCTCCTCGAGCTCGCGCGCTACTACCGCCGCAGCAGCCCCCTCAGGGGCGAGGCCGCCGCGGCGCTGCGCGCGCGCAAGCCCCGCATCGGGGATCTTCCCGCCGACGGCTTCGACGCGGTCTGCGCGCTCCTCCTGCGCGAGCGCGGCCGCCCGGCCCTCGAAGCCGCGCGCCTGCTCGGAGGGACGGGCGACGTGCGGGCGGTGCGTCCGCTCCTCGAGGCCCTCAAATCCCCCGACCCCTCTCTCATCGCCGAGGCCGCCGAGGCGCTCGTGCGCATCGGCGACGCCGACTCCGCGGAGCCGCTGCTGCGGCTCAGTGAGAGCGTCATCTCCGACAAGCGCTTCGCGCCCAGGGAGAAGGGTGGGGACCCGCGCCCCTACGCGGTGCGCATCCAGAAAGCGGCGGATTTCTTCGCGACGGCGCTGCGCTCTTCGCGCGAGCCGCCGGCCGCCCCGGAGGCGAAGGCGCCCGCGAAGGAGAAGGCCGCGCCCGCACCCTTCCGTTACGGCGGCTGGCCCACGACGGGGAAGCCTTCGCCGCTCTGGAACGGACGGCGCCTCTCGCTCGAACTGCGCGAGACCCCGGACCCCACCTCGCCGGCGCGGCTCGAACGGCCCCCAGAAGGAACCCCCCTGCCGGTCGTCGATTCCGCCGTGGTGATGCTGGAGCCGGGGCTCCTCCGCGCGCGCAGGGATCTGCGCGCCGGGTTCCGGGACCTCGGGCCCGACCGCGTCCTGAAGCCCTCCGACTACGAATCACCGGTCCTGCGCGTGAACCTGGACCTGCGCGAGGGGCAGACCCTCGAGATCCTCGCCTACCGCCCCGACGGCGCCTGCTTCCTGCGCTCCGCCGGCCGCCTCCTGCTGGGAGAGTGCCTGACCGAGTCCGCCGAACGCGACTTCACGCTCGTCGCCGAGCCGCGCACGCGCTGGTGGCTGCGCACGCGCCTGGGGGGCGCGGCGGGCTGGTACCCCAGCGATGATGAGGGCGTCGACTTCACCCGCTAGCAAGGATTTTCCGCTCAAAGCGGCGGAAAATCCTTGCTCTTCAAGATCAGGAAGTTTCTGGGGCGATCCCGGACGCCTGGAACAGCTGGACTAGACCCTGTCGGGAATCCCCGTTGAGGATTCCCGACTACCGCATGATGCGGAGCATGCCGGCGCGGGGAGCCGGCAGCACGGCCTTCGAGACCGCCGCCAGCCCGTCGCCGACGAAGAGCGCGACGATGAAGACGACGCTCGCCAGAAGGATGCCCACGGCGAGGTTCCCCTTCTCCAGCTCGGCGCCGGCCCGCATCTTCTCGGTCCGGGTCAGACGACCGAAGAGCCGAAGCGACAGGGACATCGTCATCACCGTGACGCCGAAGGAGAGCGCCAGGTCCCCGAGCGTGTAGAGCGCGAGCTTCAGGATCCCGAACTGACGGGCCTGGGCGCTCGAGAACCAGCTGCGCAGGAGGTCGGCGGCCGGCTCGAAGGCCTTGTGCATCATGGAAGCCGAGCCGAGGAGGAGCGCCGCCACGAGCAGGCCCACGGCGACGTTGCCGCGCAGCAGCTGGTCGTCTTCGTCGAAGTCCGTGTTCGTCCGGATGAGCGCCCGGAGCGTGAGATACACCACGACCACCGCGAGGAGCGAGGTGACGAGGAACTCGAGAAGGCTGGCGAGGACGCTGAGGAGCGGCATCGCCCATTTATAGCAGATTTTTGGTAGATTCCCGAACGGAGGCGTCCATGAAGAAGATCGCCGTCTATCCGGGAAGCTTCGACCCCGTCACCCGGGGGCACCTCGACATCGTCCATCGCGCCAGCCGGCTCTTCGACCGCGTCATCGTCGCGGTCCTCTCGAACCCGGCCAAGAAGTGCACCTTCAGCGTCGCCGAACGCCTGGGGATGCTCGAGGAGTGCGTCCGCGGCATGCCGGGCGTCGAGGTCGACGCCATGCCGGGGCTGCTCGTGGACTACCTGCGCAAGCGCGATTCGCACATCATCATCCGCGGCCTGCGCGCGGTCAGCGACCTCGACTATGAGTTCCAGATGGCGGCGGTCAACCGCCAGCTCCACCCGAAGGTCGAGACGGTCTTCCTCATGCCCGACGACCGCTACACCTACCTCTCGTCGACCATCGTCAAGAGCGTCGCCTCCTTCGGCGCCAGCCTCGACCATTACCTGCCCGCGCCCGCGGCGCGCATGCTGCGCCGCAAATACCGCATCCGCCGCAAGAGCGCCCGATGAACGCCAACCGACGACGCCGTCTCCTCGTGGAGCCGCGCTTCCAGATCCAGATGATGCTGCGCATGGCCGGCTGGGCCGTCCTGGCCACCCTGGTCACCGCCGCCTGCATCGAGGTCTTCCTGCTCGTGGCCGACCAGCGCTGGCCGGGGGACTTCTTCTTCGTTCGCCCGGAGGCGGGCTCGCACCCCATGCTCCTCAAGCGCGCGGAGATCATCCTCCCCGCGGTGGCCGTCTCGCTCGTCATCAACCTCATCCTCGGCCTGGCGGCGACGCTCTTCTACTCCCTGCGCCTCGCCGGCCCCCTGCACCGCATCGCGCAGGACATGCTGAAGATCGCGCGCAACGAGCCGGTGAAGACCGATTTCCACCTGCGCGGCTCCGATGAGCTCCAGGACGTCGCGCGCTCCTTCGACGCGATGCTGAAGACCCTTCAGGAAAAGGGCGTCATCCGCAGCCAATGACCCCGCGGCCCGCGGCGCTCTCCCTCGCGCTCCTCCTGGGCGCCCTGCCTCTCCGGGCGGGGACGAACCCTTCCTCGGGCGGCCGCCTCCCCCGTCCGGCCGGCGACGCGCAGGCCGAAAGGGTCGTCTCGGCCATCGAGGCGCGCTGGCCCGAGGTCGAGCGAACGGTCGCGACGAACATCATGGTCCCCTCGAAATCCATGTCGCTCGGCCTCTCCACGAAGCTCTACCAGTGCTGGCAGCTCCGCCTCAACGGCGCGCACGGGCTCCAGGTGCAGGGAGTCCTCGAGCGTCTGAAGTCGCTGCAGGAGGCCCTCCGGGGCGACCGCGACCGCGTGCTCCAGGACCTCGGAGCCTACGCGGCGAAGCCCGACCCCGCCCGCCTGCGCCGCATCGAGGCGCGCGGCAAGACCCTCTCCGACGAACTCTCCGCCTACCGGACCCTGCTCGAGTCCGGAACCCGCAACGGCCTCGTGAAAGCCGTCGAACCCGGCCCGCTCTCCGAACGCGCCGTCGTCAGCGGCATCCTGCGCGACGACGACTACACGATGAACTACGACGACTCCAAGCCCGAGTGCCCGAGCGCGGAGCCGTCCAGGTGAACACCCCCGCGCGGCGGCGCGCCGTGGCCGCCGCGGTCCTCGCCGGACTCGGCGCACTCGTCCTCGCGGCGGGCTTCCTCTTCCGCGGCCGCGGCGCCGCGGTCGACGACTTCCGCGCCGGCGTCGACCCCGCCGCGGGCGTCCATTGGCGCAGCGACGTCCAGGCCGCAGGGACCCCGCTCGTCGTCCCGACCGAGCCCGCGACGCCCGCCGAACCCTCGGCGATGCCCGGGGACTCCGCGGGAGTCCAGGCGCCGCCCATCGCGCCGCCTACCGAGACGGTCGCGAGCAACGAGGAGATCCACAACTTCCTGGAGCAGGAACGGACGCGCATGGGCATCGCGAAGATCGGGGTCCAGCCGGAGGAGGAGACGGAGGACGCCCGCGAAGGGACCGTCGAGGCCGTCGGGAAGGACCACCCCATGACCAAGAAAGAGGCCATGGCCTACATGCGCGAGATGACGGCCGCGCTCGTGAGCCTCAATCAGCGACGACAGAATCAGCGCGCCCCGGCGGTCCCGATGCAGGGGACGGAGAGCCCGCGCCTCATCTCCGACCCCGATCCGTCCGGACCCCTCGTCGAAGCCGCTCCCCCGGCGTCGGGAAAGACCGCCGACAGCGTCGACTTCGTGCGCGGCAAGAACCTCTCCGGCGGCAAGCCCGCCGCCGAGCGCTTCGACATGCCGATGGACATCCAGCCCACCGCGGTCCAGGCGCGGCCGGTGCGGCCGCCGCTTCCACAGGTCCGGGAACCCCGGATCGACTTCAGCTGGAAGCAGGCGTGGACGGGCGCCGCGCCCGGACTGCCGCCCGGCGGCGCCCAGGCCCTGGAGAAGGACAAATGGGCCAAGCTCTGGAGCTCCGCCGGCCGGACCGACGCCGCCCCCGCGCTCGATTTCTCCCGCCAGATGGCCGTCGGCGTCTTCGGCAGCCCCTCGAAGGGCGTAGAGATCGTCTCCATCAAGCCCCAGGGCCCCAACCTCTGGGTCAGCTGGCGGGAGCTCCCGGACGGAGCTCCCGGTCTGACGCCCTACCAGATCGTCGTCGTCCCCTCCTCCCGCCTCCAGGTCACATTCGAGAAAATAAAGTAGGCCCTCAGCGGACCGAAAGACTTGTCCGCATGGGTCCTTCGGTCCATGTGCCCCCTCCGTACCGCACACCCCTCCTCGACGAGAAAAGCAACATCCTAGGCCTGGGGACCCAGATTACGATGGGGCCTACGCCTCTCGCGTGGGCCCACGGCAGGGACTAAAGTCCTAGGGTAGGGCCCCAGCCCGGGGTCCCGGAGGCAGCATGAGAAGTCTCATCGTCCTCGTTCCATTCCTCATCAGCGTCACCGCCGCCGCGCAGGTCCCGGTCTCCTTCGAGACCTCCCTCGGTCTGCTCCGCCAGAACGTGCTCGCCGTGCGTGCCCAGCAGGTCGAGACGAAGAACGCCTCTCTCGTCGCCGACATCAACCGACTGCGGGGTACGGCCCAGTGGCTGCGCGCCGACCTCTCCCGCATGCGCGGCGAACTGCTGAGCCTGAGCAGCCGCGTCCGCGGCGCTCAGACGGCGGACAGCATCCTGCGCTACGACGTCCAGCGCTTCAACTACTTCCTGCAGGAAACCGCCCGCAAGGCGCAGGACCTGGCCTACGGCGTCCGCCGCGTCGACAACGCCGTCACCGACAAGGACCCCGCGCTCGTCGGCCCGGCGCAGGCGCTCGCCTCCGAGACCCGATGGCTGGGCAGCGACCTGGTCTGGATCACCAACGACCTGCGGAGCATGGGCTGGGACCTTCGCCGCATCCAGATGCACATGGAGGCCTTCGACGTCGAGCGGGAGTCCCGCGAACTCGATAACCAGGTCACCCAGGCGGACTCCGAAGCCCAGCGCCTGTTGAGCAAGGTCCGCTGAGCTATGCGCCCCTCGAGCTCGACCCTCCTGGCCGTCGGCCTCCTCCTCGCGCCCGCACTCGCGCTCGCGCAGGACTCCTCGTGGATGGACGGCGCGGCCTCCGCTCCCGCCGCGGTCTCCGAGACCGCGGCCAAGGCCAAGGGAACGAAGGTCCATAAACCCGACGCCCTGCTCAGCGAGGACCGGGTCTGGGTCGAGCTCGAGGCGCCCGACAAGGGCGCCCGCAGCCGCATCGCGAACAGCGGCTTCGCCATCGAAGCCGTCAACGGGACGAAAGTCTCCGGGATCGCCGGCCCGGCCGCCCTCCAGCGCCTCGAGGGACTCGGCCTGCGCATCCTCAAGAAGACCCCGCTGCGCACCATCTCCCCGGAGGACTTCCCGCCGGCGGACTCCGCCTACCACAACTTCACCCGCCTCGACGCCGAGCTCAAGGGCATCGCCTCTCTGGCCCCCGAGCTGACGAGCCTCTTCTCCATCGGGAGCAGCGTCCAGGGCCGCCCGATCACGGCGCTGCGCCTGAACTCCTCGGAGCGCGGGACGCAGGCGAGCCGCAAGCCGGGCGCCGTGTTCCTGGGAACGCACCACGCCCGCGAGCACATCTCCACCGAGGTCGTACTCGGCGTCGCCCGCTGGATCGTCGAGAACCGCAAGCGCGCCGACGTGGCGAAACTCCTCCAGGAGCGCGACGTCTACTTCATCCCGCTCGTGAACCCGGACGGCTCGGAATACGACATCGCCACCGGCCGCTACCGCTGGCAGCGCAAGAACATGGCGAAGAACTCCGACGGCTCCGTCGGAGTGGACCTCAACCGCAACTACGACTGGCTCTTCGGCGGCGTCGGAACCTCGGACTACCCCGGCGACGACACCTATCACGGACCGCGAGCCTTCTCGGAGCCCGAGAGCCGGGCGGTCAAGCAGTTCTGCGAGGCGCGGCCAAACCTCAAGACGCTGATCAGCTACCACAGCTACAGCGCGCTCGTGCTCTACCCCTGGGGCGGGGTCGAGGAGCCCATCTCCGACCCGCGGGCGCTGAAGGCCTACAAGAACATGGCCGAGAAGATGGCCTCCTGGACCGGCTACACCGCCGAGCAGTCCTCGGACCTCTACCCGGCGACCGGGGACATGACCGACTGGAGCTGGGGAGCCCTGAAGATCTTCTCCTTCACCATCGAGCTCGGCCCCGCGAGCGGCGGAGCCGGCGGCTTCTATCCGGGGCCTTCCGTCATCAAGCCCGAGATCCAGAGGAACGTCCAGCCCGTCCTCTACCTCATCGACCTGGCCGACGACCCCTATCGGGCGGCCGACATGACGCTCTCCGCCGCCGCGCCGGCCGCGCCGGCCGCCGCGCTCGCGCGCTGAGGATGGGGAAGGTCGAGGCCGCCCTCCTCTTCGCGCTGCTGCCGACGACGGCGCTCGCCGCCCCGGAATCCCATCGGGCGGCGGGCGCCGCCGCTTTCGAGGTCCTCCTCGCGCCCGAAGCTTTCCGCGCCGCGAGAGGCGCGGGGGCGCCTCTCGTCGGCGCCTCCGGCGCGGTCGTTTCACCCGCTCTCCTCCTCCCCTCCCGCGCCCCGGCCGCCGCGGCCGCGCCGGAACTCCTGGGGAGCTTCCGGATGTCCGAGCGCCTCGACGCACACCGCCGCCTGCTGCGCCTGCGCCTGGGTCCCGGCGACTGGGACGTGAGCATGGCCTCCGACCCGTCCTTCTCCCACCGCTACCTCACCTTCACGCAGGGGGCGGCCGTCCGAGTCCTCCCCTTCGACGACTTCAACAACCCCTCCCGGGGGAGCACCCTGATCCTCGAACCCGCCGCGGGTACCGCGGGTCCGGCGCACCGGATCAAGACCGGCGCGCTCTTCGACGCCCTGCGGGCGAACGCCTACGTCTTGCGCGCCGCCGGCCGCGAGCTCTGGCTGCTCTACGGCACCGACGTGGACCCGGCCACCGGCTCCTTCGCGGACAGCCGCAGCCTGCTCCTCATCCAGGAGGACGGCACGAACACGCGGATGTGGCCGATCACGGAAGCCTCTCTGCCCCTCGACAAGCCCGCCGCCTGGACCTTCGGGACGGCGACCCTCACGTTCCTGCGCGGCTCCAACGGCCTGCTGAGCGTCTTCGGCGTGCGCTGAAGCCTCGGGCGGAAGTAGTACAATCGTCGACGACGGAGCGCCCGTAGCTCAGCGGTCAGAGCAGCCCGCTCATAACGGGTTGGTCGCAGGTTCGAACCCTGCCGGGCGCAGACCTTTTCCTTCCGCACAGTCCTCGGCGCCGCGCGCGACAGCGCGATACGGACGGCGACGAGGGCCGGGCGCAGACGATTTCCTCGGACGAGGAGACGATGGCGAACTCAGAGCTCATCCGCTACATACGCGAGAACCTGGCCGCTCACGGCGAGCAGTCCGTGCGCGAGCATCTCATCGACGAAGGGCTTTCTCCGGAGGAGATCGAGGCCGCTTTCGCGGAGATGCGCGGGCCGGCGCCCTTCCCGCGCCGTCCGCGCGGCAAGAACGCCGTCTACGGGATCTTCCTGGGGGTCGCGATGATCGCCGTCGCCGCTTACATCGCCCTCGACAGGCCCGCGAACTCCCCGGACCCCGTCCCCGCGGAGACCGCCGCTCCGCCGCAGCCCTCGGCGCAGGTCGTCCAGGACGGCGACGCGTTCATCTTCAACGGGCACTACGGCTACATGGTCAAGCTGCCGGCCGGCTACCAGGCCGAGGCCGGCTTCCTGGACCCGGAGAAACGCCACGAGGTCGTCCACCTCTATCCCACCGGGACCAACCCGACGAACTTCATCCATGAGGGGCTTTACGGCGCGCTGGGCATCCTCCGCATCGAGGCCGTGCCGCGCCGCACCCCGGGAGGGGTCCTGGGCCTCGACACCCTCCGGGCGATCGCCCAGCAGCGCCTCCAGCTCGAGCGGGCGCAGTTCACGGTCCGCGCCGCGGTCTATAACGGACTCAACGCGTCCGTCTTCTCCGTCACGCAGCCCTTCGCCCAGGCGAAGGCCTATCTGGTCGGGCAGAAGGTCTACTACATCGTCACCACCGGAGCCGACGACGAGCGCCTCAACGGCCTCCTCGAGACGCTCGTCGAGGTCTCGCCGCACGACAACCCGGGAAGATGACGCTTCCCTCGCACGCACGAACGCGCTAGAATCTCCCTGAGGATCGGAGGAAGACCCATGCCGCCCAAGAAGAAGACCCGCAGACCCGCGCGCAAGGCCGCCCGCAAGAGCGTCCGCAGACCCGCGCGCCGGCCGGCGCGCAAAGCCGTCCGCAAAGCCGCGGCGCCCGCGCGCGGGCGCAAGCACGGCGTAAAGAAGTCCGCTTTCACACGCACCCTGCGCCTCGCCGGCGCCATGACCGGTGCGCAGAAGACCCTCTCCCCCAAGGACATCGACGCGCTCTGGGAGCAGCTGCAGACCGAGGAGCGCAGCGAGAAGGCCTGGCAGGAGATGACCGGGCAGAAACCCTACGAAGACGAGGACCGCTGGAACCAGGTCGAAGAGGACCTCGTCCAGGAAGCGAACTCCCGCAACGGCGACATCAAGCGCTGGAAGTACTTCGCCAAGTAGACTGAATTTTCCCTGTTCGCATGCCGGACGGTATGGGCGGGAAAATTCAGTCTCCTCAAGACAAAACGAAGTCTTATCTTAACATCAGCCGAGAATCCTTGCAGGATTCTCGGCTGATTGACACCCACGCCCATCTGCTCGACCCCGCCTTCGACGCGGACCGCGCCGACGCGCTCGCGCGCGCGCAAACGGCGGGGGTCGGCCTCGTCGTGGAGATCGCCGACTCTCCCGAGACCTGGGAGCCGGTCCTGGCGCTCGCACGCTCGCGCGGCCTGCGCTGCGCGCTCGGCCTGCATCCCTACTCGGCCGACCGCTACGAGCCCTCGCTCGCCGGACGCCTTCTTCGCTGCGCGGAGGACCCCGTCGTCGTCGCCGCCGGCGAGATCGGTCTCGACTACGCGAAGTGCCCGCATCCCCGGGACCTGCAGAAGGCGGCCTTCCTCGGCATGCTCGAGGCGGCCGACGCCGCGGCCCTTCCCGTCGTCGTGCACTCCCGCGACGCCTTCCCCGACACCCTGGACATCCTCGAGGCGTTCTATCGCGACCGTCCCGCGCGCGGGCGCCTGCGCGGAGTCCTGCACTGCTTCTCCGGGGGACGGACGGAGGCCTTGCGCGGCGCCGCCCTGGGCTTCGCGCTCGGCGTCGACGGCCCCGTGACGTATCCGAAGAACGAGCCGCTGCGCGACGCCTTCCGCGCCGTCGGGCTCGCCGCGCTCGTCCTCGAGACCGACTGCCCCTACCTCCCCCCCCAGAGCTCCCGCGGCCGCCGCAACGAGCCCGCCTTCCTCCCCGAGATCGCCCGGGGCCTCGCCGCCGCGCTGGCGACGACCGAAGCGGCGGTCGCCGAGGCGACCAACGCCAACGCCCGGGAGCTCTTCCGACTCGGACGTCCTTAATAGAGGAAGCCCCTCCGCAGGGAGGGGCTTCTCTCTATCCGGGGAGCCCGGAGGCTAGTTCAGGATCGAAAAGCCGGCTTTCTCGACGGCGTCGCCGAGGCCGCTGCCGTCGAGGTCGAAATGGGCGCCGCGGTCCGTGGTCACCGTGAGGCCGCGGACGATGCGGGTCTTGCCGCGCAGACCCTCGACGAGCCCCTGGATGTCGCGGACGGCGCGCCGGTGGTCCTGCACCTCTCCGTCGGCGAACCAAGCGATGGGCTTCTTCTTGGTCTTGCAGCTGGGGTGGAGCTTGACGGTGACTTCGGACTCCGTCACGAACAGGTCTCCGATCTCTTCTTCGAACTTCATCGACGCGCCTCCGAAATAGTATCGCTGCGTCCGTACGGCGGGAACTCATTCTACCATATCCCGCCAAGCCCTGCGAAGAATCTGGGCCCCAGGGCCCAGGAGTCAGGGGCCCGCCGCCTGGGTCCCGGGCTCTCCTTGGAGCCCCTCCCGCTCCGCCTCCTCCTCGCCGCCCGCGCTCTGCGGCATGCGCAGCGGCTTGAAGACCGTCTGCGTCAGCGCCTCGGGCTTCGGCGGCAGGACGCCCTCCTCCAGGAACCAGACGGGCAGCGCCGTCTTCGCCGCCAGCTCCCGATCGTCGAGGCCGAGCAGGGCGATGTCGGGCTCCTTGCCGACGATGCGCAGGAGCGCCTCGACCGTGCCGGTCCCCCACGGCAGCGGCGGGATCATGCCGGCCTCGAGCTTCCCTTCCATGACGACGTTGCGCACGCCGAGGACCCGCTCCGAAGGCACGCGGTAAAGGGACGCGAAGCGCTCGGCCGACCACTGGTCGGAGCGGCTCATGACCCAGACGACGAAGCCCTGCTCCGCGAGCTTGCGCGCGAGCTCCTCGAGCTCGGGGACCCGGCGCAGGCCGGTCGGGAACTCGACGGGGTCGGGGTCGTCGAGGAAGTCCCCCGCCCGCCCGGAACCCACCGGCTCCGCGAGCGCGTCGGGGATCGCCTCGCGCACGATCGCGCGCAGGTCGCGCTCGGAGAAGCCGGCGAGCAGCGTGGCCTTCCAGCGCGCGCACTCGCGCCCGCCCCAGAGCCGACATACTTCGCGCCGCGCCCGGTAGAAGGCCTTGCGGTAGACGGCGTAGTCCTCATCCTTGGGCCAGACGGCGGGCGGGCGGTCCTTGAAGCCGTTGTAGCCGGCGCGCACGCGCTCGCCGCCGAAGGGTTCGGGGATCATGCGCCAATATTTGTCGTCGAAGCGGAACTCCGCATGGTCGACGAGGCGTCGGAAGAGCGCGTCGCCGGCCGAATGCGCGCCGGCGAGGCCGTCGAGCATGAGCACGGCGACGGGCGGATCCTCCGGATCGTAGCGCGAGGAAAGACGGCCTTCGCGCGCGAGCCGGAGCTCGAGCGCGTCGCGGACCTCGGGCTTCCAGCGGCCCGGCTCGAGCGGGATGCGCGCGGGCCCGGAGTCGACGACGACGGCGGCTTTCCGGCGGTGGCGCGGACGCCAATGCGTGTCGGGGTCGAAGGCCTTCTTCCTGCGCCGCACGGGGGCCGCCGCGGGCGCCTGCGCGCCGACGACGGGAGCCGTAGAGACCCGCGGCAGCGGCTCGCGCGCGAGCGCCGTGGCGGCGCCGAGGACGAGCAGAGAGAGGAGCGCCGCGCGCGGGCGCGGAGCCTTCGAAGCGTTCATCGTCAAAAAGGTTAGCACACGGATGTTTCTTTTTTTATATCATTGCGAAGTCTTGTGGTACGCGCGCGTATGAGGAGGTCTCAACGCGACGACGGGCCCGGACTGCTTAAAACGGCAAGAAGGACGCTGAAGAAGAGGCCATCATGGCTAAGAAGTCGGACTTTCTGAAGACGCCCATCGAACACATCGACATCAAGAAGCACGACACGGTCAAGCTCGTCGAGGCCATGTCGAAGATGGCCTTCTCCGCGCGCGACCTCGCGCGGGCGAGCGAGATCTACGACATGATGCTCGCCGACAAGGACTGCGCCGTCGTCCTCTGCCTCGCGGGCTCGCTGTTCTCCGCCGGCCTCAAGCGCGTCGTCTACGACCTCGTCCACAACAACATGGTCGACGCCATCGTCTCGACGGGCGCGAACATCATCGACCAGGACTTCTTCGAGTCGCTCGGCTACCTGCACTACAAGGGCAACAAGTGGGCCGACGACTGCCAGCTGCGCGACGTGCGCGTCGACCGCATCTACGACACGTTCATCTGCGAGGACGAGCTCGGAGAGTGCGACAACACCACGGCCCGCATCGCCGACGGCCTGAAGCCGCAGCCCTACTCCTCGCGCGAGTTCATCGCCGAGATGGGCCGCTACCTCGTCAAGAACAACAAGGCGCAGGACTCCATCACCCTCGAGTGCTTCAAGAAGGGCGTGCCGATCTTCTGCCCGGCCTTCTCCGACTGCTCGGCGGGCATGGGCCTGCTCTACCACCAGTGGCACAAGCCGGACGCCCACGTCACGATCGACTCGGCCCGCGACTTCCGCGAGCTGGTGCGCCTGAAGCTCGCCAGCAAGAACACCGGCCTGCTCATGATCGGCGGCGGCGTCCCGAAGAACTTCGCCCAGGACATGACGGTCGGCCTCGAGATGGTCGGCTTCGAGCCGAAGATGCACAAGTACGCGATCCAGGTCACCGTCGCCGACGAGCGCGACGGCGCCCTCTCGGGCTCGACGCTGCGAGAGGCGCGCTCGTGGGGCAAGGTGGACATCACCTACGAGCAGATGGTCTGGTGCGAAGCGACCATCGCGGTGCCCATCATGGCGGGCTACGCCTACCACAAGGGCAACTGGAAGAACCGCAAGGCCTTCAACTTCAACAAGGTCCTCAACGAGACGAAGGAGCCGGCCGCGAAGCGCTGAGACTTATCTTCCACAAAGAGGAACCCCGGGGATGACACCCCGGGGTTTCTTTTTTGCGGCGGGTCCTGCCGGCGGCGCCTTCCCGGCACCTGCGGTGCTCAGACGGCTACGGACATTGCGCTCCTCGGTGCCGGGGCCCTTCCGCCGTCACCCGCCGCGCAGGCACGCTTCGACCTCGTCTCCTCACGCCACCGTATCTCTTGTGAGTCCTATTAGCTTCTTAGACGAAGCCTTCCCTTCTCCCCACAGGTATCGTTGAGCTCAAGAGAAGGGGATGATTCTCGCGGTTTGGGGGACCTCCCCCACCCTCCACCAACGCCTGGGAGGTGGGCGGCCCTCCCGCGAATCAAAGAGCGGGAGGGCCGAACGACCGACAAGATGAGGAGTTAGGAACCTTTGGAAGAGGGGACGAGGTCGGGCGGGCGGGACTGGCGGAGGATATGGGTCAGGCAGACGGGGCAGACGCCGTGGGTGTAGCCGCCGCCGAGCGTATCCCGGCCCGTGACGACCCCGAGCTCCCGACGGCACCACGAACAGATCCGGCGCGATGAGGGGCCTGCGTCGCGCCGAGTTCAACGGGCGCGACGAAGGCCGCGGCTCACGAACGTCCAGGCGATGAGTTTGTAAAGAAGCCGCATCCCCACGTTGGCGTCCCACTCATCCTTGCCGCCGGGGGCGGGAGCGACCTCGACGAGGTCGAAGCCCAGGATGGTCCGGCCGGAGCGGGCGAGCTCGGCGAGGATATACGAGGCCTCCGCGAACTCGAGGCCGCCGGGGACGGGGGTCCCCGTGTGCGGGCAGAGCTTGGGGTCGAGCCCGTCGATGTCGAAGCTCACCCAGACCTTCTTCGGCAGGGCGGTCACGATGTCGGAGACGGTCCTCGCGAACGGCTCCCCGGCGAAGCGGCGGCGCTTGAGCTCGTGGTCGAAGAAGACGCGGACCCGCTCCCCCTGGGAGCGGACGAAAGCGTCTTCCTGCGCGCAGTAGTCGCGGATGCCGACCTGCACGAGCGTCTTGACGCGCGGCAGGCGGACGAGCGCGTTGCGCATGATGGAGGCGTGGGAGCCGACGAAGCCCTCGTAGGCGTCGCGCGTGTCGGAGTGCGCGTCGAAATGGAGGAGGCCGAAGTCCCCGTGCACCTCGCCGGCGGCCTGGAAGGCGCCGAAGGGCGTGGAGTGGTCCCCCCCCAGCACGCAGGCGATCTTGCCGGCGTCCATGAGCGCGCGGCACTCCCCATGGACCCAGGCGTCGAGCTCCGCGCTCAGCGCGTTGGCCGCAGAGAGCGCGGACTGCAGCGCGCGGCTCCCCTCGACCTTCCCCCCCGCGCGGATGACCTTCTGCGCGGCGGCCTTCGCCTTCCGGCTCCAGGCCCGTACCTTCGCGGACTCGGCGCGCAGGTGGATGCCCGGCTCGTAGGGCCGTTCGACCTCAGGGTCGAAGAGGTCGATCTGCCCGCTTGCCGCGAGCAGCGCGGCGGGTCCCTCGGAGGCGCCGGCGCCGTAGGAGGTCGTCGCCTCCCACGGAACGGGCAGAAGGACGAGCGCGGCCTCTTTCTCGCTGAACGGAAGGCCGAAGATCCCGCCTTCGTCGTCCGCCGGGGCATCGGGGTCGAAAACCATGCGTGGATTATACTCTTTCTCCCCCCTTTCATCGCCGCACGCGGTTTAACGCACAAACAACACTGAATAGCTGTATATGATTACTAACAATCCAAATAACAAAATTATGATTCAATATGACTCTAAATCCACATGAATCTATATGGTTTTCACGTGAAAACTCATTGCCTTGATTGACGCGGAGCGCTCTCAGCGATATAATCAGGCAGCCCCTCCTATATATCCCCTATCCACCACCGGAAGAGACACATGACCGAGATCATCGCACTCGCGAACCAGAAAGGCGGCGTCGGGAAGACCACCACCGCCATCAACATCGCCGCGGCCCTGGCCTGCTTCGGTCAGGAGACCTTGTTGGTGGACCTGGATCCCCAAGGCAACGCGACCTCCGGGGTCGGTGTCGACAAGTCCGCGGTCGAGTTCGGGACCTACCAGGCGCTGCTGGAAGATGTGCCCGCTGAAAAAACCATCAAAGATACCGCACAGGAATTACTCGACATTATGCCGTCCAATTCGGATATGTTGGGCGCGGAGATGGCCCTTGCGGATGCGTTTTCACGTGAAAACAGGCTGCGGGAGGCCCTCAAGAGCGTCCGGGACCTCTACAAGTTCATCATCATCGACTCCCCACCCTCTCTGGGTCTTCTCACGATCAACGCTCTCTGCGCCGCGGACAAGGTCATCGTTCCCATCCAAGGCGAATACTACGCGCTCGAAGGCCTTGCGAGCTTTGTGCAGACGGTCAACCGCGTGAAGGAGACGATCAACCCCTCCCTGGAACTCGAAGGCGCCGTCCTGACGATGTTCGACCCGCGCCTCTCCCTGGCCCAGCAGGTCCGCGACGAGCTCTCTCGCTTCATGGGAGAGAAGCTCTTCAAGTCTTTCATCCCTCGCTCGGTACGCCTCGCGGAGGCCCCGAGTCATGGAAAGTCCATCCTGCAGTACGACCCCCGCTCGCGCGGAGGGCAGTCGTATCTCGCCGTCGCCGGCGAACTGCTCGTCCGACGCGGCTGGGATGTCGTGAAGATCGATTGAGGTGACGACATGAGACAGGCACTCGGCAAAGGACTCGAAGCTCTGCTCCCCCGCAAGGGGGGGACGCCCACGGCGCACGCGCCGGCGCACGCCAAGGACGCCCCTACGGCGGAGTCGACCAGCAAGGTCCCCATCGGAGACGTCCGCCCGAATCGGCACCAGCCGCGCCACAGCTTCGATCAGACGAAGCTCGCGGAGATGGCCCAGACGATCAAGGAGCATGGCCTCGCGCAGCCCATCCTGGTCACACCGCTGCCGGACGGGAAGTATGAACTCGTCGCGGGCGAGCGGCGCCTGCGCGCCGCGAAGCTCGCGGGACTCAAGGAGATCGATGTCGTCGTCCGCAAGCAGATGGGGGAGAAGGACCGGCTCGCGCTGGCCCTCATCGAGAACGTCCAGCGCGACGACCTCAACGCGGTGGACGTCGCGCGCGCCTACCGGAACCTCATCCAGGATCACGGCCTCACGCAGACCGACCTCGCGCATCAGATGGGGAAGTCGAAGTCGGCGGTCTCGAACACCCTGCGCCTGCTCGACCTCTCGGAGGACATCCTCAAAGCCCTCGAAACCGACCAGATCACGGAAGGGCACGCCCGCGCTCTCCTGGGCGTCAGCGACCGCGTCAAGCGCACGCGCCTCTTCCACTCGATCCTGGAACGCAACCTCTCGGTGCGCGAAGTCGAGACGCTGGCGCGCGTCATGGAGACCGGACAGGTCGAAGCGCAGCACGCGCCGAACAAACGGACGCCGATGACCAAGCCGGCCGAGGTCCGCGAGATCGAGCGCAAGCTCGCGCACTCGCTGGGGATGAAGGTGGACCTGCGCACCAAGAAAGACGGCAAGAGCGGCGCCGTCGTCATCCACTTCTACAACCTCAATGACTTTGAAAAACTGATGGGGAAACTTAAATAATGTATATTTTTAAAGGATTATTTACTATCGCCTTCGCCCTCTGCGCGCTCGCGCCCTGCGCGCTCGCGCAGCAGGACGCCGAGCCCGTCGCGGAACCGGACTTCGAGGACGCCGAACCGGCGCCCCGCGCTCCGGCCGCCGCGAAAGAGGAGGTCGTGCGTCAGCCCCTGGTCCTCTCGCTGGCCGAGAACATCAACGACTTCGGCCGCTTCGCGGACGGTGGTTCGGATTCCAACTGGTTCATCGGCTTCAACAACGCGTGGATCGTGAAGCTTCCGCCCGCGCCTCCCGGCGACTACGCGCGGGCCTTCGTCGGCGCTCGCATCGGCCGCGCGAAGTCGCAGCCGCTGGCCGAACGGCCCTGGGAGCGCACGCTCGTCCCCGGACAGGTCTACATGGGCGTCTCGCAGACGCCCTCCTACGGCACGGAGAAGAGCTTCTTCCTCGCCGAGACCGCCGACATCCCCGCGGAGACCGACGCGAGCGTCAACATGCCGGGCACGGGCCGCTCGGAGTGGTTCTGGGCCGAGGTGCCGCCGGGCCTGGTCTCCTTCGACCGTCCCAACTACCTCATCATCTGGTCTCCGACGCGGGAGTTCCGCGACGCGCTCCACTCTCCCATCCTGGCGGGCCTGGAGACCCCGGCGTCCGCGAAGGGGGAGGAGACGCGGGCCTGGAACAACCATTCCATCCAGGGCGTCCCGCCGCGCTCGGAGCAGGACGCGCTTCAGGTCCCCATCAACAACCTGCGCCCGGCGCTCGCTCTCAAGCTCGTTCCCGCGGGACTGCGCGGAGCGGTGCGCCTGAGCGCCTTCAGCGTGCGCCCCTCGGGCGAGGGCTGGGTCGCCCGTTTCAGCGTCGAAGGCCGCGACATCGACGCGGCCTGGCTGGAGGCCTCGCAGGACGAGCTGGAATGGAAGCGGGTCACCCCGCTTCTGCGCCGCCCGCCCTACATCTCCACCCTCGCGAAGGGCTCGCTGCCCGCGCGGGGCGCCTACCTGCGCGCGGCGGCCCGCGACTTCTCCGCCGTCGAGAATCACAGCTCGTCGGTTTACGTCGGCCCCTCCTCCGATGGCCCGCGCTGAGGGGGGGCTTCGCGTCGGCGTCGTCGGGGCCACCGGCCTCGTCGGACGCATCCTGCTCGACCTGCTCGTCGAGCGGCGCTTCCCCGTCGGCGAACTGCGCCCCTTCGGCTCGGGCCGCGCGGGCGCACGCGCGCGCTTCCGCGGCCGCGCGCTGCCCTGCCCGGCGCCTTCGCTCGCGGCCCTCAAGGCCTGCGACCTCGTCTTCCTCGTCTCCAGCGACGAGGTCTCCAGACGCTTCGGCCGGGCCCTCGCCCGGGAAGGGGTCTGGGTCCTCGACGACTCCTCGGCCTTCCGGCTCGACCCCGCGGTCCCGCTCGTCATCCCCGAGGTGAACGCCTCGGCGCTCTCGCCGCACCGCCGCCTGGTGGCCGGTCCCAACTGCACCCTCACCGGCGCGGCCGTCGCCGGGGCCCCGCTGCTCCGCAAGGCCGGCCTCGCCGCGGTGCGCATCGCGTCCTATCAAGCCGTCTCGGGCGCCGGCCGCGAGGCGCTCGAGGAGTACCATGCCCAGGCCCGCCGCGCGGCCCGGCTCGCCGGCCGCCGCGGACCGCTCGACGTGCCCTCCGCCCCGCGCGCACGCGCGCTCCCGCGCCCCATCGCCCTCAACGTCTTCCCGCAGGTCGGCTCCTTCGATCGGAAGGGGGACTCGGGGGAGGAGTTCAAGGTCCGCGAGGAGCTGCGCAAGATCTGGGGACTGCCCCGCCTGCCGGTCTCCGTGACCGCCGTGCGCGTCCCCGTCGTGCGCGGCCATTCGCTCTCCCTCTGGCTGGAGACCCGGCGGCCTCTCGCTCCCGGCGCCGCCCGCGCGCTCCTCGCGAAGACCCCGGGGCTTCGGCTGTGGAAGGAGGGGGACTACCCGACTCCGCTCGACGCCGCCGGCACCGCGCCGGTCCACGTGGGTCGCCTGCGCGCGGGGACCTCCGGACGCGAACTCGCGCTCTGGGTCGTCTCCGACAACCTCCTCAAAGGAGCCGCGCTCAACTCCGTGCAGACGGCCGAGCTCCTGCTGCTGAAAGGCTGGCTCAAGAAGCGCCTATAATGGAGGAGCCGTGAAAATCCTTCCCTTCCTCTTCGCCGCACTCCTCGGTCCCCTCGCCGCCCAGACGCCTTCCAGCGCGCCGGTTCCCGCGCAGGCCCTCCAGGGTCAGCCGCCGCCCACGCCCGGGAGCGTGCTCCTCGCTCCCGACGGTCGCTTCCGCTGGGTCGAGGGCGAGGACGCCGTCTTTGTTCGGACCGACGACGGCTCCGAACGCCGCGTCCGCCTCCCCTCTCCACTCGAGAAAGCCGCACGGCGCCGCGTCCTCTTCGCCGCCGGGGCCCGCCACTTCTGCGTCCTCGAGGAGAAAGACAGCGACTTCGGCCTGCACGTGAACGCGCGCAAAGGCGCGAAGAACGCCAAGGCCCTGCTCCTCTCCTCGACGCTGCGCCTCATCGACGAGCGCGGCCGGCCGCTCTGGGCGCGGCCGCTCCCCGAGAAGGCCATCGTCGGCAAGGCCTCCGAGGCCCGGATCCTGGCCCTGGCCGGCGACGGCACGACGGCCATCCTCCTCCAGGACATCGACCCCTACAACAAGGTCCGGCCGCTGCTCATGGTCTTCGACGCCCGCGGCCGCGAACTGCGCGCTCTCGACTACGCGCAGTGGACCCGCGTCGACGAGTTCGCGCTCTCCGCCGACGGCCGCGCGCTCGCCGTGCGCGGCTTCGGGCTCGTGCCCGAGGACGCCGATTGGAGCAAGGCCGTCGGCGTCTATCCGCTCAACGGCAGGGCCAAGCCCCGCATCGCCGCCGCCCCGAAGGCCGAGGAGAGCCGCGAGCTTCGCGGCTTCGACAAGGACCTCTGGGTCTGCTGCGTCAAGGAGGGGGGGACGCTCTCGGCCCTCGGGCCCGCCGGGGAGAAGACTCCCGTCGATCCCGCCGAGGCCGACCGCCGCTTCGGAACGAGGGGAAGATGAGAGCGCTCCCCCTGCTGCTCGCGTTCGCGCTTTCCGCGGTCCCGTCCTTCGCCGTCCCGCCGGGCGACCCCCTCGCCCGGGAGCTCGCGCGCCTCTCGAAGGAAGGCTTCACCGACGTCCAGCGCGCCGACGCGAAGGTCCGGGAAGGCCTCCTCAGCGCGCTCGTCGTGCGCCGCTCCGACGGAGGGGGTTCGCGCCTGCTCGTCTACCTCAGCGGCGACGCCAAAGCGCGCCTCCTCCACTTCGAGCCCTCGCTGGCGGGCATCCGCCTCTCGGCGCTGCATGTCGACGGGACCCTGCCCGACCTGGCCGGCGACGGCTCGCGTACGATCGCCTACGTGGTCAGCTTCTCCGGGCTCGAACAGGACGCGCTCGTGCTGCTGCGCTACGGCAAGGGCCGCGTCGAGCGGCTCGGAAAGCCCATGCCCTTCACCGATTTCGAGGACGTGGACGTCGACGGGAACCTCGAGCTCGTACGCCGCGAGAAGCCCCTGGGCCGCTTCTTTTCCATGGACTGCGAGTCCTTCTTCACGATGGCCGGCAAGGCCGAGAAGACGACCATCCTCCTCCTCAAGGGCCGCCGGCTCGTCGACGTCTCCGCGCGCTATCCCGCCTTCTACCGCGCGCACATGGGCCGCCTCGAAACGGAGCTCGCCTCCAACGACCCGATGAAGACCCAGCGCTTCGAGGACTACCTGAGCACCTCGCTCGCCTTGTACTTCGACTACGAGACGCTCGGCCGCAGGAAAGAGGGTTACGACCGCCTGCGCAAGGCGTACAAGCTCCCACGCGCCGCCCCGTCGGGGATCCGCTCCTGCGCCGACAAGATGGGCGCCGAGCTGCGCCAGAAGCTGAATGTACCCAGCGATTGGGATTAGGCCGTACCTGAAGTTCCTTATTGTCCTCCCCCGCGGGGAGGGCAGGGTGGGGGGAAGTCCCTAAGAAAAGAAGAAGGCCCGCATCAGCGGGCCTTTTTCCATTCTTGGGGATCCGCCCCCCTCCTGCCTCCCCCGTGGGGGGAGACAATGAGGAAACTGTCAGACGCCCGTGACCTTATCACCCCCGAAGTAGGGCCGCAGCACCTCGGGCACCAGCACGCTCCCGTCCGCCTGCTGGAAGTTCTCCAGGATGGCTGCGAAGATGCGTCCGACGGCGAGCCCCGAGCCGTTGAGGGTGTGGACGAACTCCGGCGCGTCCTTGGGCCCGCGGCGCATGCGCGCGTTCATCCGGCGCGCTTGGAAGTCCCCGCAGTTCGAGCACGAGGAGACTTCGCGGTAGCGGCCCTCGCCGGGGAAGAAGACCTCGAGGTCGTAGGTCTTGCAGGCGCCGAAGCCGATGTCGGCGGTGCAGAGCTCGAGGACGCGGTGGGGCAGCCCGAGCTTGAGGAGCACGCTCTCGGCGTCCTTCGTCAGGCGCTCGAGGGCCTCCGGGGAGTCCTCGGGCCGCGTGATCCAGACGAGCTCGACCTTGTCGAACTGGTGGTTGCGGATGAGCCCCTTCACGTCCTTTCCGTACGAGCCCGACTCCTGACGGAAGCAGGGAGTGAGCGCCGTGAGCTTGAGCGGGAGCTTTGAGGCGTCGAGGATGTCTCCGCGTACGGTGTTCGTCAGCGGGACCTCGGCGGTCGGGATCAGGAAGCGGACATCCTTCGCGACCCCTTCGGCCCCTTCCTTCTCGGCGTGCTGTCCGGTCTTGTAGAGGTCCGCCTCGAACTTGGGAAGCTGACCGGTGCCTTCAAGGACCTCGGGCAGAACGAGATAGGGGACCCAGTGCTCGAGATAGCCGTTCTCCTTCGTCTGGTGGTCGAGCATGAACTGCGCGAGGGCGCGCTCGAGGCGGGCGCCGGCGCCCTTGAGCAGGGCGAAGCGCGCGCCGGAGAGCTTCGCGGCGAGCGCGAAGTCGAGTATGCCCAGCTTCTCCCCGACGGCGGCATGATCGAGGGCCTTGAAGGGGAGCTTGGTCGGCTCGGCGCCGAGCCGCACGACTTTATTGTCCTCTTCCGACTTCCCGACGGGGCAGCTGGGATGAGGAAGGTTGGGGATGGAGAGGAGGCAGTCGCGCACCTCGGTCTCGACGGCGGAGAGCCGCGCTTCCTTCTCGGGCATGGCCGTCTTGAGGACGGCGACCTCGTCCATGAGGCGCTTCGCTTCGGCCTCGTCCTTCTTCGCCTTGGCCGCGCCGACGGCCTTCGAGACCTCGTTGCGGCGCGCGCGCAGGTCCTCGACCTCCTTGAGCAGGGCCCGGTGGGCTCCGTCGAGCTCGAGATACTTCTCCAGAGCGGGGAGATAGCGTCCCCCGCGGTCGCGCACGCCCTGCCGGGCCCTCTCGCTCTCCGTGCGCAGGATCTTAGGATCGTTCATCGCGGGCCTCCGCCCTTCGCCTCGCCTGCGGGGGCCGTCCCCGCCGCCTGCTGCTTCCAGAGCACCGGCAGGACGGACTCGTGTATGCGGCCTTGCAGCGTGCTCTCGCCGGGACGCGGCTCGAGCATCACCTGCAGCCGCAGTGCGTCGGGCCAATAGCCCGCGCGCGCCATGCGCTTGAGATAAGCTCCGAGGACGGCGCGGTTGAGCCCGGCCGGCACCGGCCTCGTTTCGCCGGCGCGGATCGTGGGTACCCGGCGGTCCTCGAGGATGAAGGGGATGGCCCAGACGCCCTCGCCTCCGCCCACGATGGGGACGAGGCGCGCGGTCACGATATAGCGAAGGAGCATCGCCTCGTCGGCCTTGCCCGCCGCGTTGCGCAGTCGCAGCTCCAGACGCGGAGCGGCGGCGACGGAGCCGTTGGGGGGGAGCAGCCAGGCGCTGACGTCATGCCAGACCGGCTTCGTCGGACGGCCGACGGGAAGCTGCCAGCGCGAGCTCTCGATGGAGACTTCGGCCCTTATGAGTGTAGGCAAGGAAGTGACGACAAGGATGACGAGGAGCAGTAATCGATTCACGAGAAGGATTCTACCAATTACGGTTTTCCTTAGCTCCCCTTCCCCTGCCCCTTCCCGCAGGAAGGGGAGTTAGGGAAACTGGGGTTACCCCTTGAGCACGCCCATAGGCCTCATCCTCGCCACACGTTGGGCCAACCCCGAGGAGTGGCAGACCTCGACGACTTCGTCGACATCCTTATATGCCGAGGGCGCCTCCTCCGCGAGCCCTTTCCAGTTGTCGGTGCGGACGCAGATCCCGGAGGACTCCAACTCGCGCACGAGGAGATGGGGGTCGGTCCGCTTGGCGGCCTGGGTGCGGCTGAGCAGGCGCCCGGCTCCGTGGCAGACGGTCCCGAAGGTCTCGCGCATGGCCGCGTCCGTGCCGACGAGGACGTACGAGGCCGTCCCCATGGACCCCGGGACGAGCACCGGCTGGCCGACGCCGCGGTAGACTTCCGGGACGTCGGGATGTCCGGCCGGGAACGCGCGCGTGGCGCCCTTGCGGTGGACGAGGACGCGCCGCGCGGCGCCGTCGACGAGATGAGTCTCGAACTTCGCGATGTTATGGCAGAGGTCGTAGACGACGCGCAGGCCGAGTCCGTCGGGTCCCGTCTCGAGGACGCGCGCGAAAGCCTCGCGGATGAAATGGGTGATGGCTTGGCGGTTGGCGCGCGCGTAGTTCGCCGCCGCGCACATCGCCGCATAATAGGCGCGTCCCTCCGGCGATCCGATCGGGGCGCAGGCGAGCTGGCGGTCGGGCAGGCGCCAGCCGCTGCGCGCGGCGACGCCCTGCATGGCGCGCAGAGCGTCCTCGCAGACCTGATAGCCGCTGCCGCGCGAGCCGGTGTGGATGAGCGCGACGATCTGCCCCTTGAAGAGCCCGAAAACGGCGGCCGTCCCGGGGTCGTACACCTCATCGACCTCCTGGAGCTCGAGGAAGTGGTTCCCGCTGCCCAGAGTCCCGACCTGGTCGCGGCCTCGTTCGGCCGCCCGCTCGCTCGGCGCGTCGGGATCGGCGTCCCTCAGCCAGCCGCCGTCCTCGCAGGTCTCGAGATCCTCCCGGCCGCCCAGCCCCTTCTCGACGGCCCAGCGCGCCCCTCGCTCGAAGACCCGGCGCACGCCCCTCTCATCGAGCCGGATGGGGCCGCCCTTCCCGACGCCGGAGGCCACGCGGGCATGGAGGGCGTCCATGATCCTGGGGATCCGCTTGCGCACTGCCGCCGCCTCCAGGTCGCTGCGCAGCAGGCGCACGCCGCAGGAGATGTCGAAGCCGACGACGCCGGGCGAGATGACGCCCGTCTCGGCGTCGGTCGCGGCGACCCCGCCCACCGGAGCCCCGTAGCCCCAATGGCAGTCGGGCATCGCGAGCGAACGGCCGACGATCCCGGGAAGGTGCGCGACGTTGGCCACCTGCTCGGCGACCTTCTCGCGCTCGATCTTCGGGAGCATCCCCTCCGAGGCGTAGACGAGGCCCGGCACGCGCATGCCGCCGGTCCGAGGCAGTTCCCACCTCCACGGATCGATTTTCTTCAACATAAATTCATGCCCCCTCTCCCGCCACGCGGGAGAGGGGGTAGCGGGGATGAGGGGTCGAGCCGCCCTCAGTCCTTCTTTTCAGGAGGCGGCTCGACCGGCGCCGTCCCCTCCGTCTTGATGGGCAGCTCGACCGCCGCCTTCTCCTCGGGGACGATGGGGGAGACGCTCGCGACCTTGTCTCCCTCCTCGAGCCGCACCAGGCGCACGCCCTGGGTGTTGCGGGAGATGACCTTGATGTCCTTGCAGCGCAGGCGGATGGCCATGCCCTTCTCGGTCATCACCATGAGGTCGTCGTCGTTGGTCACGAGCTTGAGGTTGACGACGTTGCCGTTGCGCTCGTTGGTCTTGATGGTGATGATGCCGCCGCCGCCGCGGTGCTGGTCGCGGTACTCGGAGAGCGCGGTGCGCTTGCCGTGGCCGTTCTCGCAGACGGTGAGCATCGTCTTCTTCGTGTCCTTCGGGAACTTCTCCATCCCGATGACGATGTCCCCCTTCTCAAGACGCATGCCGCGCACGCCCATGGCCGTCCGGCCCATGGCGCGGACGTCGGTCTCCGCGAAACGGATGGACATGCCGCCCTGGGTGCCGATCATGACCTCGTCCTTGCCCGAGGTGTGCTGGACGTCGACGAGGATGTCGCCCTCCTCGAGGGTGATGGCGGCGATGCCGCTGCGGCGGATGTTCTCGAAGTCGGCCAGCGGGGTCTTCTTCACCGTGCCGTTGCGCGTACACATGAGGAGGTAGGTCTCCTTGCCCTTCTTCTCCTCGAAAGAGCGGATGGCGACGACCGAGGTGACCTTCTCCTCGCCGGTGATGGCGAGCAGGTTGACCATGGCCTTGCCGCGCGAGGTGCGCTGTCCCTCGGGGACCTCGAAGGCGCGCAGCGCGTAGACTTTCCCGCGGTTGCTGAACATCAGGAGGGTGGCGTGGCTGTCGGTGGTGAAGAGGTGCTGGATGAAGTCCTCCTCCTTCACCTCCTGCCCCGTGACCCCCTTGCCGCCGCGCCCCTGGCTCCGGTAGGTGTCGACCGGGATGCGCTTGACGTAGCCGCCGTTGGAGATCGTGATGACGACCTCCTCCTTGGCGATGAGGTCCTCGAGCGTCATCTCGGCGCGCTCGGTGGTGATCTGGGTGCGGCGCGGCTCCCCGTACTTCTCCCGCAGAGCCTCGAGCTCCTTGGCGATGATGGCCAGGACCTTCTTGGGGTTGGCCAGGATGTCCTTGAGCTCGGCGATGCGCTTCTGCAGCTCCTTGTGCTCCTTCTCGATCTCATCGGCGGAGAGGCGGGTGAGCTGGTGCAGGCGCATGTCGAGGATGGCCTGGGCCTGGATCTGCGAGAGCTCGAACTCGCTCATGAGCTTCGTGCGCGCCTCCTCCTGGTCCTTCGAGGCGCGGATGATCTTGATGACCTTGTCGAGGTACTTGAGCGCGATGAGGAAGCCCTCGAGGATGTGGGCCCGCGCCTGCGCCTTGCGGAGCTCATAGCGCGTGCGGCGTGTCACGACGACCTTGCGGTGCTCCACATAGTGGCCGAGGCAGTCCTTGAGCGGCAGGATGCGCGGCCGTCCGTCGACGAGGGCGAGCATGATGACGCCGAAGCTCGACTCCAGCGCCGTGTGCTTGAAAAGCTGGTTGAGGACGACGTTCGCATTCCCGTCGCGCTTGACCTCGATGACGACGCGCATGCCGGTGCGGTCGGATTCGTCGCGGATGTCCGAGATGTCCGGGATCTTCTTCTCGCGCACGAGGTCGGCGATGGTCTCGAGGAGCTGGGCCTTGTTGACCTGATAAGGCAGCTCGGTGACGATGATGGCCTGACGGTTGCCCTTGATGTCCTCGATCTCGGTCTTGGCCTGGATGCGCACCGAACCGCGGCCGGTCTCGAAGTACTCCTTGATGCCGGTCTTGCCGCGGACGATGCCGGCGGTCGGGAAGTCCGGGCCCTTCACGATCTTCATGAGCTCCGAGCTCGGGATCGAGGGGTCCTTCACGTAGGCGATGGTGGCGTCGCAGATCTCGACGAGATTGTGGGGGGGGATGTTCGTCGCCATGCCGACCGCGATCCCGGTCGAGCCGTTGACGAGGAGGTTCGGCAGCATCGCGGGGAGCACCGTGGGCTCCTGCATGGAGCCGTCGAAGTTGGGGACGAAATCGACGGTGTCCATGTCGATGTCGCCGAGCAGCTCGTCGGCGATGGCGGCGAGGCGCGCCTCGGTGTAGCGGTAGGCGGCCGCCGGGTCGCCGTCGACGGAGCCGAAGTTCCCCTGCCCGTCGACGAGCGGGTGGCGCAGAGAGAAATCCTGGACCATGCGCACCATGGCGTCGTAGACCGCCGAGTCGCCGTGGGGATGATATTTGCCGAGGACGTCGCCGACGACGCGCGCCGACTTCTTGTAGGCCTTGTTGTGCTTGAGCCCCATCTCCTCCATCGTGAAGAGGATGCGCCGGTGCACGGGCTTCAGGCCGTCCCGGACGTCGGGCAGGGCGCGGCCGACGATGACCGACATCGCGTAATCGATGTAAGAGGACTTCATCTCTTCGCCGATGTCGCGCGAGATGATGTTGCCGGCGGGCTCCGGCAGGAGCGTCGGGTTCGGCTCTGGGGTGCTCATATGAAGTCGTCTCCTGTCCAATCCTTCCTTACTGCCCTCCCCCGCGGGGGAGGGGCAGGGGAGAGGGGGAACCTGCCTTCTCGTCCCCCTCGCCTTAAATCAGATATCCAGATTGCGCACTTCCTTCGCGTGCGTCTCGATGAACTGCTTGCGCGGTCCGACCTTGTCGCCCATGAGCTTCGTGAAGGTGTCCTCGGCCCCGGCGAGGTCCTCGAGCTTGACCTGGAGGAGCTTCCGCCGCTTGGGGTCCATCGTGGTCTCCCAGAGCTGCTCGGGGTTCATCTCGCCCAGACCTTTATAGCGCTGGATGCTCGCGCCCGAACGGCCCGCGTTCCGGACGTCCTCGAGGAGCTCGTGGAGGCCGTAGCCGAAGCTCTCCCCGCGCGGCGTCTTGCAGGCGACGAGCGGCTTCGTGTTCTCGTCCTCCTTCACGCGGTCGTACCAGGCGATGTCGAGACCGAGGTCCTCGAGCTTGGGCACGATCTTCGAAAGCTTGTCGAGCTCCCAGAGCTCCTGGACGTCGAAGCCGGGGTCTTCGTCGCCGACGACGACCTCGGCTTCCGGCTCGCCCTCGGCCTTGAGCTCCTCCTTCATGCGCTCGCGGCGGGCGGCGAGCAGCTCCTGCTGCTTCTCGCGCCATTCCTTGTCGCTGTAGAAGTAGAGGTACTGCCCCGGCGCCTCCTCGAAGCGATAGCACGGGAAGCGGTTCTCCTTCTTGAAGCGCAGGTAGTCCTGGAAGAAGATGCCTTTGCGCTCGAGATGGCGCAGCAGGTTCTCCATCTCGATGAGGAGCTTGAGGATGTACTCGACGTCCTTCTTGTCGAGGACCTTGGACTTCTTGCCGTCCGGAGAGAAGGCCCGGACCTCGCTCTCGTCGAGGCCCTCCTTCAGCAGCCAGGCGTTCATCTTCTCCTCGGTGTCGACGTACATCTCCTTCTTTCCCTTCTTGACCTTGTAGAGCGGCGGCTGCGCGATGTAGATGTGCCCGCGCTCGATGAGGGAGCGCATCTGGCGGTAGAAGAAGGTCAGCAGAAGGGTGCGGATGTGCTGGCCGTCGACGTCGGCATCGGCCATGATGATGAGCTTGTGATAGCGGAGCTTCTCGATCTTCATCCCCTCGTCGCTGTCGGGCTCCATGGCGGGCTCGCCGATGCCGGTGCCGATGGCCGAGATGAGGGTCCGGACCTCCTCGTTGGAGAGGATCTTCACGAGGCGCGCGCGCTCGACGTTGAGGATCTTGCCTTTGATGGGGAGGATGGCCTGGAACTCGCGGTTGCGGCCCTGCTTGGCCGAGCCGCCGGCCGAGTCGCCCTCCACGATGAAGAGCTCGCAGCGGGACGCCTCGCGCTCCTGGCAGTCGGCGAGCTTGCCGGGCAGCGTGCCCTCGCCGAGAACGCCCTTGCGCCGGGTCAGGTCCTTCGCCTTGCGCGCGGCCTCGCGCGCCTCGGCGGCGCCCATCGCCTTCGCGATGATGGACTTGGCGGTCGCCGGGTTCTCCTCGAAGAAGGTGACGAGGGCCTCTCCGACGATGGACTTCACGACGCCCTCGACCTCGGCGTTGCCGAGCTTGGTCTTCGTCTGTCCCTCGAACTGCGGGTTGGGGATCTTGATCGAGAGCACGGAGACGAGGCCCTCGCGGACGTCGTCTCCCGTGATGCTGAAGTTCTTGCCTTTGAGCATGTCGTACTTCTTGACGTAGTCGTTGATGACGCGCGTCAGGGCCGAGCGGAAGCCGGCGAGGTGCGTGCCGCCCTCGGGGGTGTTGATGTTGTTGACGAAGCTGTAGACGTTCTCGGAATAGTCCTCGTTGTATTGGATGGAGAGGTCGACGTTGACGTCGTCCTTCTCCTTGTTGAACGAGATGGGTTCCGCGTAGATCGGCTTCTTGTTCGCGTTGAGGAACTTCACGAACTGGGTGATGCCGCCCTCGTAGTGGAAGACGTGCTTCTTGTCCTCGCGCTCGTCGCTGATGGTGATGTGGGCGCCGGCGTTCAGGAAGGCGAGCTCGCGCAGGCGGTTGGAGAGCACGTCGAAGCTGAGCTGGTGCCCGTCGAAGATGTCGGGGTCGGGCTTGAAGGTGACCTTGGTGCCGTGGTCGTCGGACTTCCCTTTGGCCGCGACGGCGGCGCGCGGCTTGCCGCGGTCGTAGGCCTGGAACCAGACCTTCCCTTCGCGGTAGACCTCGACCTCGACCCACTCGGAGAGGGCGTTGACGACCGAGATGCCCACGCCGTGGAGGCCGCCGGAGACCTTGTAGGCGCGGCGGTCGAACTTGCCGCCGGCATGGAGCACCGTCATGACGACCTCGAGGGCGGACTTGCCCTTGAGCTTCGGGTCCTTGACGTCGCGCATCGGGTCGACGGGGATGCCGGAGCCGTCGTCGAGCACGGTGACGGAGTTCCCGGGATGGAGGATGACCTGGACGGACTTGCAGCGCCCCGCGAGGATCTCGTCGACGGAGTTGTCGACCGCCTCATAGACGAGGTGGTGGAGCCCGGAGGGCCCGGTCGAGCCGATGTACATCGCGGGCCGCTTGCGGACCGCGTCGAGGCCCTCGAGGACCTGGATCTTCGAGGAGTCGTAGACCTCATCGTCTTTCTTCACCGGGATGTCCGTCTCGGGTGCGTTCTTCGCCATAGGGTTACCGCTCCTTCCTTCGTCCTGATCCTTCTTCGGCTTCCCGGACATGCTCAGTCCCGCGAGGCCCGGACCTCTTTGATCCAGGCGCGCTGGAAATACTTATTGAGGGCGCGCACGAGCGTCGGGCCGCGCAGCTGCAGCTCCTGCGCCGCGGCGGGAGAGCGCGTCTTCACGTACAGCACGCCCGCGCGAACGCCGCTCAAGGACCAGTGCCGGGCCATCCCGCCCGCCTCGCGCTCCCAGACCTGGTGCAGGATGACCAGGCGGTCGGGGTCGAGGCGGCGATAGCGCGTCCAGCCCTTGAGGATGTCCCCCGCGGTGGAGAAGGTGTTCCGCGGCGGCTTGGCGTGCGGCGCGAGGCGCATCAAGCCCTCATCGGCATCACGACGTACTTGTAGTCTCCCTGCCCTTCCGGCTCGATGAGGGCGGGGTTGACCGGCGTCGTGAGGCTGAGGACGATGTTGTCGGTGCCGACGGCCTTGAGACCGTCGACGACGTACTCGGGGTTGAAGGCGATGGAGAAGTCCTCTCCTTTGTACTCGACGGGGAGCTCGTCCTCGAATTGGACGGTTTGACTCGCCGCGGCCACATGGAGAGCGCCTTTCTTCAGCGTGAACTTCACCGAGCCCCCGCGGTCCGGGGTCGCCAGCGCGGCCTGCTTGGTGATCTGCATGAGGTCCTTCGTCGCCAGGCGCAGCTGGATGTCCTTCTTGGCCGGGATGACCTGCTCGTAGTTCGGGAAAGACCCTTCCACGAGGCGGGAGATCATGGTCGTCGAGCGCGTCTGGAAGCCCACCTGGTTCTCTGTGATGCCGATGAGGAGTTTGGAGTCCCCTTCCTCGTGCCCGAGCACCCGCAGAAGCTCCTGGAGGATCTTGGTCGGGATGATGGCGCGGAACTCCTTGTTCGCCGGGAGGATCTTCTTCTTGACCGCCGCGAGCCGCCGGCCGTCCGTGGCGACCATCTCGAGATGGCCCCCGGCGGCGGCCCAGAAGACGCCGTTGAGCACATAGCGGGTCTCGTCGGTCGAGGCCGCGAAGATGGTCTTCCGGACCATGTCCGCGAGCACCTCGGAGGGGAGCTCGAAGGCCTCGGACTTGTTGAACTCGGGCAGGACCGGATATTCGGACTTCGGGGTCCCCACGATCACGAAGCGGGAGCGCTCGCACTTGACGAGGACCTTTCCGTCGGGCTCCACGGAGATGTGGACGCTCTTGCCGCCCTGGAGGGTGTGTAGGATGTCGGAGAACTTCTTCGCCGGGATGGTGACGCTCCCCTCCTTCTCCACTTCGGCCTTCATATAGTGGCGGACTCCCATCTGGAGGTCGGTCGAGACCAGCTTAAGCTTCGAATTCTCGGTCTCGATGAGGAAGTTCAGCAGGATCGGCAGGGTCGTCCGCTGAGACAGCGCCGACTGGATGGTCTGGACCCCCAAAGAAAGGTCGTCCGTGGTGCAGTTGATTCTCATTTCAATAGTCCTCTCCCTCGTTCAGCTGCGCGATTGTGGATGAACGCGAGTTCCTTCGAAAAACCCGGAGGAATCCATCCACAGGCCTCGCTGCGCTTGTCCGCGGTTTCCACCGCGCCGGCGTCCGTCCACAGGTCGGGGAATGTATTCACTGCTTTTTCCCCTGTTTGATGCTCTCCACCAGACGGTTCACGGTCTCCAGGAAGAAAGGGTCTTTTTCAACCATCGCCTTGATCTTATCACGGCCGTGGATGACGGTGGTGTGATCGCGTCCGCCGAAGTGGCGCCCGATCTCGGTCGTGGAGAGCTCCGTGAGCGAGCAGGCCAGGTACATCGCGAGCTGCCGGGGGAACGCGATCTCCTGCACGCGCGAGCGGGACTTCATCTCCTTGACGTCGATGGAGTATTTGTCCGCGACCGCGCGCATGATGTCGTCGACGTGCACGGGGGAGCCGGCGTCGGGGTCGATGGTGTCCTTGAGGAGGTCTTTGGCCGAATCGACCGTCAGCGGGCTTCCCGTCAAGGCCGCGAAGGCGCGCAGGCGAACGAGGGCGCCGTCGAGCTCGCGGATGTTCGATTTGATGGCGCTGGCGACATAAAGGAGGACGTCGTCCGGCACGAAGATCTGCTCGGTGTCCGCCTTTTTGCGCAGGATGGCGATGCGCGTCTCGAGGTCCGGGGGCTTGATGTCGACGACCTGCCCCCACATGAAGCGGGAGATCAGCCGCTGTTCGGCCGGGATCATGTCTTTGGGCGAACGGTCGGAGCTGATGACGATCTGCTTATGCGAGTCGAAGAGGGCGTTGAAGGTGTAGAAGAACTCCTCCTCGCTGCGGCCTTTCGCGAGAAGGAACTGCACGTCGTCGAAGAGGAGGCAGTCGAGGTTGCGGTACTTGCTCCGGAACGCGTCCGGCTTCTGGTCGCGCAGGGAGTCGATGTACTCGTTGACGAACTGCTCGGCGGTGGTGTAGAGCACACGGGCGTAGGGGTCGCGCTTGCGCAAGGCGTGCCCGATGGCCTGCAGGAGGTGCGTCTTCCCGAGCCCCGCCCCGCCATAGATGAAGAACGGGTTGTACTGGTGTCCGGGGTTCTTCGCGATGGCTTCGGCCGTCGCGTGGGCCAGGCGGTTGGACGCCCCGACGACGAAGGAGGAGAAAGTGTAGCGCGGGTTGAGTTCGCTGAGCTTGAACTCCGATTGGGGACGGACCTCGGGGACCGGGTCCGAGCCTTTCGGCAGCAGCTCGGAGAGGTCCTTGCTCACCTCGAAGGCGAGGGCGATGTCCTGGCCGGAGGACGCGCGGATGCGCGCCTCGAGCTTCTGCTGGTAGTGCGAGACGATGTGGTCGCTGAAGAACTTGTTGGGGACCTTGACGCGAAGGACGTTGCCGTCGACGGCTACGGCCTCCACCGGTTTGAGCCAGAGCTCGATGTTCTCGTTGCCGACCTCGGAGGAGATTCCGCCGACGGCGTCGTCCCAAAGCGTCTTGGCGTCCAAGTTATTCACAGGTTATCCACAGGTGTTGATAACTAAAAAGACATTGTTTTTAAAGTATAAAACGACATCCCCGACGATATTCGAGTTAAAATTGTTCAAAACAAAGAGCCCCGGCGACCGTCCGAACGGGATGGACGCCACTGTATGTGAATATACTAAGTCTCGTGCGCGTAAGTCAACGGCGTTGACAGGGTCGGAACATTGTGGTTGAATATGGCGATTCCCGCTTCGGAGGCCTTCCCATGAAAATCAACATCACCGCTCGACAGATGCGTCTGACCACCCCCATCCGCACCTACGTGGAAGAGAAGGTGGGCAAGGCGCAGAAGTACTTCAACAACATCGTCTGGGCCCAGGTGACCCTCTCCGTCTCGAAGAGGGCGCATCAGGCGGAAATCATCATCCATGCCTCGCGCCAGACGTTCCGGGCGGTCGCCGAGGCGGCCGACCTTTACGCCGCCGTCGACCTCGCCAGCGACAAGATCGACGTTCAGCTCAAGAAGTACAAGGAGCGCCGCAAGGACCACCACAAGGGCGGCTTCGCCCCCGAGGACCTCGAAGTCCCGGCGACCTTCTCCGGGGAGCCGGTGCGCATCTCGGTGATCAAGCAGGTCTCCATGGACCCCATGAGCGCGGAAGAGGCCGCACTGCAGATGGAGCGCATGGGCTTCAACTTCTGGATGTTCCACGAGCTGGAGACGGGCCAGATCAACGTGATCTACCGGCGGCTCGACGACTCCTACGGCCTGCTGACCCCCGTCAAGTCGGGCGTCCGTTCCGGGCGCTGACCCGGCACCCATGAAGCATCTCACCGTCGGCGAGCTCCTCAAGGAGCAGCGCGATCGCCTGCGCCTGGAGCTCGTGGTCGGGGAGAAGGCGCTCGACCGCACGATCACCACGGCCGAGGTCAACCGCCCCGGCCTGGCGCTCGCCGGCTACGACGCGCACTTCCGCGGCGAGCGCGTGCAGATCATCGGGCGCGGCGAGCACGACTACTGCCTGAAGGCCCCGGAGAAGACCCTCTCCGAGAACCTGACGGCGATGCTGAAGCTCCCCGGCATCCCCTGTCTCGTCATCACCCGGAATCTTCGCACCCCGGCCCCTCTCGCGCAGGCCTGCCGGAAGTTCAAGATCCCCCTGTTGCGCACGAGCCTGGACACCGCGACCTTCATCGGCGAGCTCTCGGCCCTGCTCGAGGACCGGCTCGCGCCCGTCGTGCGCCTGCACGGCGTCCTCGTCGACGTCTACGGCCTCGGGGTCCTCATCCAGGGCGAGGCGGGGATCGGCAAGTCCGAGTGCGCCCTCGAGCTCGTCAAACGCGGGCACATCCTCGTCTCCGACGACATCGTCGAGATCCGCCAGAAGCACGGGCAGGTTCTCATGGGCAACTGCCCGGAGCCGCTCAAGCACTACATGGAGGTGCGCGGCCTGGGGATCATCGACGTCAAGCTCCTCTTCGGCATCGGCTCCATCCTCAACATGTCGCAGATCGGCATGGTCATCCAGCTCGAGATGTGGAAGCCCGACATGGTCTACGAGCGCAGCGGGCTCGACCGCGGCACGACGCGCATCATCGACGTGGACGTCCCCATGGTGCGCATCCCCGTCAGCCCCGGGCGCAACCTCGCCGTGCTCATCGAGGTGGCCTCGCTCAACCAGCGCCTCAAGACCCAGGGCTACTTCAGCGCCGAGACCTTCAATCAGACCCTCATCGCCCGGATGAGCACGACCCGGGGGCGGAGCGCCGGATGAAGGAGCGCCGGACGGCCCCGGTGACCGGACGGCGGATCATCGTCCTCACCGGGATCTCGGGAGCCGGGAAGAGCCAGGCCCTGAAGGCGTTCGAGGACTTCGGCTTCTACTGCGTCGACAACCTTCCGCTGGCCCTGCTCGACCGCTTCGCCGACCTCCTGCTCGAGTCGCGCAAGGCGCGCGACGTGGCCCTCGGCATCGACGTCCGTGAGGGGGAGTTCCTGCGCGACTTCCCCTCGTCCCTGCGGGGCCTGCGCCGCAAGGGGATCGACGTCCGCGTCCTCTTCCTCGACGCCTCGGACCGGGTCGTCGTGCAGCGCTACTCGGAGACCCGCCACCGCCACCCCCTGGGGCTCAACATCCTCGACGCCGTCCGCGAAGAGCGCCGGCGCCTGCTGGAGATCAAAGCCGCGGCGGATCGCGTCCTCGACACCAGCGACATGAAGCTCGGGGAGCTCAAGGAGACCCTCTCCGCGATGCTCGCGCTCAAGCGCACGCAGGAGATGAACCTTTCGCTGGTCTCCTTCGGCTACAAGCACGGCCTTCCGCTCGACGCGGACCTCGTGATGGACGTCCGCTTCATGCCCAACCCCAACTATGTGAAGGGGCTCAAGCGGCGGACCGGGCTCGAGCGCCCCGTCCAGGCCTACATCCTCCGCAACGCCGTGGCGCGGACCTTCCTGCGCGACTTCTCCCGGCTGCTGTCGGGGCTCCTCCCCTTCTACATCCGGGAGGGAAAGTCCTATCTGACCGTCGCCATCGGCTGCACGGGCGGGCACCACCGGAGCGTCTTCATCACGCACCGACTCGCCGCCGAGCTGCAGACATGCGGCTACCGCGCGCGGGAATTCCACCGGGACATCAACAGGTAGAGGCCCCCCTTGGTCAACATCATCGTCGTCACGCACGGAGAGTTCGGAGCCTACCTCGTCGAGGCGGCCGAGGAGATCGTCGGGCCGCAGGAGAGCGGGGTGCGCTGCGTCTCGATCTCCTCGCGCCTGAGCGTCGACGAGGTGCGCGCCCGGCTGGCCGCCGTCGTCTCGGAGCTCAAGGGCGAGGGGGGGCTCATCGTAGCCGTCGACATGCCCGGCGGGACCCCCTGCAACATCGCGATGGGGGTCGTGCGCGAGGACCCCGTGATCCGGGTGATCTGCGGCGTCAACCTCTACATGCTCGTGACGGCCTTCGGCTGCCGCCGGACCTGCGGACTCGACGAGACGGTCGAGCGCATGCTCTCCGGCGGGCGCCGGGCCATCGTCGACATGAAATCCCTGCTCGTCGCCTCGAAGACCAACGGATGATCCGATTCGTGCGCATCGACGACCGCCTCATCCACGGCCAGGTCGTCGAAGGCTGGCTCCCCGAGCTGAAGGTCCGGCGCGTGCTCGTCGTCTCCGACGCGGCCGCCGCCGATCCCATGCAGAGCCAGCTCATGCGCCTGGCCCTGCCCGAGGAGGTGGCGCTCGAGGTGCTCCCGGTCGCCGACGCCCTCGCGCGCGTGCGGGTCGCCGCGCAGAGCCCGGAGCCCGCGCTCGTGCTCGCGCCCGGTCCCGCCGAGGTCCTCGCGCTCCTCGAGGGGGGGGCGCGCTTCGACTCCGTCAACGTCGGGGGCCTCCACCACGCCGCCGGCCGCGTGCGCATCGGCCGGGCCATCTTCATCTCGGCCGCGGACCAGGCCGCGCTCGAAGCGATCGCCGCGCGCGGGGTGCGGCTCGAGGGACGGGCCGTGCCGTCCGAACCGGCCGAGGACGTCGGGGCCCTGCTGAGGGGACGGCCGTGAGCCTCTGGTGGGCGACCCGACTCCCCCTGCTCAGCGCGGGTGCGGCCGCGCTCGAGCTCGACAACCTCTGCGTGGGGCAATGGATGGTCTCGCGCCCCATCGTGGCCGGTCCGCTCTTCGGCACCCTCCTCGGAGCCCCCTGGGAGGGCGTCGCCTTCGGCGCTCTCTTCGAGGCGCTCTCCTGCGAGAGCGTTCCTGCCGGCTCCCACGTCCCCTTCAACGGCTGCGTCGCGGTCGTCGCCGCGGTCCTGCTCTCGGCCGGTCCCGGCGATCTTCCCGCGGCCGCGGCTTTCCCGGCCGGACTCGCCGCGGGGAAGCTGCACGCGCTCGCCGAGAAGGTCCTGCGCGAGCGCCGCGCGGGACTCAACGCGTTGGCCGAGGAGGCCCTCGCCGCGGGCGTCGCCGTGCCCTGGCGGCGGATCTTCCTGCGTTCGCTGCTGCCCCATGCCGCGCTGACCGCGACGCTTCTTTTCGGGGCGGTCGCGCTCGGCGGACCGATCCTCGGGGGACTCTGGGACGCGCTGCCGGCGGCCTTGACGCGCGGGCTGCAGAAGGCCTTCGACTGGTCGCTCTGGCTGGGCCTCGCCGTGCTCCTCGACGCCCTGCGGAGGCGCGCGTGAGCGCGGGCCTGCGCCGCCGCGTGTTCGCCCGCTCCCTCCTGCTCCAGGGCGCCTGGAGCTTCGAGCGCATGCAGAACCTCGGATTCCTCTTCGCGCTCGAGCCGGCGCTCGAGCGCGCGCACGGGCCTCGCCGCGCAGAAGCCGCGCAGCGCCATCTCGAGTACTTCAACACCCAGCCCTACATGTCCGGCTTCGCGCTCGGCGCCGCCGCGGGGATGGAAGAACGCCTCTCCCGGGAGACGGACCCCGCCCGCGCCGCGGCCGCCGCCGAACGGCTGTCGGCCGTGAAGCGCTCGCTCGCCTCGGGCCTCGCCGCGCTCGGCGACCGTTTCTTCTGGGGCTCCCTTCGGCCGGCGTGCGCCGCCGCCGCCGTGGCCGCGTGGGGGATACTCTGGACGCTCGACGTCCCCTTCCCTGTCCTCGCCGGCTGCCTGCTCTACCTCGCGCTCTTCAACGCCGCGGCGCTCTGGACGCGCTGGGAGGGGCTGAGGATCGGGTTCGAGGAGCAGGAGTCCCTGCCGAAGGCGCTCGGGCGCTGGCCCTGGCAGAGCGGAGCGGCGGCGCTCCGGACGGCCGGGCTCGTCCTCGTCGGGTCGACCGCGCTGGCCGCGCTCATCGTGCCCCCGTGGGGGAGCTTCACGCCGTGGAACCTCGCCGTGCTGGCGGCCTGCCTCGCCCTCAAGGCGCGGGGCATCTGCGCCGCGCGGATCTACGCCGGGCTCTGTGCGCTCGGCGTCATCATCGGAGCGCTGACATGAAGACCAGGACGCTGACGGTGACGCCGCGGCTGGGGATGCACGCCCGGCCGGCCTCGCTCTTCGTCCAGACGGCCTCGAAGTTCCGCTCCGACATCAAGGTCAGCAAGCACATGGACGGGGAGGAAGTCGTCGTCAACGGGAAGAGCGTCATGGGGCTGATGATGCTGGCCGCGGCCTTCGGGGAACGGGTGAGCGTCGCCGCCGACGGCCCCGACGAGGACGCGGCGCTCGACCAGCTCGAAGGACTTTTCAAGCGCAAGTTCGACGAGGATTGAAGGGAACATGATCGTCATCAAAGGCGTCGCGGCGAGCCCGGGCATCGCGATCGGGAAGGCGCACACCCTCGAACCCGAGGAGATCGTCGTCACCCGGCTGGAGATCCCGGCGACCAAGATCCGCCAGGAGATCCGGCGCTTCAAGGCGGCGCTCGACGCCACCTACCACGACCTCGACCAGGCCGAGGCCAAGGTGCTCAAGATGCTCGGCAAGGAGCACGCCCGGCTCATCGACACGCACCGCCTCATCCTCACCGACCCCCTCATCACCAAGGACGTCACGCGCCGCATCGTCGAGGAGCGCGTCAACGCGGAGTTCGCCCTCTCCGAGGCGCTCGAGCGCGTCAACCAGGCCTTCGAGAAGATCCAGGACGAGTTCTTCCGCGAGCGCCGTCACGACCTCTTCGACGTCGGCAAACGCCTGCTCTCGCACCTGCTCAAGCAGGAGAAGAAGTCCCTCTCGAACATCCGCACGCCGGCGGTTCTGGTCGCCCACAACCTGCTGCCCTCCGACACGCTGAACCTCAAGGAGAGCAACGTCCTGGGCTTCGTCACCGATCTCGGCGGCCGCACCAGCCACACCGCCATCCTCGCGCAGAGCCTCAAGATCCCCGCGGTCGTCGGGCTCTCCGACGCCAGCCGGCGCATCCGCACCGGCGACGAGGTCATCCTCGACGGCGACCAGGGCCTCGTCATCATCCACCCGAGCCCCGAGGCCGTCGCGAAGTACCAGCTCACCCGCCGCAGGCTCATCAAGGACGAGGAAGCGCTCGACTCCCTGCGCGGCGTCCCGACGGTCACGGCCGACGGGCACAAGCTCAAGATGATGGCGAACCTGGACTCCCTCGACGACCTCAAGGCGCTCACCGTGCTGAAGCCCGACGGCGTCGGCCTCTTCCGCACCGAGTACCTCTATCTCAACCGCACCGGCGCTCCCCCCGAGGAGGAGCAGATGAAGGCCTACGCGCAGGCGGCCAAGGCCTTCGACCCTCTGCCGCTGGTCATCCGCACCGCCGACATCGGCGGCGACCGCACGGCCCACCTGGGGCTCGAGAACCCGAAGAACGAGGCCAACCCCTTCATGGGCCTGCGGGGCATCCGCCTCTTCCTGCGCCATCCCGAGCTCCTGCGCACCCAGTTCCGCGCCATCCTGCGCGCCTCCTCCCACGGGAAGGTCAAGATCATGCTGCCGATGGTCTCGACGCTCCATGAGCTGCAGACCGCGCGTCGGCTCTTCGTGCAGGTCCAGCAGGACCTCGCGGGCGAGGGCGTCGTCCTGCCCAGGCCCATCGAGCTCGGCATCATGGTCGAGGTCCCCTCGGCCGCCTTGATGCTCGACGCCCTGCTCTCCGAGGCGGATTTCGTCTCGGTGGGGACCAACGACCTCATCCAGTACACGCTCGCCGTCGACCGGATCAACGAGGACGTCGCGCACCTCTACGACCCCTTCCATCCCGCGGTTCTCCGCCTTCTCCACGAGATCGTCGAGGTCACCCATCGCCACGGCAAGACCGTCACCGTCTGCGGCGAGATGAGCTCCGATCCCAAGGCCGTGCCGCTGCTCGTGGGTCTAGGGGTGGACGTCCTCTCGGTCTCGGCGCGCATGTTCCTGCGCATCAAGCAGATCGTGCGCGGGCTGCACATGGAGCACCTGCGCGAGGCCGTGCGCCAGTCCCTCCTTCAGTCGGAGAGCGACGCCGTGCGCCGCGTGCTCTCGGACGTGGCGCCATGAGCGCGGGCGGACCTCCGGATCCCTCGCGGATCCGCAACTTCTCGATCATCGCGCACATCGATCACGGCAAGAGCACGCTCGCCGACCGCCTGCTCGAGCGCACCGGCACCGTCGACCCGCGCAAGATGAGCGCCCAGATCATGGACTCGATGGAGCTCGAGAAGGAGCGGGGCATCACCATCAAGGCCAAGGCCGTGCGCATGCTCCACACGGGGCCCGACGGCAAGGAATACATCCTCAACCTCATCGACACCCCGGGGCACGTCGATTTCTCCTATGAGGTCTCCCGCGCGCTCGCGGCCTGCGAGGGGGCGCTTCTCGTCGTGGACGCCACCCAGGGAGTCGAGGCCCAGACCCTCGCCAACGCCGACCTCGCGCAGGCCCTCGACCTCAAGCTCGTCCCGGTCATCAACAAGATCGACCTGCCCTCTTCGGACGTCGAGGCCGTCGAGGAGCAGATCTTCGAGGTCCTCAAGATCCTCGAGGACACGGTCCACATCTCGGCCAAGGACGGCAAGGGCGTCGACGGGGTCTTCCAGGCCCTGCGCGAGCGCATCCCGCCGCCGAGGGGCTCGGTGGACAAGCCGCTCGCGGCGCTCGTCTTCGACTCCCTCTACGACCCCTACCGCGGCGTCGTGCTCTACATCCGCGTCGTCGACGGGGCGCTGAAGAAAGGTCAGAAGGTCCGCTTCTACTCGAAGAGCGAGCAGATCCTCTCCGTCGAGGAGGTCGGCTACCTCACCCCGAAGCAGACCCCGTCCGACGCTCTCTACGCCGGCGAGGTCGGTTATCTCGTCGGCGGGCTCAAGGACATCCATGAGGTCCGCGTGGGCGACACCATCATGGAGGTCGGGCGCGAGCTCCCGGCGGCGCTGCCGGGCTACAAGGAGGCGAAGTGCGTGGTCTTCGCCGGCGTCTTCCCGGTGAACCCGGCCGACTACGGCTCGCTCAAGAAGGCGCTCGAGAAGCTCAACCTGGAGGACTCCAGCTTCAACTATCAGGTCGAGACCTCGCAGGCGCTGGGCTTCGGCTTCCGCCTCGGCTTCCTCGGCCTGCTCCACATGGACATCGTCAAGGAGCGGCTCCAGCGCGAGTTCGACCTCAACCTCATCGTCACGAGCCCCAACGTCGTCTTCCGGGTACAGCCCAAGGGGGCCGGCCCCGAGGACTGGCTCGTGCTCGACAACCCGGCCAAGTTCCCGCACTACGGCGACATCGAGGCCATCGAAGAGCCGTTCGTGCACGTGACCATCGTGCTCCCGGTGCGCTTCCAGGAGCCCGTGATCACCCTGCTCAAGGAGCGCCGCGGCGTGCACCGCTCGATCGAGTACGTCTCCGGCGAGCGCATGATCGTCCGCTTCGACGTGCCGCTCTCGGAGATCGTCCTCGACTTCTACGACCGCCTCAAGTCGGTCTCCAAGGGCTACGCCTCCTTCGACTACCAGCCCGCCGGCTACCAGACCTCGGACCTCGTGAAGCTCGAGATCCTCATCCACGCCGAGGGCGTCGACGCGCTCAGCCAGATCGTGCACAAGGACAAGGCCTACGCGATGGGCAAGGCGCTCTGCGAGAAGCTCAAGGAGCTCATCCCGCGCCAGGGCTTCGAGGTGGCCGTGCAGGCCTCGGTCCACGGGCGCATCATCGCGCGAGAGTCCATCCCCGCCATGCGCAAGGACGTGCTGGCCAAGTGCTACGGCGGCGACATCACGCGCAAGCGCAAGCTGCTCGAGAAGCAGAAGGAAGGCAAGCGGAAGGCGAAGCTCCTGGGGTCCGTCGAGATCCCGCAGGAGGCCTTCCTCGCCGTGCTCAAGATCAATCAGTAAAGGATAACCCTCATGGAAGAAAGGCTCTTCTGGATCGGCATCGCGATGGGCGCTTACGCCTGGCTCACCAAGCGCTGGACGGAGGACGGGAAACTCGACCGGCGCGGCTTCTCCGCCGCCTGGCACGCGCTCTTCTTCGCCATCGCCGGCTTCGCGGTGGCGGTGGTGGCCATGATGTCCTTCGAGAGCCGGCGCCACGGCGCCGGCGCCGACCTCTGGTCGGCCCGCCAGCTCGCGCCGGCCTTCGCCGCCGCGCTGCTGCTCGGCGGACTGGGGTTCTGGCGCTGTTGGAGCGACCAGGGCGGGGGCGAGAAGCGGCGACACTACATGAACGAGGACCTCGAGTGGGCCGAGACCGTCTTCTCGGCCGTCCTGCTCGCCTCCTTCCTCATGTACTTCGTGGTCCAGGCCTTCAAGATCCCTTCGGGCTCCATGGAGACCACTCTGCGCATCGGCGACCACCTCTTCGTCAACAAGTTCGTCTACGGCGTGCGCATCCCCTTCACGCAGAAGCGGGTCCTGCGCTGGAAGTCCGTCCAGCACGGAGACATCGTCGTCTTCCGCTTTCCGACCGACGACGCCGAAGAGGTCCATTGCGGCAGCCCGCAATACGGGAAGGACTTCATCAAGCGCGTCATCGGTCTGCCCGGCGACCGCGTCGAGGTGAAGAACGGGGTCGTCTCCATCAACGGCCAGGCGCTCGGCAAGGAGCCCTACACGCAGTATCTCAACGTCGCGCGCATGCCCAAAGTGGACCTCCCCTTCAAGCTCGAGCAGTATCAGTCCCTGTGGGAAACACGCATGCTCGACCGCCGGATCGGCGACATGATGATGGACAACTTCGGCCCGGTGGTGGTCCCGCCGGACGCCTACTTCATGATGGGCGACAACCGCGATCGGTCCTGCGACGGGCGCTACTGGGGACCGGTCCAGCAGAAGTACGTGAAGGGCAAGGCCTGGTTCATCTACTGGCCGCCGTCCCGAATGGGGAAAATATCTTAGTCGGCAAAACGCGGCGCGGTTGACCGCGTTTTGCCGGGGGCTTCGGAAGCGATGAGAGGTGCGGCAACGACCATGAAGAACAATATTCTCATCATCGCGAGTCTAGGTTGGCTGATGCAGAGCGTCGCTTTCGCGGGCGCGACGGTGACGGGCCCTGTGCATAACGCGCCCGCGAAAACGGCGCCTCCCAAGGCGCTGGTCGCGACCTTCAGCGGAGTCATCAGCCCCGTGGCCTCGGAGTACCTCGTCGAGGCCGTGGCCGAGGCGGAGCGGCGCGGCAGCGACCTCCTCGTCATCGAGCTCGACACCCCCGGCGGGCTGGACCTCTCGATGCGCGGCATCGTGAAGGGCATCTTCGCCGCGCGCGTGCCGGTCGTCGTCTACGTTCAGCCCTCGGGCGGGCGCGCGGCCTCCGCGGGGGTCTTCATCACGATGGCGGCTCACGTCGCGGCGATGGCGCCCGGGACCAACATCGGCGCCGCGCATCCCGTGATGATCGGCGGGGGAGGCGGCGGCCTGCCCGGAGGGAAGAAGGAGGAGGCCGACAAGACGATGGAGACGAAGGTCGCCTCCGACGCCTCCGCGTACATCAAGTCGATCGCCCATCGGCGCGGGCGCAACGAGACCTGGGCCTTCGAGGCGGTGACGAAGAGCACCTCGATCGCGTCCTCGGAGGCCGTGGCGATGAAGGTCGTCGACCTCGAGGCGCCCTCGCTCGAAGATCTGCTCAAGGCCATCGACGGCCGCAAGCTCGCGGACTTCGAGCGCCCGCTGCGCAGTGCCGGCGCCGAGCTCGAGCGCTGGCCCATGACGCGCCGCCAGCGCTGGCTCGCCGCCTTGAGCGACCCCAACGTGGCGATGATCCTCATGAGCCTCGGCGCGGGCGGGCTCTTCATCGAGCTCTACCACCCCGGCCTCATCCTCCCCGGCGTGGTCGGAGCGGTCTCTCTCATCCTCGCCTTCTACTCCTTCGAGACGCTCTCGGCGAGCTACGCGGGGGTGCTCCTCATTCTGGCGGGGTTCGTCTTCTTCCTCCTCGAGATCAAGGTCACGAGCTACGGGATGCTCGCCCTCGGCGGCGTCGCCGCGACCCTGCTCGGCGTCCTCATGCTCTTCCGGCACCACGCGCTGGGCGGACTCGGGGTCTCCTGGGACGTGCTCGGGGGGACTCTCGGCGGCTTGCTCGGTCTCGTCGCCTTCCTCTCCTGGATCGTCATGCGCGCCTACCGGCGGCCGGTGGCCACCGGGAGCGAGGCCCTCGTCGGGGCCGAAGGCCATGCGGCCGGCGCGCTCGCGCCCGCCGGGAAGGTCGCCATCGGCGGAGAGCTCTGGGACGCGCGCTCCGAGAGCGGCGAGATCCCGGACGGCGCGGCCGTCGTCGTCTCCTCCGTCGTCGGTCTCCATCTTACGGTCCGCCGAAAATAGAGCCCCGGCATCCCTTGAAAGGGATGCCGGGGTGTCTCATTTTTCGAGATTCTTCCTATCGAGTCAGGGAAGTCTGGGCGGAGAGGGAAGGTCGGGGAGGTCGAGCGGCGGCACCGTCTCGCGGATCGTCGTCACTCGCGTCTTCACGTCCTTGCGAGCATAGTCGGCCGGCGCCTTCCCCTTGAAGGCCTTGTTCGCCCACGGATCGAGCGTTACGTGTTTATGCTTCGGCGTCTCCACATTGACCCACCGATGCTGGACTTCCTTTTCCTGGAGTCCCGGGATGTACGAATGGACGTTCCTGTTCTGCTCCCGAGTAACCTTGTATCCAGGGGGAAGTTTCCCGCTTGGCCGCATGAGTCCCTTCAATTCCCTGCCGCCCGCGCTGGGGAAATACCCGCTGATGTTCTTGCCCTGCAGATACCCGGCCACATAATCGGCTTGTTCGGCGCACACCCTGTCCCCGTTCTTATTGGTCTGCCACGTCGAGCGCTTCTTCTGGATCTGACCTGATTTGACGAGCTTCATCCGGGCGACGTGCATCTTGGCCTCGAGCATCTTCAGGTCCTGGTCGTCGTTCTGCGCGAGCACCATGGCGGGAACCTCGACCGCTCCCGCATCGGTGATCGCGGGCACCCCGTCGTCCGCCTGGGGCTCCGATTCCGGCTCGGCATGACCCGCTGCGGACAGGACTCCCAGCATCGCGACGACGGCTATCATGGTCTTCATCTCATCCCTCCCTGCGGCATGTCTCCGGTCTGCGGCTGCTTCCCTTCATCCACAGGATAGCCGGGAAGGGAGCGCAGGGGTTGGAGCGGAAGGGGAGAAAAGGGCCGCTTTGGGGTCTAGCCAGGGTGGTTCGAGGAACTGGACTGCCGCGAACCGTGCAGGGACCCCATACTAGGTGGTTGGACCCAGGCCCGCTGGGTCCCCTGCCGGAGGGGGTGTTGGGCCTGAATGCCCTTCTGCGCTCCCGACGGAGCTGGTAGGCTATAAGGTATGAAAAACCGACCTTTTTCACGCATCCTTGCAGTCCTCCTCGCCCTCGCGACCCCCTGCGCCGGCTGGGCCCAGACCGTGTCCGTCGCGCCCGTCCCCGCCGGCCTCGCGCAGGCCGGCGTCGTCGGCGCCGCCGCTGCGGCCGGGGTCAACCGGACGGTCCCTCTCTCCGCGCCGGGCTTCCTGAGCGCGCTCAACGTCCATCTCGACGCGACCGCCGTCCGGCTCGCCCTGCCGGCGCCGGCCGCCGCGACCGCCGTCTACCTTACCCGGGCGGCGCTGGCCACCGCGCCCGCCGCCGCCGCGCGCTCGGAGGGGGCCGAAGCGGCCCGCTTCATCGCCGCGGTCCTTGCGGATCCTGCCGCGCGCCATGCGGCCGCGGCCGCCCTGCGCGCGCAGGGAGAACTCGGGGTCCAGGCCGCGGAGAAGCTCGAGAAGCTCGGCCCGGCCGCCGAGGGCCTCTCCTCGCTGCGCCGGCTCCAGCAGGACTTCCGCACCGACACCGGCGGGTCCTCCGCACTCTCGCGCCTGGAGGGCTTCTACTCCGGGTCGAAGTCGTCCCCCGAGGGGACGGCGGTCCCTGCGTCGGCGCCTGAGGACTTCCTCGCCGGCGCCGGCCGGCTCTTCCATCCCGGCCTCGAGAACGGTGAGGGCGCGGTCGTCTATAGGAAGCAGGGCGTCCGGCCCGAGGGGGCGGTCGCCGACGACGCGCAGGTCTACGACCAGCTCAAGGTCTCCCCGTTGACCAACGCCGAGCGCGAGCGCGCCATCGTCGAGCTCTTCCAGAAGGCGGGCGCGAAGCAGGAGGAGATCGTCCTTCAGAACGCCGGTCGCGGGCACAACAACGTCTACGTGATCAAGAAGGGCCGCACCGACCGCGTGGTCGTCGTCGGCAGCCACCACGACAAAGTCGAGGGGGACGGCGGCTACGGCGTCATCGACAACTGGACCGGGGCGACGATGGTCATCAACCTCTATCAGGCGATGCGGGACATGGACACGGAGGCGACCTACGTGTTCGCCGCCTTCGCCCGCGAGGAGGAGGGCCTGCTCGGCTCCGCGGCCTACCTCGAGGCCCTCTCGAAGGGGCAGAAGCTTAAGATCGACTCCAACCTCAACCTCGACACCCTCGCGGTGGACGGGACCTACTCCTGGAAGAACAACTCGACGAAGTCGCTGCTCGAGCTCATCAAGCGCGTGGCCGGCGAGGAGAAGCATCAGCTCACCGAGGTCAACTTCTGGGGAGGCGACGCCGACTCCTCCTCCTTCCGCCGCTTCGGCATCCCGGCGATGACGCTCTTCGGCGCCTCGGAGTCGGTCATCTGGGACTGCATCCATGGGGTGGGGGACAACATCAAGGCCGTCTCGCTGCCCCACTACCGCAACGCCTATCTTCTCTCGCTGGCCCTGCTCAAGCGCCTCGACGCGAACCCGGTGCGGCCGCTCGAGCGCTTCGCGCGCTGGGCGGCCGGCGCCGCCCGCCACATCGGCGCCTATTTCCATTTCTAATACTCCCTCCCCCCTCGCGTCCCCCCCCCTCGAGAGGGGGGAGGAAAAAGCGGGGAGAGGTCCGTCGCTTTCTGTGGATCTACGCCAGGGGGAGTTCGATGCGGGCGGTGACGCCTTTGCCGGGCTTCCCTTTCAGCGAGACTTTCCCGTTGTGGCGCTCGACCGCCTTGCGCACGAAGGCCAGACCGAGCCCGATGCCGCGCGGCTTGGTCGTCGAGAAGGGGGTGAAGAGTTTCTCTTCCGCTTCCGCGGCGAGGCCCGGGCCGGAGTCGGCGACCTCGACGGCGCAGAGCTTCCCCTCGGCCTCGACGCGCACGCGCACCGCGCCCTTCTCCACGGCCTCGGCCGCGTTTCGCAGCAGGTGCGCGACGCACTTCGCGATGAGGTCGGCGTCCACGCTGACCTGCGGGTCGCCGGGGGCCTTCTCGAAGGCGGCCTTCACGGCGCCCAGCGCCAGGGTCTTCACGACGCCCTCGACGAGCGCGTTGAGCGACTGGGTCACGAGCGCCGGCTGGCGCATGCGGGTGAAGGCGAGGATCTCGCCGAGGGTCTCGTTGGCCCGCTTGACCTCGGACTCGATGATGCCGATGTGCTTCTCGATCTTCGGGTCCACGCCGCCGGTCGCCGTGAGCTTCGCCTTGATGAAGTAGGCCGAGTTGCCGATGACCGCGAGGGGATTGCGGATCTCATGGCTGATGACGGGAGCCATCCGCTGGAAGGCCTGTTCCTCTATGCGCGCGACTTCTTCGGCAGACATGTTTTCGCCTCGGGCTCCGAAGCGGGCACCAGGCCCGCTTCGGAAGGGGTTAAAGCGGTAGAATCTTCCTCATAGAGTATGAAGGGTATCACTTCGAGTCAAGGGAGCGGCAAGCGTCGCGCGAACGGCGCCGCCGTTCGCGCGGTCTTCTTCGACATCGGGAACGTCCTGCTCCACTTCGACGCCCGCCAGGTGCAGAAGCGCTTCGTCGCGGCGGTCGGCCTGCGGCCGAAGAGCGTGCGCGAACTCCTCTGGGCCGGCCGGCTCGTCGATGGGGTCGAGCGCGGCCGCATCACGAGCGCGCGGCTTTACCGGGTCTTCCGGGAGGAGCTGAGCTACCGCGGCACCTTCGAGGAGTTCCGGCGCCTGTGGTGCGACATGTTCACCCTCGATCGGGGAGCTCAGCGCCTGCTCGCGCGGCTCGCCCGCCGCGGAGTCCCCGTCTACCTGCTCTCGAACACCAACCGGCTCCACTACGACCACATCCTCGAGCGCTACGACTTCCCGCGCCTCGTCCGGGGAGCCGTGCTCTCCTACCGGCTCGGCCTGCGCAAGCCGGAAGTGGGCATCTACCGGGCCGCGGTCCGCCGCGCGCGCGTGCGTCCCGAGGAAGCGCTCTTCATCGACGACCTTCCCAAGAACGTCGCCGGCGCGCGCCGCGTCGGCCTGCGCGCGTGCCGCTACCGCGGGGCCCGTGACCTTGAGCGGCGTTTGAGAGTGCTCGGACTCCTCTAAGACATCCGGGGGATTCTCATATAAAAGCACAAGGCCCGCATCAGCGGGCCTTGTTTTCAGTACTCCCCCACCCTGCCCTCGGCGGCACCCCGATCTATAGTGCCGCGACCGGACACGTGGGGAAACCTTAGTCCGGTCTCCCGAAGGGAAGGGAGTTCCGGAAGAAGTAACGGACGCTACGCCTTGTGTGTCACCAATAGGGGCTCAAAGCCCGCGGTCCGCGTGTCGCGGGAGCCTTCGAGCAGGGCGAGCTTGCGGTCGGCGATCTCCTCGCGCATGCGGGCAAGGAGTTCCACGACGTAGCGGCCGGGGCAGTCGGTCTGGCCGTAGTGGCGGTGTCCGTCGAAGCGCTTGGACGGGTCGATGTTGTAGCGGGCCGCGAGGAAGGAGCCCAGGCGCTCGAGGCTCTCGACCTGCTGCGGGGTGGGCCGTTCCTTCTCGAAGTTCCCCATCAGCGCGATGCCGATGTTCCCGTCGTTGGCGTTCTCGGAGTGGGCGCCCAGGACGCCGACGGGGCGTCCCTCGAGGATGCGGCCGGAACCGTCGATGACGAAATGGTAGCCGATGTCGGCCCACCCGCGCGTGCGCTGATGGAAGCTCTGCATGTTGCGCATCTGCTCGGCGCTCTCCCCGCGTTCGGTGGGCGTCTGCCCGTCGGTATGGTGGACGGTGATGCGGTAGGGCGTGATGTCCTCGTTGGTCGGGCGCGCGGCGCGAGCGCCCCAGTCGAGCCGGCTCAGGATGGGGAAAACGGTCTCATAGGCGGTCTTCTGGGCGGCTTCGAAGGCGGAGAGGACGGGATGCGGCTTGCGGCTGGCGGTTCCGCCGTCGGAGGGAACGGAGGGGGATGGGACCGCGTCGCCGGAGACCCTGATCCTGCGCGGAGCGCTCAACGCCAGGGCCTGATGGCGCGCGGTCGAAGGATCTCCGGCGTAGACCACGGAGGCGAAGAGATTGCTGCTGTCCAGGGAGCCCAGCGTGCGGCCGTTGCCGTCGAAGCTGGCCTGGCCCCATTGGGCCGCGGTCTCCCCGTCCGCGGGAACGGCCGGTCCAAGCGCCAACTCGGTGAGGCGCTGGGCGCTTTCGGGGAGCTCCTGAGGGGTCGTCGCGGCGGCCGAACCGGATTGTGAAGAGGGTTGGCTCGAAGAGGAGGACTTCGTGTCCGCGCCGTCCTCGCTCGGGTCGCAGCCGGTCGCCAGGAGGGCTGCGAAGATGAGGAAAAGGAGTCGAGAGTTCTTCATAGCCAGTATATTCTGGCTCTACGGAGTGGAATGGTTCAGGGCCTGAAGGCCCTGGACGGAATCGACAAATGGCCCATGGGTGTCGGTCTTTATCATTGTAGACCAAGGGCCCACGCCATGGTTGGGGCGTAGGACTATTCATAGTGCCAGACTTTGTTTTTTAATTAGAACTTGAAGGAGAGCGAAAGCTGCTGGAGGCCGTTGAAGCCGCGGGCGTTGCCGAAGGCGTAGTCGAGGAGGAAGCGGCCTTCTCGGATGCCCAGGCCGAAGGTGAAAGAATCGACGTCGCGCTCGAAGATCCAGCCGAAGCGGATGGCCGCGCGGTCGAGGAACGCGGGTTCGATCCCCAGTTCCAGGCCGGCGCGCGGAGAGCGCTTCTCGTGAAGGGTCTCGACGACGTCCGCCGCGAGGGTGAGGTCGAAGTGCTGGACCTCGACGCCTGGATCGAACTTCTCCACCGGCAGGTTGGCGAGCTTCCAGGCCGCTCCGTAGCGCAGGGTCTTCGGCGGGGGGTCCCCCGCTTCCTCGAACTTGATGTCCGGGCCGACGTACTGGTAGGCGGCGCCCAACGACAGGCCGCGCAGAGGGGAGTCCCAAAGCAGTCCGAAATCCCCCTGGGACGAGCTCGTGCGAGCGGTCTCCGCCAGAGCGAGGCGAAGGTGGCGGTAGGTCGCGCCGGCGGAAAGGCCGGCCGCGAGCTTGCGGGCGTAGCTGAACGTGAAGGCGTAGTCTTCCTCGGCCGTGACGCGTCCCCGCGTACCGTCGGAGAGGTTCAGGTCGATCGCGCCGGCGTTGAAGTAGAGGACGCCGGCGGCGAACGTCCCGAGCTTCGAGGGGTGGCCGTAGCCGATGTAGCCGAACGACGTTCCGCCGAGGGCGTCGAGGTAGGTGCTGGTGACGGTGCGCTCCTTGAGCGCTGCGAGGCCCGCGGGGTTGTATTGGGCGGAGTCGAGGTGCCCCTGGACCGCGCTGTAGGCGCTGCCCATGGCCGAGGAGCGCGCACCGAGCGGGCGTTGGAGGAAAGCGGCGCCGGTGAGTCCCGGCTCGGCGGCGGCGGGGGCCGCGAGCAGGAGGACGAGCGCGAACGGAGTAAGCCGGTCTACGGCCCTCATTTGATGACCACGATCTTCTCGACGGAATTGAGCTTCGGACCGACGACGCGCAGCAGGTAGACGCCGCTGGCGACGATGTTGCCGATGGAGGTGCGGCCGGGCCAGTTCATGGTGGTGTTGCCGATCGGCACCGGGCCGTCGTAGAGCGTGGCGACGAGGCCTCCGGTGACCGTGTAGAGCTTCACGCTCAGCTCTCCCGGCACGAAGGTCTTCACGGTGATCTTCGCGGTGCCGCCCTTCAACGGGCGGAAGACGTTGTCGAGGATGTCGATCTCGCCCGGCGGGACGTCGATGAACAGGGCGTGGACCAGCGTCCCGCTGTAGCCGTCCGCGTCGCTCATCACGAGGTTCCACCAGCCGTTGGAGCGGCCGAGGGGGTCGAAGGAGCCCGTGTAGGTGAGGTCGTCGGTCCGGGACAGGGAGAAGGCCGTCATGGAGCTGGAGCCGGCGTAGAAGGAGAGCGTCGTGACGGGGCCGAAGATCTCCCCGGTCAGAGTGAAGGTCTGCGAGCTCTGGTTGAGCAGCGCGCTCCTCGGGGTCATCGACTGCGGAAGAGGGGTCAGGGTCAGCGCGCTCGAGACGAAGGCGTTCGTCGAGCCGTCCGGCATGAAGGTCGGGAACATGCGCCAGCGCCAGGTCTCGGTGGCGCGCACGACCACGGCTCCGAGGAGCGTCGCGTCCGCGGGGGTCGTCGTCAGGCGCAGGTCGGCTTCCTCGGAGAAGCTCGTTCCCGCCGCCGAGATCGCCGAGCGCACCATCGCGGCCGTCGTCAGGGCCTCGAGGGGCTGGGTGAAGTAGAGGCGCACGCGCGCGTCGGTGAGGGAGGTCACCGAGACCGACCAGGCGCGCGTGTCGAGGACGACGCCCTCGTCCAGGAAGGTCCAGCCGCCGTCGGTGGAGGAAGCGCTGTACATGCGGTAGCCGTCGCGGGTGTTGCCTCCGTTCTTGTCCGCGATGTAGTAGAGCCGTACCACCGTGTCGCTGAAGCGCAGGGGGGCGAGCGCCCCGATGTAGGCCGCGCCCCCGTTGCGGCGCAGACGCACGCCGTTCTCCTTGCCCCAGACGAGGCCGTTCGTCGAGGTGGCGCTGAGGATGCTGTAGTAGCCGGCCGTGCTTACGCCGACGTAGTACATGCGCAGGCCGCCGACAGGGCTCGTCGTGGACATCACGCCCAGGGCGGTGATCGAGGAGGCGTCGAGCTCGACGACGGGCCCCGTGGTGAGGCGGAACCCGGCGTCGTCGGACCAGTGAAGCTGGTCGGCGGAGGTCGCCGAGAGGACGCTGTAGGAGTCCGAGCTCACGTAGGCGCGCCAGCCCGGGCCGCCCTGGACGACGGCGTGCAGGGTCATCGTGCTCAGCATGGTCGTATGCTCGGCCGTGAAGAGCGGCTGGGCGCGGGCGCAGACGGCCGTCCACAAGAGGACGGCCGCCGTCCCGAGGATGCGCAGGGGACGAACGGAGAGAAGCCTCATCAGATCGGAGGTGGGCGCTCGTACGGAGAGCGCGCGGCGGGGTGCCCGAAGGGAAGTGTAGCGGTCGGACCCCTTCCTGTCAATAGAAGAGGATGGGGAAGGTATAATCTCCATATGAGGAAGGATGCGGACGTCGTGCTGGCGCAGACGGCGGGCTTCTGCCCGGGCGTCAAGAAGGCCATCGACTGCGTCCTGGCCCTGGCGGAGGCGGGCAAGGCGCCCATCTACACGCTCGGTCCGCTCATCCACAACAAGCAGGTCATCGAGACGCTCGAGCAGAAGGGGATCCGCGCCGTGGAGTCCCTCGACGAGGTCCGCGGGAAGCGCGGAGTCATCGTCATCCGTGCGCACGGCATCACCCCGGAGCGCGAGCGCGAGCTCCGCGGCCTGGGCCTGGAGGTCGTCGACTCGACCTGCCCGCTGGTCAAGAACGTGCACTCCGTCATCACCGAGCAGGCCGCGCGCGGCTGCGCGACGGTCATCGTGGGGGATGAAGGCCACGCCGAGGTCGTCGGACTGCAGGGCTATGCGGGCGGGAAGGCCTTCGTCGTCGCAGGCCCGGAGGAGGCGCTCTCTCTCCCGGCCTTCGAGAAGGTCAACATCGTCGCGCAGACCACGCAGGAGGAGGACGTCTTCGCGCGGACCGTGGAGGTCGTCCGCTCCAGGGCCCGCGAGACCGTCGTCTCCAACACCATCTGCAAGCCCACGCGCGACCGCCAGCGCGAGACCCTCGAGCTCGCGGGGGGCGTCGACCTCATGGTCATCGTCGGCGGCCGGCACTCGGCCAACACGGCGCGGCTGAGCGCGCTCTGCCGGCGGCTCTGCCCGAACACCGCGCACATCGAGACCGACGAGGAGCTCGACCTCATGAGCGTCCGGCGCGCCCGCCGCATCGGGATCACCGCCGGCGCGTCCACCCCGGGCTGGATGACCGACCGGGTCCTCGAGCGCATCCGGCAGGCGCGCACGCGCGAGGCGGACTCCCTGGGAGGCCTCGCGACGAAGGCCCTCGAGTTCCTCATCGGCTCCTGCGCCTACGCGGGGCTCTCCGCCGTCGGCCTCACCTACGTCTGCATGAAGCTTCAGGGCTGCCGCATCGATAACCGGCTCCTCGTGCTGGCCGGACTCTTCGTCTTCAGTCTCCACATCATCAACCGCGTCACGGGTCAGGGAGCGGGCGGCGGTGAGAACCACCGGGCCGAGTTCGTCCAGAAGCACCGTTGGTCCCTCATCGCCGCCGGGCTGGGCTCGGGCCTCGGGGCGATGGGCCTGGCCTTCTATCTCGACGCCCGTCTTTTCGCCATGGTCGCTCTCTGCTGGCTGCTCGGGGCCCTCTATCCTTTCCGGCCGCTCAAGGGCCTCACGGGCCTGGTCGGATTCCCCGCCTCGCGCGACATCGTCACCGCCCTGGGCTGGGGCTTCGTCTGCGCCTACCTGCCCGCGCTGCATCAGGGCATCGTCTTCACGAAGGCCAACCACCTGGCCGTCTTCTTCGTCTTCCTCCTGGTCTTCATCCGCTCCGTCATGCTGGGCATCAGCGACGTGCACAGCGACATGATCGTCGGACGCGAGAACTTCTACAAGGCCATGGGGCCGCGGACCACGCACGCGACGCTCGGGGCCATCCAGGCGCTGCTGACCGGCATCCTCGTGGCGCTGCTCGTGATGGGCTGGAAGAGCCGCCTCGTCGGAGCCCTCCTCGTCGGCGACCTCCTCTTCGTCGCGGGCTCGGCCCTCTATTACGCCCGGCGACTGACCAAGGGCTTCTGGGCGGAGGCCGGGGTGGACGGGCAGTTCATGCTCCTGGCGCTCCTCACCTGGCTCAGCGGCCGGATCTGATGGTCGACCTCCTTCTCAAGAACGGGCTGATCCGCACGCTGGACCCGGCGCGTCCGCTCGCCCGCAGCGTCGCCTGCGCGGACGGGAGGGTCGCCGCGCTCGACGAGGATCCGCCGGCCGCGCGCGTCGTCGACCTGCAGGGCGCGACGGCCGTGCCCGGGCTCGTGGACGCCCACGTCCACCTTCTCTGGCTCGGGAGACGGCGTCTCGAGCTCGACCTCGCGGGGGTGCGCGACGGCGTCGAGCTGCTGCGCCGCGTCGCGCAGAGGGCGCGGACCCTGCCGCCCGGCGCCTGGCTGCGCGGCGGCGGACACGAGCTGCGCGAGCCCCCGCCGGCCCGGGAGCTCTCGGAAGCCGCCGGGGGGCGGCCGGTCTGGCTGCTGCGCCGCGACCTCCACTCCGGCCTCGCCAGCACCCGCGCGCTCGAACTCGCCGGTCCCGCGCTCGCGGGGGCTCCGGCGGGGACGGTCCGCGCGGGAGGGACCTTGCTCGTCGAGGAGGCGGCGGCGCTCATGGAGCGCGTCGCGCCCCGCCCGGGGGCGCGGGAGGCCTTCCTCACCGCGCAGAAGGAGGCGCTCGCGGCGGGACTCACCGCCGTCCACGAGGCCTGGGTGGACGAGGAGTCTCTCGCGGACCTGCGGGGGATGGATGCCGACGGCGGGCTGCGTCTGCGCGTGCACGCCATGGTCCACGACGGGGACCCTGCGCGTCTGGCCGCCTTCCTGCGCGCGAACAAGCCCACCGCGGGGAAGCGGCTCGTCGTCCGGGCCGCCAAGCTCTTCCTCGACGGCTCGCTCGGCTCGCGCACCTGCTGGACCTCGGACCCGCCCCTGGGGGGGCCGCGTCTGAGCGACGCCGCCTTCTCGGAGGTCGCCCGCGCGGCGCTCGCCGGCGGCTGGCAGCTCTGCGTGCACGCCATCGGCGACCTCGCCGTGCGCCAGGCCCTCGGCGTCTACGAGCGCCTCGCGCCGCCTCCGGAGCTGCGCTGGCGCATCGAGCACCTCCAGCACGTGCACCCCTCCGACTTCCCGCGGCTTCCCCGCTGGCTCTGCTCCATCCAGCCCGGTCACTGCGCCGACGACCTCGCCGCCGCGCGGGGAGCGCTCTGCGCCGCGCTCGCGGAGGGAACGCACGCCTGGCGCCGCATGGGCCGGCTCGTCCTGGGCACCGACGCGCCCGTCGCCCCGCTCGACCCGCGCCGCACCTTCCATGGGGCCGTGACGGGGGGCGGGAGGCCGGAGACCGCCCTGCGTCCCGAGGAGGCGCTGCGCGCGATGAGCGCCGACGCATCGTGGGCCGGCTTCTCCGAGGCCGGGATCCTCGCGCCCGCCCGGCCGGCCGACCTCACCGTGCTCGAGCGCGACTGGCTCGAGTGCCGCCCCGACGAGGTCCTCGCCGGACGCGTCCTCGGGACGGTCATCGACGGCGTCGTCGAGTGGGAGGCGGAGTGATCGGTCCCCGGGTCTTCGCTCTCCTCATCGTCGGGGCGCTGCGGCTTCGCCGGCGGTTGCGCCGGTGAAGGCCCTTCTGCTACAAACTCGGGGATGAGCGGCAAAGCCCCCGGCTTCTGGATGCGCGCGGAGATCGGCGAACAGCCCGAGGTCGTCGCGCGCGTGCTCGAGTACGAGCGGCCCTCGGCCGAGCGGCTCGCGGCCGAACTCCGGCGGCGCAAGACCCGCTTCGCCGTGCTCGCCGCGCGCGGAACCTCCGACCACGCCGCGACGGTCGGCAAGTATCTCTTCGGCTGCGAGCTCGGGGTTCCCGCCGCGCTCGCCGCGCCCTCGATCTCCACTCTCTACGGGAAGCCGCTGCGCCTCAAGGGGACCGTCGTCCTCGGGGTGAGCCAGTCGGGCCGCTCCACCGACATCCTCGAGTACCTGCGCGCCGCGCGTCGTGCCGGGGCGGTGACGGTCGCGGTGACCAACGACCCGGACTCGCCGATGGCGCACGCCGCCGCCCACCTCCTTCAACTGCGGGCCGGCCCCGAGCGCAGCGTGGCCGCCACGAAGACCTTCACCGCCCAACTCGCCGCGCTCTATCTGCTCGCCGCCTGCTGGCGCGGCGGCCGGCGCGGCTCCGAGCTCCTGCGCGCGGCGAAGACCGCGCCGCGCGCGATGCGCGCCGCGCTCGCGCGCGAGGGAGAAGTGAGGGAGGCGATGCGCCAGGCGCGGACGCTCGAGCGCTGCGCGGTCATCGGCCGCGGCTTCGTCTATCCGGTGGCGCTCGAGACCGCGCTCAAGTTCAAGGAAGCGGCGGGGGTGTTCGCCGAGGGGGCCTCCGCCGCCGATTTCCTGCACGGACCCATCGCCATGGCCCGCAGCCAGGCCGGCGCACGCTTCCGGGCGCTGCTGCTCATGAGCCGCGGGCCGGGGCTGCCGTCGACGCGCCGCGTCGAGAAGCGCCTCATGGAAGCCGGCGTGAAGACGCTGCGATTCGGGCCGCCGTCCTGCCCGGACATCCTCGCGCCCTTCCCTCTCGCCGTCCTCGGCCAGCTCGCCGCGCTCCACCTCGCCCTGCTCAAGGGGCGCAATCCGGATGTCCCGGATGGATTGAGTAAGGTGACGAAGACGAGATGAATCCTCAACTCCCTTCCCTGCGGGGAAGGGCTGGGAAGGGGGGAGCTTTAAAACAGAAGGCCCGCTTATGCGGGCCTTCTTGTTGTGGGAGCCCCCTCCCCCTTCACCCCCTCCCGCAGGAGGGGGAGTTAAGGAAGGGTGCAGTGCGTGCTGATTATCCTCTGATAGCGACCCCCGCCACCGCAGCGAGCTGCACCCCTTCCTTCTGCAGACGCTCGAGCAGTGCCAGGTCCACCGCCTGCTGGGCGTCCATAAAAGCCCCGTAGTCCGGGCTCTCCACGTAGTAGACCGCCTCGAAGAGCAGGCCGGTCTCGCCGAGACCGCACAGATGCGCGCGGTCGAAGGTCGCGCGCGGGACGGCGGCGACGACCTCGCGCGCGAAGCCGGGCACGGCGGCGGCCTTCGCATGCGGAGTCGCGTGGGCGACACGGAACTGCAGGACGACGCGGCGGCGGCGCATCTCCTGGAAGTTCGAGAGGGGGCTGGAGGTGAGATCCTTGTTGGGGACGACGAGCAGCTCCCCGCCGAGGCTGCGCAGGCGGGTCGTCTTGATCCCCACATGCTCGACGGTCCCCGAGAGCGTCCCGCTCGTGATGAAGTCCCCGAGCCGGAACGGCCGGTCCATGAAGATGACGAAGGAGGAGAAGAGGTCCCCGAGGATCTGCTGGGCCGCCAGCGCGACGGCGACGCCGCCGATGCCGAGCCCGGCGACCACCGTCGAGATGTTGATGCCGAGGTTGTCGAGGACGAAGACGCCTGCGCCGATCCAGACGACGATGTTGAGGAGCAGGCGCAGGCTCTGCATCGCCGAGGCGGAGCCGGGGTCCTTGGGGTCGCGGCCGACGGCCTTGCCCAGACCGTAGGAGACGGCGGCCTGCAGCAGGGTCACCGCGCGCCAGGAGAGGACGAGCACGAAGACGAGGTGGAGGGCTTTGTCGAAGCCGCCGCTCAGGCGAAGGCCGCGGCTGGCGACGTAGAGCGCGACCAGGTGGTATTCGGGGGAGCGGATCTTCCCGAGCAGGTCGACGAGGAAGTCGTCGAGATCCGTCTCGGTCTTCTCCGCGATGGCTTTCAGGTGGCGCACGACGACGTAGCGGACGGCGTAGATCGCGGCGAGCACGGCGAGGAAGGTGCCGAGCGAGGTCAGCCAGGTGGAGAGGTCGTTGCCCAGAAAGGTGTTTGCGAGGAGGGGAGAGAGGTCGTTCATATCGGGAGTATAGGAAATCGGTTCACCCTACCTGAACTCCCCACCCCTGCCCCTCGCCGCCGCGGCCATAGCCGCGCCGGGACCGGGCATTGCGGAAGCTAATAGCCCGGACTCCCGATGGGGAAGGGAGTGTTGGAAGAACGTCTACTTATGGGTCGCTTCGCCTATTTGGCCCGCGATGTCGACCTGGGGCTGCTTGAGGACGGAGGTCGGCAGGCCGGGCAGGCGCTTGGGCGCGCGCCAGAAGGCCGCGGTGGCGATGAGGTAGGCCGCGCCGCAGACGGCGAGGAGCGGAGGCAGGACCGGGGAGAGCGAGGCCGCGACCATCGAGATGAGGCCGTAGCCCACGGAGATGGCGGTGTTCGAGAAGGAGCCCTGGATGCCGACGAGCTGCCCGATCTGGTCCTGCTTCGCGTTGGCCTGGAAGTAGCTGTTGAGCGAGACGAAGCCGGGGCCGTAGAACATGCCGATGGCGAGCAGGCTGATCATGACCGCCGTGGGGACGGTGATGAAGGGGAAGAGCCCGGTGGTCCAGACGAGGAAGGGGAACCAGACCGCGGCGAAGCCGACGCCGAAGAACTTGATCCAGCCGCGGTTGCTCAGGTTCGAGGCCAGGCGCACGAGGCCGGCGGCCGCGAGGCCGGCGGCGGCCGCCGCGAGCGCGCTGCCGGGCACCACGCGGGTGAAAACCCAGGCGGCGGCGAGGGTGACGACCGCGGCCTGGATGAGCCGCTCGCCCGGGATGCGCCCGAGCAGCGGGAGGCGGATGGTCGGGAGCTTGGCCTGTGCGGAGGTGGAGATGAGGTTTCCGAAGAAGAGCGCTCCGGTGAACTGTCCGAGCAGCATGCCCTTGGCCGCCGAACCCACCAGGAACTCCGCCATGATGGGGAGCAGGAAGGACTGCAGCGGGTAGAGCATGAGCGCGGTGAGCGCGACATAGAGCATCGCGGTGCGCAGGCGCAGCCGGTTCGCTTTCAGGGCGGAGGCGGCCTTGGCCGCGTCGGCCGTGCGGCCCTCGGTCTGCGCCTTCGCGAGCTCCGCCTCCAGCGTCTTCTCCTGGGCGGAGGGCTCGCGGCCCTCTCCGCGCCAGAGGGCCCGGAAGCTCGAGGTGCGGGTGATCCAGTAGACGAGAGCGGCCGTGATGGGGAGCGTGGACTTGAGGAAGACCGTGGCGAAGCCCGGCAGGGTCATGACGCCGGAGAGGGCCGCGATGATGGGCGCCGAGTAGATGTAGAGCGCCGCTCCGATCGCGAGCAGGACGGCGGGCAGGGCGTTGGCCTTCGCCCACCCGAGGGCCGAAGCCGTGCGAGAGGGCGCGGGCTTCTCCACGGGCGCCGCGGGGTTCGCCGCGGTCTCGTTCTTCGTGTTGGGCATCGTGAACCAGATGATGGGCAGCACGAGGAAGGCGTTGGCGGCGGCCGAGAGCAGGAAGGCGATGCCGGGGGCCCACTTGTCGACGACCTGGCCGACGCCGAAGATGAGGCCGAGCAGGACCTGGATGGCGAGGTAGTTCATCCAGGTCAGGCCGTTGACGGTGCCCAGGTGCTTGGGGCCCGCCAGGCGCTTGACGTAGGCGTTCTCCGTCGTCATCGTCGAGGAGAGCATCCAGCCGTTGGCGAAGGAGGCGACGAGCAGGGTCCAGAAGTTGAGGATGCCGAAGTAGGCGAGCGCGGGGAGCACGAGGCTCATCACGACGCGTACGAGGGTGTTGAGCGCCATCGAGTTGCGCGCGGAGAGGCGGTCGACGAGCACGCCGTTGAGCGGACCGGTGGCGATGGCCGCCAGCGGCCCCAGGGCCATCAGGGCCCCGTAGCCGGCCCAGCCCACGGCGGGGACGGCGATGAAGGGGTAGGCGATCGTGGTGAGGATGAAGAAGGAGATGGAGACGGTGCGCTGGGCGAAGAGGCCGAAGACGGCCTTGCGGTTCATCCCGTCGACGCCGGTCTTCCCGAGCGCGCCGAGGACCTCCATCGAGCCCGCATGCCCGTCCTTCGGCATGACGAAGAGGTTGTCGACGCGCGGGTCGGCCTTGCCGCCGACCGAGAGGGCCATGGCGCCGGGAGCGCCCTTGAGCATGTTGCGGTCGGTGTTCCGGGCCTCGAAGAACTGGTCGCCGACGATGAGCGTCTTCGCCGCGGAGACGGACCTTTCCGGGATGCGGCGCAGGAGGCTGGCGAGCCGCGCGAGCGGGCGGCCGGAGAGGCCGAGCCGCACGACGTCGCCCATGCGATCGACGAAGGAGAGATGCGCGCGCAGCCAGCTCACGCCGATGCCCTTGTCGATCTTGGAGAGGGTGAGGTAGGGCTCGTCCTTGGCCGGGTCCTTCGCCTGGCGGCCCAGCACCTCGACCTCGATGCCGCGGGCCTTCAGCTCCTTTTCCATCAGGAGGGCCGCGTCGGTCACCTGCGCCTTCGTGAGCTCGAGCGGCAGGCCGCGGAAGTAGGTGTAGGAGGTGAATTCCTCGGCCTTGCCCTTCGCCCGGCCGTAGCGGGCCTCGACGACGGCCGCCGCGGCGGTCACGGCGTCCTTCTCCTTCGCGGTCCACTCGACCTTCTGCTCGTCGAGGAGGACGGCCTTCCCGGCTCGGTCGAAGACGAACATGCGCGTGCCGCGGCTCGACTGCATCGTGAGCGCGGCCTTCTGCGCGGGGGTCAGCGTCTCGAGCGAGTCGAGGATGGTCGTGTCGCCCTTGTCGCTCGTGTCGGGGCGGTCGGTCAGGATGTGGGTGTGGACGCCCGCGTCGGAGGCGGCCTTCAGCGCGGCCGCGGTCTCGGGCGAGGCCTTGCCCTTCCAGGGCTCGAGGGTGTCGTCGAAGTCGAAGATGGCGAGCTCGGGTTTGTCGAGCGCAAGCTTGGCGAGCACCTGGTCGGCGTGGGCGCGGCTCATCGGGCGCAGGCTGAGGATGACGCCCGTTCCCGCGAGGGCCCGCAGCGCGGCGCGGTGGACCTCGTAGTCGGCGGCGCCGCCCTCGGGGTTCGCGGCCGCGACGCGGCGCAGGCTGTCGGGGACCCCCGCGTCCCCGCTCTTCGCGATGGAGGCGACGGCCTCCTTGCGCTCCGCCTCGGGTCGAGCCGCGTCGACGGCCACGGCTTCGAGGTCGGGGAGCGCGAGGGCCTTGAGGACGGGGATCTGCGAGGAGTCGGCTGCGGAGACCGCGGCGCGCGGTCCGTGCTCCTCTCGCGCCGTCCCTTCGGCGCTAAGGCCCGCCGAAGGGAGCTCGGCGTCTTCGGCGCCGCGGCGGACGCCGGTGAAGAGGGCGTCGAGGGTCGAGCGCTTATCGGAGGGGTTCTGCGCTTGGCCCAGCTCGCGGGTCCCGGTCTCGAGGGTCTCGCGCGCGGTCGGGGCCGCGACGGGCGCGGCGCCGGGGACCGCCGCCTGGGCCGCCGCGTTCCGCTGGACGAAGGCCTTCGGCGCGAGCGCGGGGATGTTCGCCGTCGCGGCCGGCTTCGGCGTCGCGGCCGCCGCATTCGGGACGAGCTTCGCGGCGCCGGCGTTCTGCTGGATCGCCGGCAGAGGCAGCGCGAGCGAGGGGAGGATCGGGAGGGCGAGCGGGGCGGTCTGGAGGGCGTTGACCGCGCCGGGAGCGACGTTCGCGGCGACGGGGGCGACGACCGGGACGGCGGAGGCGTTGGAACCGGTCTGCCCGGTGTTGACGGTCTGGGCGAAGACCGTGAGGGCCTGCGGCCCCGGCGCGAGGACGAGGAGGAGCGCGGCGAGACTCGCCGCGAGCGCCCTGTTCGCCATGCGTCGGAGTTTGGACTCCATGGCTCCTCTCACTATAGTGTAGCCCGTCTCCGAGCCCCCGCCTGGGTCGAAGGACTCGACGCAGCGACGCAGAAGGCCCAGGTCAGGCTGGGCCCTCTAGGGGAGTATGAAAGACATACATCCCGCGCGCAAGGGGAGGCTATCGGGGTTCGCGAAGGAGCTCTTCGGCCCGCTTGCGCACGAGCGGATCTCGGTCTTTCAGCGCGGAGCGCGCCAGGGCGAGGACCTTGGCCGTACGGTAGCCGCCGTTCGCCAGGGCGTTCAGGATGGCGCTGCGTACGGGAGCAGACTTCTCCTTCGGCCAGCGGCGAAGGAGTGCGGCTTCGATGCGCGGCAGCGGAGGATAGGCAAAGCCGAGCGCCGCCGCGGCGTACTCGCGCGCATCCGACCTGCGGTCGCCCAGCGCCGTCAGAAGCGCCTTCAGAAGATGCGGGTCCGCGGAGAAGTCCGCGTCCGTTCTCCGTCCGAACGCCTTTCCTTCGGCCGACCGCGATGAGAGGTGGATGAAGGAGGCGATTCCCGCGAGGCACATCGCGGCATGGACGCGTGTCTCCGGATCCTTGTCGCTGATGCGCTCGCGCAGAACAGGCAGGGCCGCGGCTCCGAGCCAGCGCTTCTTGTACTCGCGGGCCAGGGTCACCACCGCTTGACGGCGCAGCGCGGTATCGCTCGAGCGCGCGAACTCGAGGATCTGAGCGGTGTCCGAGGATGACGGAAGGGCCTCGGCTCCGCCGGCGGTGCCGCTGAGGAGAAAGAAGACGAGAAGGGCACGCACGACTCATTCTAGCGGAAAACGCTTTAAAAATGGAGATTTCACAAAGAATACGCAGAGGATACGGGAAGAGGGCCCGGATATGTGTTGTAATATCGCGTGCGCGGGAGCGTACGCTCCCGCGCGCGGCCGGGCGCATGATCCGAAGCATTCTTCTCGTTGCATCACTTCTCCTCGCGGGAGCGGCCTCTGCGCTCCAGCCTCCCCTGCGCGTCCATTATCAGGGGCGTCTGAGCGACGCCGACGGCGCGCCGCGCACGGGGCTCGTCGCGCTCAACTTCCGCATCTACGACTCCCCCATCGGCGGGACCCCCCTGTGGAACGAAGCCCACCCCCAGGTTGCGGTCATGAACGGAGTGTTCTCGGTGGAGCTGGGCAGTTGGACCGCCCTGAGTCCCGACGCCTTCGCCGCGGGGGCGGCCTGGCTCGAGGTCGACGTGAATCCCGCCGGGGCTGAGCCGCTCGAGACGCTGGCTCCGCGCCACGAGCTGACGGCCGCGGCGCAGGCCTTCTCCGCCGCGCAGCTCGCCGCCGAGGGACCGCTGACGATGCGCGCGGGCGTCGCCTACTCCACCTTCACCTCCGACGGGCGCTGGCTCGTCCCCTACGGGGTACGCGCGGCGACGATGGCCGTCTCAGGGGGGATTTCCGCCTCCAGCGCGACCTTCAAGGCCTCCGGCGATGGGCAGTACAGCGTCTATTCGGCCTCCGGGATCCTCATCGGAGGGGGGACGCTGCTCGTGAACGCGGGTGCGGGCCTCTCGGCGCGCTACGGCGTCACGGCCGCGACCTTGACCCTCACGGGCACGGGGAACGCGCTCTACGCGCTCGAGGTCTCCTCCGGGCTCGCCGTGCGCGGAGGGACGCTTCTGGCCGACGGCGGCGGCGGACTCGCCGTTCGCTACGGCGCGGCCGCCGCCACCGGGACCTTCTCTTTGGGCTCGGACACGCAGTACGGCGTGGATGCCGCCTCAGGCGCCTGGCTGCGCGAAGGCTCCCTGCAGGTGGGAGCGAGCGACGCGCGCACGGTGACCGAGGATGCGGCGGGTGGGGGCATCGCGTTCTCCTCCCATGTCGTCGTCCAGGGCAGCATGACCGCGAACAATTTCAATATGGTGCTGCTCGCGAGCATGACGCGCACGGCGGTCGGGACCACCTTGGACGTGAGCTTCTTCAACGACCGCTACTCCTCGCTGCGCATCGTCGTGCTCATCGCCGGGGTCGCGGCCGCCACCAACGTCACGCTGCGCTTCAACAACGATGCCGCGGCCAACTACTCGCGCATCGCCTCCGACATCGCGGGCGCTCCCACGAGCAACACCGCGCAGACCTCGATCACCCTGCAGGAGGGGACCAACGCGTATCAAGGCCTCTTCGAAGCGAACGTCCGCGACGTTCCGACGCTCGGCAAGACGGTCTTCTGGCGCGGCGCCCGAGGCAACCTGGTGACGACGGCCCCGGTCTTCTTCAACGGCGCCGGACTCTGGGCCAACACGACCGCCTGGGTCAGCCGCGTGACCTTCACCGGGACCCAGAACTTCAGCATCGGCAGCGGAGTGCGTGTGTTCGGGGTCCGATGAGAACCGCTCTCTTCTCCTTCCTCGGCGTCTTGTCCGGGCTGTGCGCGGTCCCGGCCGCGGCCGAACAGGCCCCGCTGCGCGTCGAGTTCCAGGGCCGAGCACTCGATGGGCAGGGCGTGCCGCGAGCGGGGCTTGCGGCGATAGGCCTTCGGCTCTATGACGATCCGACCGGCGGGGCCCTGCTCTGGAGCGAGACGCATCCGACGGTCGACGTTTCGAGCGGCTTCTTCCGCGTCGTGCTGGGCAGCTGGACCGCTCTTTCCATCGACCTTTTTTCGGGAACCTCCGTCTATCTGGAAGTCGACGTGGACCCGGCAGGGGCGGAGCCGCCCTCCACCCTCCTGCCGCGTCGGCGCCTGCTCGGCGCGCCCTACGCACTGGCGGCCGCCCAGCTCGTTTCGGACCGCGATCTCCGGGTGCGCGCGGAGAGCGCTCACTCGACCTTCACCGCGCTCGGGAACCTGCGTGTCCCCTACGGCGTCGAAGCCGGGACGCTCTCGCTCACCGGCGCGCTGACGGCTTCGAGCGGGACGTTCCTGCGGACGGGGGACGGGCAATATTCGCTCGTCGCAGCCTCGGGCGTCTTCGTCGCCAGCGGGACGCTCTCCGCGGAGGGGAGAGGAGGCGTTCTTTTGCGCTATGGCCTGCTGGCCGCGACCGGGAGCTTCACGGCCGAGGGGGCGTCGACCTGGTCCGTCCAGAGCGCTTCGGGCGCCCGCGTGGCCCAGGGCACGCTGCTCGGCGAGGGCGGCGGCGGCGCCGCCGCGCGCTACGGCCTCTTCGCCGCGACGGCGACCTTCCGCGCGACCGCGAACGACGCCTATTCCCTGGATGCCAGCTCCGGCCTGCGCCTGCAGGCGGGCTCCCTGCGTCTGAGCGACGCGCAGCGCACGCTTCATGACGAACCTTCCGCCGGCGCCCTGCTCGTCACCACGAATGTCGTGGTCGCGGGCAGCGTCAGCGCCCGCGACTTCGATTGGGTGTTCCTCGCCAGCGCGACGCTGGAGTCGCCGGCTGCGACGCTCTCCGTCTCCTTTCTGAGCGACGGCTATCAGATGCTCCACGTGCAGATCGGCGTCGCCGGAGTGGTGGCGACGTGCATGGCGCAGCTGCGCTTCAACGGGGACGCGGGGAACAACTATTCCTCCCAGATCGCGGACAACCTGGGCGCCACCACCGGGCTCACCTCTCAGGCGCAGATGCGCCTTCAGGAGGCCAATAACGCCAACGCGGGATTCTTCGACGTCTGGATCAAGAACACGGGCGGGCTGGGAAAGGTCGCATACATCCAGGGCCAGCGCGGCACCAACGTGGCGGTCGTCCCGTTCGTGTACAACGGCTGCGGCTTCTGGAGCGGAACCGCCGCGTTGAACGCGATCGCACTGTTCAACAGTGCCGCGACGAACTTCTCCTCGGGAACCACCTTGCGGGTGTTCGGGATGCGATGAAGAACGCCTCGAGAGCCCTGCTGATCCTGCTCGCCGCGCTGCTGGCGCCGGCGGCTTGGGCCGCGCCCGGGCGCGTGGGGTATCAGGGCCGCTTGCTCGACGCGCAGGGCAACCCGCGCGAGGGGCAGGTTCGGCTCGACCTCCGGCTCTATGCCGCGCCGACGGGCGCAGCGGCGTTCTGGTCGGAGACCCACGACCCTGTCGAGCTCGACAACGGCTTCTTCGCCCTCGAGCTGGGCGAGACCGTCGCGCTCGACGCCGACCTGCTCTCCGGCACCTCCGCCTACCTCGAGCTCGAGGCGGACCCGGCGGGACCCGAACCTTCCGAGGTCTTCTCGCCTCGCCAGCGCCTGCTCATGACGCCCTTCGTCCTCTCCGCCGAGCGGCTCTCCTCGGACCAGGCCCTTCGGATCAACGCCGGAGGGGCGTACTCGACCTTCACGCTGACCGGCGACCTTCTCGTCGCCTACGGCCTCGAAACGGGCAGCGCCTCCTTCACGGGCTCGCTGACGGCTTCGAGCGGGACTTTCACCGCGGCAGGCCCGGCCCAGTTCTCGCTGGAGACGGCCTCCGGAGTCTTCGTCGCGAGCGGTTCCGTGCTTGCCGACGGCGGGGGAGGTCTCGTCTCGGCCTATGGGGTGCACGCCGCGAGCGCGGTCTTCAGCGCAGCGTCCGATGCGGGCTACGGCCTCGAGAGTTCATCGGGGCTGCGCGTCGCCGCCGGCACGCTTCTGGCCGACGGAGGCGGGGGTCTCGAGGTCCTCTACGGCTTGAGCGCCGCGAGCGCCGCGCTCAGCGGCGCGGGCGACGACCTCTACTCGATCGACGCGGCCTCCGGGATCCGGGTGGCGGCGGGCTCTCTGCAGGTCGGCGCGAGCGACGCCCGCACCCTGAGCGAGGACGCGGGGGAGGGCGCCCTGCTCATCTCTTCGAACGCCGTCATCGCCGGCAGCATCACGGCGAACAATTTCAACTGGGTCTTCCTCGCCAGCGCTTCGCTCTCGGCCGCGGGGACGACGCTCACGGTCGGCTTCGACGGCAGCGGGTATCTCGAGCTCTATCTCGAGGTCTCGATCTCGGGGGTCGCGGCGGCGAACACCGCGCAACTGCGCTTCAACGGCGACGGCGGGGCCAATTACGGGGCCGGGGTCGGCGACGGGGCGGCCGCGCCGACGAGCTATCTTTCGCAGATGCAGATCCCCCTGCAGACGGCCACGAGCGCGAACCCGGGCCTCTTCGTCGTCAACGTGCGTCGGGCCTCGACGCTGGGCTGGAACGTCTATTTCGACGGCGTACGCGCGACCGCCGCGGGCACGGCGCCCACCATGCACCAGGGCGCCGCCTATTGGAGCTCGGCCGCCGGCGCCCTGACGAGCGTCACCCTGCTCAACAGCGCCGCCAACAACTTCACCGCCGGCACCGCCCTGAGGGTCTTCGGCATCCGATGAAGAAGAGCCTTGGACCGTTCCTCCTGGCTGCGCTCCTCACGGCGCTGGGGGGGGCGTCGCTGCTCCGGGCGCTCGAGCCGGCCTCTTCGGATTCCTCGCGCCTGCCGCGCGCCGGCGTCGGGGTCTCGGGCGGAGCGGCGGCCTCCTCCTCCTACCGGCTCGGCGCGAGCGTCGGCGAGGCGGTGGCCGCCTCGACCGCGGCGCCCGCCGGACTGGGCAGCGCGCTCGGCCCCGGCCTGCGCCAGCTCCTGCACTTTCCCGGGGCGGTCACGACGCTCACGGGAGTGGAGGGCGCCGAGCTCACGAGCACGACGCTGAGGTGGACCGCTCCCGGCTACGACGGCCGCATGGGCGCGCTCGCGCCGTGGACGACCTACTACGTGCGCGTGGCGAGCTTCACCGCTCCCGACACTTTCCGCTATCTCGACGCGGTCGTGGTCGTGTCGACGAAGGACACGGCGCCCGGAGCGGCCGTGAGCACGCCGACCTACGGCCTGCTCTCGAACACCACCTACTACGCCCAGCTCTGGACGAAGGACGCGGGAGGGAACCTCTCGTACGCCTCGAACCGCTCGACCTTCGTCACCCTCGCTCGCCTGACGCAGAAGACCGCTCCCACCGACGACCCGTTCCTCGCGGACGACGGCACCTCCCGCGTCTTCTTCACCTCCGCCACCGCGCGCTGGGCCGCGCTGCCGACGAAGCCGCCGGAGGTGGACTCGATGACGGCCGTCGGCTACGTCCTGGAGGCCTCCTCGACCGATTTCGGAGCCCTCTCGCCCGGAGGCGTCGTCTCCAGTTCGTTCACCTATTCGGTGCGCGCCAGCACGCTCGTCGTCTCCGAGCCGCCGCTGGCCACCAACAAGGTCTACCACTTCCGCGTCGGCACGCTCAATCATGCCGGCGTCGTGCGCTACCTCGTCCTCGGCTCCACGAAGACGAAGCTGCAGCCGGTCGACCCCGCAGCGGTCGACCCGCCGTTCACCGCGGTCTCGAGCGGAGCGATGATCGTCCATTGGGATTCCAACGGCAACGCCGACCAGACGATCTATACCCTCGAGACCTCCGACGCCTGGGACTTCTCCTCGCCGGCCACCACGAGCTCGGGCACCTTCAACGTCTTCGTCGCCACCGTCGGGCTTGCCGCGAACACGACCTACTACTATCGCGTCAAGGCGAGCACGGACGGGGCCGACAGCGCGGTGATCCCCCTCCCGTCCACGGCGACGCTCACGCTCGTCCCCGAGGGCGTCCCGGACTCCTTTCCGCTGCTCCATGTCTCCTCGTTGACGCTCGCCTGGTCGGCCAATGGGAACCCCCTGAATCTTTCAAGCTACACGCTCGCGCTCAGCACCGGCGAAGACTGGCCCAATGCGTTCGAGGGCAACGTGTACCGCTCCACCAGCCCCGCGGGTGCTCTTCCGGCGGCGACGCTCCTCGGGCTCCTGTCGAACACGACCTATCACGCTTTCGCCGCGGGTTTGAACCATGGCGGCGCCGCGAGCGCCTATGCGGCGCTCGGCGCCACTTCGACGCTGACCGCACAACCGCTGATGTTGCCGCCGTCCTTCGCCGAAGTCTTCGAGGACGGCTTCTTCGTGCGCTGGGATGCGGCGGGGAACGCGCTCGCGCTCACCACCTATACGCTCGAGGCCTCGGCTTCGGAGAGCTTCAGCCCGGCCGAGACGGACAAGCTCCTCGTCAGCACGGTCCCCGACGCGGGCCCCGGCGCGGCCTTCTCCGGTCTCAACGGGAACACGACCTACTACCTGCGCGCGAGGGCGCTCAACCACAACGGCGTGCCTTCCGACTATCGGGTGCTGGAAGCCACCTCCACCCTGGCTCTGGCCCCGTCGTCGCTCGACTTCGAGGGCCTCCCGCCGACCGAGGACGCCCTGCGGCTCGACTGGTCGGGCGGGACCAACCGCGCGGGGACCGAGCATCAGGTCAACGTCTCCACCGACCCCTCCTTCGGCTACGGCGCGCCGGTGACTACGCACGCCGTGACGACGCTCTTTCTGAGCAGCGGGACCCTGCTCGCGAACACGACCTATCACTTCCGCGTCCGCGCGGTGAACAACAACGGCCTTTCCAGCGTCCTCGTCTACGCGTCGACCTCGACGCTCTCCAGACAGCCCGCCCTCGCGGCGCCGACGTTCGCTCAAGTTCACGGAACGAGCATGACCGTGCGTTGGCTGCGCAACGACAACCCCCTCTCGCGCACGACTTACACCATCGAGCTTTCCGTCTCTCCGAGCTTCGACCCCTTCGAGCTCGACCGCGTCGCCTTCGCGACGGCGCCCGTCGGGGACGTGCCGACGGCGACCTTCACCGGGCTGACGCTCAACGCGACCTACTATCTGCGGATCGGCGCCCTCAACCACAACGCGGTGCCCAGCGCCTGGCTCGAGCCCGGCTCCACCTCGACGCTGGCCGGCCTGCCCACGGGCGCGGAGGTCCCGCAGGTCTATTTTGGGAGCATGACCGCGACCTGGGACCTCGCCTCGCCGCCGCCGGCGGGCTGGGAGCTGCGCGGCTCGTCGACCGCTTTCAACGGGAAAGGGCAGGTCTACATCTCCTCCTATCCCGCCGGCGGGCTCACCGCACTGACCCTCTACGGGAACCTCGCTGCGGGGATGTGGCCGAATACGACGCACTATCTGCGCTTGGGGGCGCTCAACTGGAATACGGTCCCCAATGTCGTCGAAGTGAGCTCGCGCTCGACGCTCGCCCGCCAAGTCTCCAATGCCTCCTACCTCTACAACGCCATCAACGGGGTCTTCGCCACCAGCGCGAGCGTCACCTGGAACGCCCTGCCCTCGGCGGCCGTCGCCGGGGACTCGGCCGCCTGCCAGGGCTACGTCGTGGAGGCGACGACGACCGACGCCTTCGGAGTCACGGATTGGACGGGAGAGGTGCTCTCCTCTACGACCCTCGTCTACTCCGTCGGGAACCGGCTCGTTCCCAGCACGCTGACGGTGATAGACCTCAACCCGGGCACGACCTATGCCTTCCGCGTCGGCACGCTCAACCATGAGAACGCCGCCCACTACGTCCATCTCCCCGGCACGCGGACCATCATCACGCCCTTCACCTGGACGGGGGCGGGGGGCAACGGACTGTGGTACACCGCGACGAACTGGAATCCCAACGGCGTGCCCAACGCCGGCTCGCCGGTGACCATCGCGCTCAACAACGCGCGCGTGCGCGCCCTCGTCACCAACGCTCCCATAAGCTTCTCAAGCATGACGCTCGGGAAAGTGGACGGTTCCGTCTCCGTCAACCTCGACATCGCGACGACCATCGTCCGAGGCGGCAGCGTACTCGTCTACCCCAACGCCGGGCTCACGCTCGCGACGACCTACCAGCTGTACTTCAACGGCGACGCGACCTTCGTGCGCGGTTCATCGCTCTCGCACCGCATCAACACGACAGGCGTGAACGTCGCGACCTACGCGGTGGTCATGCGCGTGGCGGGGACCTTCGACCTGCAGGGGGGCTCGACCATCGCCGTAAGCACCAACGGCTTCCAGGGCGGAGCGGCCAACGGCGGCGACGGCTCCGGTACCGGCGCGGGCTTCGGCGACACGGCCTCCAACGGCGGCGGCTCGGGGGCCGGACACGGCGGGACCGGCGGGCAAGCCAGCATCAACGTGGGCGGCAGCGCCTACGACTCGCGGACATCGCCCATGCAGCTGGGTTCGGGCGGCGGCGGCGGAGACACGGCCGCCGCCAACGGCGGCGGGCGCGGCGGCGGCTGCGTTCGCATCGAGGCCGACACCTTCAAGCTCGACGGACTCATCGCGGCCAACGGCGGCCGCGGCAACAACGGGACCGGGGGCTCGGCGACGACCGGCGCCGGCGGCGGCGGCTCGGGCGGCACCGTCTACCTGAAGGCCGATTACTTCATCGGCTCGGGGACGATCACGGCGTTCGGCGGCGACGGCGGCACCGATACCGACAACGGCGACGACCCGGGCGGCGGCGGCGGCGGCGGCCGCGTCTCCATCGACGTGACGGTCGGCGGGAACACCTGCGACCTCTTCGTCTCGACGCACGGCGGGCTCTCGGGCGGCGGCACCTCGGGAGCCGGCGGCGACGGAAGCTTCAGCTCGACGGTGACGCTACCGTCTCCGTCGCTCGTCGCGGTGGTCGCGACCAGTGATACGGTCCATTGGAATTGGAGCACCGTCTACGGAGCGAAGGACTACCAGCTCTTCTCCTCGACCGGAGGGCTCGGGCAGTCGCCGGTCCTCGAGCCTTCGGCGACCTCCTACACCGAGACCGGGCTCGACCCGAACACCCTCCACACGCGTTTCGTTCGCGTCTCCGCCTGCGGCAACGCCGCCGATTCGGCGGAGGCGGCGCTCGCCACGCTCGCGCGGCCGCCCCGCGTTCTCGCGCAGCCCTTCCTGAACAACGCGCTCAGCTCCATCACGGTCGCCTGGGCGGCCTGGGAGACGGCCCCGCAGAAGGACAGCTGCTCCGGCTACCGGCTTGAGGCGTCGTCGACGGATTTCGGGGCCTCCGCGCCGGGGGGACTCGTGCTGACCTCGGAAACGGCGAAAGTGCTGGCCTCCACGCTGACGGTCGCCGGGCTCGACCCGAACACGACCTATTACTATCGAGTCGCCGCGCTCAACGTCGAGGGCTCGACGAGCGTCTATGCGGTGCTCGGGGCCAGCGCGACGCTCGCCTTCTCTCCGGCCGCCGCCGCGGAGGTGTTCCCCTCGGTGCACATCGCTTCGATCACGGCCGAGTGGGAGGCGCTTCCGACCGCGGCCGCCGACGCGGCGAGCAAGAGCGCCGCGGGCTATTGGCTCGAGGCTTCCTCGACGAACTTCGGGGCGCTCCTGCCGGGAGGACTCGTCTACTCCTCGCGTACCTACTCCCTGGCGGCAAGCTCCCTGACGATCGGCGCGGGAGGGACCCTCGACCGCTGCGCGACCTACTACTTCCGCCTGGCCTCGCTGAGCTACAACGTGCTCCCCAACTATCAGACCCTGGGCTCGACGATGACGCTCAACGACTGGGGCGCGAATTTCTCCGTTCACAGCGTCGACATCGGGAACATCGACGTGAACACGGAGCATCTCATCCCCACGGGCTTCGTCGTCAGCAACGGCGTCGCCTGTCCCGCGACCCTCCAGCTCAAGGCCGAGGTCGTGACCTCGGGAGGGAGCCCCTGGTCGGTGGCCTCATCGTCGGGGACCGACACGCTGACGGTGCAGGCGCTCTTCGACGCGGCGCAGCCGGCCGCGACGGACTTCACGGGCGAGGACCTGCTCGCCGAGACGCCGCTGCAGGCCACGGGGACCCGGTTCGCGGGGGGGCAGAACGGGGCAGGACTCATCTACCTCGAGGAACGCACGCTGTGGCTGAAGATCGGCATGCCGCGCATCTCCAGCACCGACCTGCCGCAGGACCTGCGGGTCACGGTCTACGGCTACCCGCCGTAGTCCTCAAGTCTTCTTTTCTTTTTCCTGGAAGAGCTTGTCGGGGAGGCCCGGCAGGCGTTTCGGCGCGCGCCAGAAGAGCAGCGCGCCGAGAACATAGGCGACCCCGATGGGGAGCAGGAGGGTGGGGAAGGCCTGCGTCAGCAGGCCGGCGGCCAGCGAGAGCAGGCCGTAGCCCATCGAGTTGAAGGTGTTGAAGAAGGAGCTCGAGACTCCGAAGACCTTCCCCAGGTCCTCGCGGCGGGTGCTTCCCTGCTGGTAGACGCTGAAGGACACCGCGGCCGGGCCCGTGAACATCCCATAGAGGAGCATCGTGAGGAAGAACGCGGTCTTCACGCTGATCCATGCCGCCGCGCCGGGCAGCGTCCAGACGAGATAGGGCGCCCAGATCGCGAGAAGTCCGGCGCCGAGGAACTTGATCCAGCCGCGGTGCGTGAGCCGGCTCGAGAGCGCGATGAGCCCGGCCACCAGGGCCGCCGCGGCCGCGGCGGCGACGAGGCTGCCGGGCACGAGCGTCAGGTAGACCCAGGTCGCGGCCAGCGCGAGCACCGCTCCCTGCACCAGCCGCTGTCCGGCGACCTTCTTCCCGACGAAGGGCACGGTGAGCTCCGGCAGCTTCACTTGCGAGGAGATCGAGATGAGGTTCCCGAAGAAGGCCGCGCCATGGAGCATCCCGAGCATCAGGCCCTTGCCCGTCGCGCCCACCAGCGTCGTCGCGATGAGAGGGAGCGCGAAGTTCTGCAGGGGGTAGGTCAGCACCGCCTGGAAGGAGGAGTAGAGGATGGAGGCGAACTGGCGGCCCTTCCAGAGCTTCGACTCGGTCCGCAGCGCCTTGGCCTCGGGCTCGGCGGACTTCCCGGCGGCCTCGAGCTCGGCGAGCCGCGCGGCGACCTCCTTCTCCCGGGCCGAGGGCTCGCGGAACTCCCCGGCGCGCAGGGCGCGCACGGTGTCCGAGCGGAACACCCAGAAGAAGAGGGCCGCGGTGATGGGGAGCGAGGACTTCAGGACGCCCGCGACGACCCTCGGCAGGGCATAGGGCGCGAGCGCCGCGAGCAGGGGGCCGGAAGCGGCGTAGAGCGCGACCGCGCCGGCGAGGAATGCGATCTCGAGCCCGTACTTCCTCAGGAACGGTCCGATGGAGAGACCGTTCTTCTCGGCGCCGGGCCGCGCCTTGGGGGCGTCGGTCGGCATCGTGAACCAGAGGATGGGCACGACGAGGAAGGCGTGCACCGCGGCGGAGATGAGGAAGGGGAGGAGGGGGTTCCACTTGTCCACGATGGAGCCGACCCCGATGATGAGGCCGAGGACGACCTGCATCGTGACGTAGTGCACCGAGCGCAGGGCGGTGACGGTCTCCTGGTGCTTGCCGGCGAGGCGGCGGATGTAGGCGTTGTCCGTCGTCATCGTCGAGGAGAGGACCCAGCCGTTGGCGATGGAGGAGAGCAGCAGCGTCCAGAAGTTGAGGATGCCGAAGTAGGAGAAGGCGGGGAGCGCGAGGGTGAGGATGGAGCGCAGGCCGACGTTGATGGCCATCGAGTGCCGCGCCGAGAGCTTGTCGGCGAGCGCGCCGTTGAGCGGGCCGGTGGCGATGGCGGCCAGAGGTCCGAGCGCCATGAGCGTCCCGTAGACCGCCCAGCCCACGGCCGGCGCGGCGACGAAGGGGTAGGCGATGGAGGTGAGGATGAAGGAGGCCATCGACAGCGTGCCGGTGATGAAGAGCGCGATGACGGCCTTCTTGTTGAAGCCGTCGGCCGGGGCCGAAGGCGCCGGGGCCGGGACGACCGGCGCGGCCGCGTGCTCGCCTTCGTTGGAGGGCGCGAGCTCGGGGAGGTGGGAGACCGTCCGCCCCGCGACGGAGGAGTCCTCGTCGACGGCGGCCGCACGGCGGCCGTGGAAGAGGCGTTCGAGGAGCGAGAGGCGGCCGGTGTCGGTCTCGGCCTTCGCGATCGCAGCGCCGCTCTCTTCGAGCGTCTTTATGACGGAGATCTGTGCGGTCTCGGACGGCGCGGAGATCGCGACGGCCCCCTCACCCTCCCCTCTCCCCCGGCGGGGGAGAGGGATGAAGGGAGAGGGGGTCGCGGCCATGACGGCGGAGTTCGTCCGGGCGACGGGAAGAAAGCTCTTGGGCGCAAGCGCGGCGACGGCGGCCCCCGACTTCGCTCGGGGCGTCCCGACCGTCGGCGACAGAGTCGCGGGCTGGACGGTCGGAAGCGTCAGCGGCGCGTCGAGGCGGACGGTCCCGGTGATGGGAAGGACGTTGGCTCCCTGACCGGTGAGGACGGCGGCGGCCCCTACGAAGGGGGTCGGCGTGAAGGAGGCCGGCGCGATCGGCGCGGTATGGACCGTCTGGGCGAAGAGCGTGAGGGCTTGAGGGCCGGGGGCGAGGATGAAGAGGGCGGCGCCGAGGAAGGCGCTCAGGAGGCGGGAGGGCAGGGACCTCTTCCTCATCGGCCATAGGGTACCCGCGTGCTTGAACGCGCGCGTGGGCCTTCGGGGCGTTCCCGTCGCGGCATAGGGCCCAGCCCCCTTCGGGTCCTAAGGATTCATGAAGGTTGACGGTGCGGAGTGCGAGCGCTACACTACGCTCATGCGCAGGACTCTTCCTCTCGTCGTTCTGATCGCGTGCGGCTGCTTCGGGTCCGACCCCTATCGGCGCCTGGCGGAGGATCTTGCCGACCCTCTCGGCAAGGGTGATCGCAGGATCGCCGTTCTGCCTTTCCGCGACCTCGAATCGCACGACTCCAACGCGGGGCTGAAGGTCGCCGAAGCGCTGACGACCAGGCTTTATCGGCGCAAGGGACTGCAGCTCGTCGAAAGATCGCTGCTCGACAAAGTCCTCGACGAACATCGCGTCGAGGGGTCCGGAGCGTTCGACGAGGCCTCGCTCCAGCGGTTGGGGCGACTCGCCGGCGCCGACGCGGTCGTCGTCGGCACCCTCACCGGCCTCGACGCCGAGAACGCCGAGATCAACGCGCGAGTCGTCGAGATGGGAACCGGGCGGATGCTCTCTGCTGCGCGAGCGCGCGTTCCACGCCCGACGGCGTCCGCACATGAGCCGCGAGCGGCAGCGGCGACGATGAGCGAAGCGAAGGTCCTTCCCGCCGAGATGCCGTCTCCCGAGATCGGGATTGCGAGGGCGCCGCGCGCGGGGCAGGTCTCGGGTATGGATTTCATCGACGGCGCATGGGCCGGCCAGGGGATCGAGGTCGACGACGCGGGAGTCCGGCTCGTGCGCCCCGCGGACGCCGTGTTCTCGGTCGACGACGTGACGCCGCTTCCGGGCCCGAAGAAGACGCACGGCGTCGCGGTCTGGGCGGGGAGGATCTACGTCGTCGGCGGGGAGTCGGACGGAGGGGCGGCCAGCGCCGACGTCTTTTCCGCACCGGTCCTGAAAGACGGGACGCTCGGGCAATGGCGCGGCGAGACGCCTCTTCCGGGTGCGCGCTATCAGGCTCCGATAGCCGTCTGGGACGGGCGTCTATTCGTCTTCGGCGGATATGGGGGAGGCTATCGCGACGACGTGTTGGCGGCGGGGATCGGCGAGGAGGGAAGGCTCGGCGCATGGACGGCCGTGGCGCGTCTCCCCGAAGCACTGACGTACGGGCATGCCGCGGTCTGGGCGGGGCGCGCCTATCTGTCCGGAGGAGTCAACGTCCGCGGGAACCTTCCGTACATGCTGACCGCGGAGATCCAACCGCAGGGTCGGTTCGGAGCCTGGGAGAGGATCGAGACCGGGACGGATCGCGGGGGCCTGACGCCGGCGGCGGCGATGGACCGCATCTATCTTACGGGCGGCAACAAAGCCCTCGAGAGCTCCAAGACCGTACTCTGGATGGAGGCTTCGGCGGAGGGGCCGCGCCGACTGCTTCGAGCGGGACGCATGCTCCCCGTTCCTCTTCTCGGGCAGGGTTTCGCGGCGGCCGACGGAAGACTCTTCATCCTCGGCGGATCCTATCCGGGGGTGGACTCCGCGCAGAGGGCGAGCAGCGCGGTGTTCTCGTCGCGTCCTTCCGCGGACGGAGAGCCGGGCGTCTGGACGCGGGTAGGGCGTCTGCCCGGACCCCGTTCAGACTTCTTCGGGACTCCCTTCTGGGGGGACTCTCTCTATGTCATCGGCGGCGCGGAGGGCAGCCATGCCGCGTCGCGGGCGCTGCGGGTCCGCGTGGATCGCAGCGCGGTCCGCTCCGGGACCTATTTCGGCTCGCTCTCGTTCAAGGAGTCGCGGCCGTGCCGTCTCGTCTGGAAGGCGGATTCCAACGGCGGGAAGCTCCGAATCTCGGTCCGCACGGCGGCCGGCGGAGACTTCTCGTCATGGCGGCGCGTCGAGAACGGGCAATCCCTGGGCTCGGTCCGCATCGTCGAGTATCGGGTCGATCTCGAAGCGGCCGCGGACGGCCGCTCGCCTCTTCTTCGCGAGATCGGTCTTCGCACGCGATAGAGCCCTCGTTCTCCGTACGCGCGCGCGTCCGCGCGCCTTGAATAGTTAATATCGCTATGCCATAATCAACGAATATCGCCGGGGAAATCGTCCGGCGGCGCACCGTTTTCAGCCGCGAGACGCAGGCGGATACGACTCGAACGAGGTCATCATGTCCAACCGATTCACCGAAAGGGCGCAGCGCGTCATCCTCATCGCTCAGGAAGAGGCCAAGCGCCTCAACCACGACTACGTCGGGACCGAGCACATCCTCCTCGGCCTCATCGCCCTCGGCGAGGGCGTCGCCGCCCAGGTGCTCGCGAACCTCGGCGTCGACCTGCGCCGCGTGCGCGCCGAGATCGAGAAGATCGTCGGCACCGGCGACAACGTGATGCTCCTCGGCGAGATCCCCTTCACGCCCCGCGCCAAGAAGGTCCTCGAGTACGCCGTCGAGGAAGCCCAGCACATGGGCCACTCGTACGTCGGCACCGAGCACCTTCTGCTCGGGCTCATCCGCGAGGAGGAGGGCGTCGCGGCCCGGGTGCTCGAGAACCTCGGCCTGCGCCTCGACGTCGTGCGCGAGGAGGTCCTCAACCTCCTCGGCGAGGGCGGCCAGCAGCCCAACGCCGGCGGCGGCGGCCCGCAGGCCGGCGCTCAGGGCGGTCCGAAGGAGGGGGGCGCGAAGAGCAAGAGCAAGACACCGACCCTCGACGAGTTCGGCCGCGACCTCACCCAGCTCGCCCGCGAGGGACGGCTCGACCCCGTCATCGGCCGCCTCGACGAGATCGAGCGCGTCATCCAGATCCTCGCGCGACGCACCAAGAACAACCCCGTCCTCATCGGCGACCCGGGCGTCGGCAAGACCGCCATCGTCGAGGGACTCGCGCAGAAGATCATGAGCGGCGACGTCCCCGAACTGCTCGCCGGCAAGCGCGTGCTCACCCTCGACCTCGCCTCCGTCGTCGCGGGCACGAAGTACCGCGGCGAGTTCGAGCAGCGCCTCAAGAACATCATCGAGGAGATCCGCAAGGCGAAGGGCCTCATCATCCTCTTCGTCGACGAGCTCCATACGATGATCGGCGCCGGCGCCGCCGAGGGCGCCATCGACGCCTCCAACATGCTGAAGCCCGCGCTCGCGCGCGGCGAGCTCCAGTGCATCGGCGCGACGACGCTCGACGAGTACCGCAAATACATCGAGCACGACGCCGCGCTCGAGCGCCGCTTCCAGTCCGTGCTCGTCGACCCGCCCAGCGTCGAGGACACCGTGAAGATCCTCGCCGGCCTGCGCGACAAGTACGAGTCGCACCACAAGGTGAAGTACCTCGACGAGGCCCTCAAGGCCGCCGCCGAGCTCGCCGACCGCTACATCACCGACCGCTTCCTCCCCGACAAGGCCATCGACCTGCTCGACGAGGCCGGCTCCCGCGCGCGCCTGCAGACGACGCAGGCCCCCTCCTCGTTCAAGGAGAAGGACGTCGAGATCGAGGGCGTGGTGAAGGAGAAGTCCTCCGCCATCGCCGGACAGGAATACGAGAAGGCCGCCCGCCTGCGCGACAAGGAGAAGGACCTGCGCAAAGGCCTCGAGGAGATGAAGAAGAAGTGGCGCGACAAGCGCGACCTGACGGTCCCCTCCATCGGCCCCGACGAGATCGCGGTCGTGGTCAGCAAGTGGACCGGCGTCCCCGTGACGAAGCTCACCGAGGGCGAGACCGAGAAGCTGGTGAACATGGAGGAGGTCCTCCACAAGCGCGTCATCGCCCAGGACATGGCCATCAAGGTCATCAGCCAGGCCATCCGCCGCTCGCGCACCGGCCTCAAGGACCCCAAGAAGCCCATCGGGACCTTCCTGCTGCTCGGGCCGACCGGCGTCGGCAAGACCGAGCTCGCGCGCGCGCTCGCCGAGGCGCTCTTCGGCAACGAGGACGCGCTCATCCGCATCGACATGTCCGAGTACATGGAGAAGTTCGCGGTCAGCCGCCTCATCGGCGCGCCTCCCGGCTACGTCGGCTATGAAGAAGGCGGGCAGCTCACCGAGGCCGTGCGCCGCAAGCCCTACTCCGTGGTCCTGCTCGACGAGATCGAGAAGGCCCACTCCGACATCTACAACATCCTGCTGCAGATCATGGACGACGGCGTCCTCAACGACAACCTCGGCCACAAGGTGTCGTTCAAGAACTGCGTCGTCATCCTGACCTCCAACATCGGCGCCCGCCTGATCACCAAGGGCAAGACCCTCGGCTTCGCCGCCGCCGAGGCGAGCGCCGATCGCGACTACCGCGACATGAAGGACACGGTCATGGACGAGGTCAAGCGCGTCTTCAACCCGGAGTTCATCAACCGCATCGACGACATCCTCGTCTTTCAGGCGCTCAACGAGGTCGACATGACGAAGATCCTCGACCTCATGCTCGGCCGCGTGCGCAAGAAGATCGAGGCGCAGGGCTTCAAGGTCGAGTTCTCCGACGAGGCCAAGAAGTTCCTGGTCAAGACCGGGTTCGATTCGAACTACGGTGCGCGTCCCCTGCAGCGCACGATCCAGCGCTACCTCGAGGACCCGCTCGCCGAGGAGATCCTGCTCAAGAAGTTCGACGCCAACGGCACGATCTACATCGACCTCGACGGGCCCGGCGAGAAGCTGAGCTTCAGCAAGCAGCCGGCGCAGAAGGTCTAGCCGGAAGGCCGGAAGGGAGGTCTCTCGGGATGGCCGCACGCTTCCCGTCGCCGTCCAGGCGCAGCTGGGTGCCCGTCGCCGTCGCGCTCGCGGCGGCCGTCGCGTGCGCCGTGCTGACGCGCACCGGGTTCCCGACGGCCGAAGGCCCCCGTTCCTCGCCGGCGCCCGCGGCGCCCGCCGCGGCCGACGGAGCCCCGTCGCTCCCCTCCGAGTCTCGCATCGAGGTCCGGCAGGTCCAGACCTCCTCCGAGGACCCCTTCCGCCAGCGCTTCGACGAGATGGGCGCGCAGCTCGAGAAGGAGGCGCGCCGTTATCCGGGCCGGATGGCCATCTACGTCAAGGACCTCAAGCGCGGCTGGGAGTGGAGCACCCACGCCGACGACCTCTTCCCCTCGGCCAGCCTCATCAAGCTCCCCATCATGATCGGCGTCTTCGAGAAGATCAGCCGCGGAGAGCTCGCCCTCAGCCAGGAGCTGACGCTCAAGCGCCGGCTGCGGGTGGGGGGCTCCGGCTCGCTGAAGTGGTGGCGCGACGGCTCGAAGCTCACGGTGCGCCAGCTCATCGACCACCTCATCGTAGAGTCGGACAACACCGCCATGCGGATCCTCATCGACGAGGTCGGCATGGGCTACCTCCAGCGCCAGTTCCAGCAGATGGGCCTCGTCTACACCGAGATCTACCCCGAGGGTCTGAGCCTCCAGAGCGGGAACGTGAAGTACGAGAACTTCACCACCGCCCGCGAGATGAGCATGCTCATGGAGAAGATCTACCGCAAGGAGATCGTGGACCCGTTCTCCGACGAGCTCATGCTCGAGATCCTCAAGCACAAGCGGGCGCGCTCGCGCCTGGCCAAGTCCCTGCCCGTCGGCTGGGAGATCGCGCACAAGACCGGCCTGCTGCGCCGCGCCTGCCACGACGTCTCCATCGTCTTCTCCCCCGACGGCGACTACGTCCTGACCGTGCTCACCGGCCAGAACGCGAGCTACCCGTACGCGAAGGAGTACATCGCGCGCATCGGGAAGATCACCTACACCCATTACAAGACCGCCCTCGACCTCTACGCGAAGGCGGGCCGGCGCGAGCGTGAGTAGGCGCGCTTTTCTCGCGGGCGTCCTGGCGCTCCTCGGCGCCGCCGTCGTCTGCGCCGAGACCGTGCGCATCCAGCGCTACCTCGCCAGCCTGCAGCTCGGCGACACCCTCGACGTCGTGCGCCGCATCTATCCGCCCGCGCGGGACTGGTCCTCGCATCTGGAGCCCGGCGGCGAGGTTCGCCGCTATGAGATCGGACGCGCCTTCGCGAAGAGCTTCCCCGTCGGGGTCGAGACGCTCCGCCTCGGCCTGCGCCGCAACCGGCTCGTGCACGTCCAGCTGATCTACGACCTCGACACCTCGCGCAAGAAGCCCGTCGACGAGCTCGTCGTCGACTACGCGCTCGCCTACGGCGAGCCGCGGCGCACCGGGCGCGCCTTCTGGTGGAGCGACGGGGACACGATCCTGCGGGTCTCCGAAGTGGCGGTCCCGGTGCTCGACGCCGGGCGCGAAGCGGCCGAGCTGCGCACGAGCGCCGAGCTCATGAGCGCGGAAGTCTACGGACGGCGCTAGACGCGCGGTCCAAGGGAACTTTTCCGCGGTCCCGTTCGTAGTCCTTGCGGAGGCCGCCGGAGCAGGGCGGCCGCATGTGGTAGAATACCCGTACGACGTCCAGAATCCCGACGGAGGATACGCCGATGACGAGCACCCCTGACAGCGCGAAGAACAAGGCCCTTGAGCTGGCGATGACGCAGATCGAGAAGGCGTTCGGCAAAGAGGCCGTCATGCGCCTGGGCGAGCGCGGCTTCAAGACCCGCGTGGACGTCATCCCGACAGGGGCGCTCTCCCTCGACCTCGCGCTCGGCGTCGGCGGACTCCCGCGCGGCCGCGTCGTCGAGATCTACGGTCCGGAGTCCTCGGGAAAGACCACCCTCGCGCTGCAGGTCGTCGCGCAGGCGCAGAAGCTGGGCGGCACGGCCGCCTACATCGACGCCGAGCACGCCATGGACCCCGGCTACGCGAAAGCGCTCGGCGTGGACACCGACAACCTCATCATCTCCCAGCCCGACTCCGGCGAGCAGGCCCTCGAGATCACCGAGAAGCTCGTGCGCTCGGGCGCGCTCGACATCATCGTCGTGGACTCGGTCGCCGCGCTCGTGCCCCGCGCGGAGATCGAGGGCGAGATGGGCGACCAGCACATGGGCCTGCAGGCCCGGCTCATGAGCCAGGCGCTGCGCAAGCTCACCTCCTCGCTCGCGCGCTCGCGCACCTGCCTCGTCTTCATCAACCAGATCCGCCACAAGATCGGCGTCATGTTCGGCAACCCCGAGACGACGACCGGCGGCCTCGCGCTCAAGTTCTACGCCTCGGTGCGCCTCGACATCCGCCGCATCGAGAACCTCAAGCAGGGCGACGAGGTCTACGGCGCCCGCTGCCGCGTCAAAGTGGTCAAGAACAAAGTCGCCCCGCCCTACCGCCAGGCCCTCTTCGACATGATCCACGGCCACGGCATCTCGCACGAGGGCTGCCTGCTCGACCTGGGCGTCGAGAACGGCGTCATCGAGAAGTCCGGCTCGTGGCTCACCTACAAGGGCGAGCACATCGGCCAGGGGCGCGACGCCGCGAAGAACAACCTGCAGGCGAACACGGTCCTCGCCGCCGAGATCGAGAAGGCCCTGCGCGCGAAGTACGTCGTCGGCGCCGCCCAGGAGCCGGAGGCGGAGAAGGAGCCCGCGGCCGTCGCCGCCGCGGACCCCAAGCCCGCCAAGCCCGCCCGCAAGGCCGCTCACTGAGCGGCGGGCCCGCCGCGCGCGGGCCGGAGGCGCGTCATCGCCGTTAAAGGCGAAGGATCCGGAAAGCCGGCCGAGCCGCCGCTGCTGACGGAGTTCGTGCGCCACTGCGCGCTCGAGCGGGGGCTCTCGCCGAACACCTGCAAGGCCTACGCTTCCGACCTCGCCGAGTTCCTGGCGTGGCTCGGCGCGCGCGATCCGCTGAAGGCCGATCCCCGCGTCCTCGCGGACTATCTCTGGCACCTGCGCGAGAAGGACATCGCGCCCGTCTCGGTGTTCCGGAAGATGGAGGCCCTCAAAGCGTTCTACCGCTTCCAGTCCGCCGAGGAGCGCGTCCTCGAGGACCCCACGCGCAAGTTCAGGGCCCCCAAGCTCCCCAAGCGCCTGCCGGAGTTCCTCACGACGGCCGAGCTCGACGCCCTTCTGTCGCAGCCCGACGGGGGGGACTACCCGCTCGCCCGCGCACGGACGATGCTGGAGCTGCTCTACGCGACCGGTCTGCGCGCCTCCGAGCTGCTCTCCCTGCGCCCCGAGTACGTCAATCTCGAGGAGGGCTGGCTGCGCGTGCTCGGCAAGGGCTCCAAGGAGCGCATGGTCCCCATGCATGAGCGCTCGCGGGCCGCGCTCCGGCGCTTCCTGCGCCTGCGGGAGGCGCGCTTCGCCGGAAAGACGACGGACCCCGAGATCTTCCTCGGGAGGGCGGGGAAGGCGCTCTCGCGGGTCCAGCTCTGGCGGGACCTGCGCGCGCTGGGGGTGCGCGCGCGCCTGACCCGCGAGCTCCATCCTCACCTGCTGCGCCACACCTTCGCGACGCACCTCCTCAAGGGCGGAGCCGATCCCCGCTCGGTGCAGGAGATGCTCGGTCACGCGAGTCTCACGACGACGCAGATCTACACGCACCTCGACGCCTCCGGACTGAAGAGGGCCCATGAAAAATTCCATCCTCGCCCGTGACCGGGAGAGCGGCCCCCGCCCTTCATCCCTCCCCCGCACGCGGAGGAGGGGCGTGGGGTGGGGGGGCGCAGTCGCTCTCTCGGTGGGACTGATGCTCCCGAGCTCCTCATGCCTGGCCGTCGAAAAGGCTTCCGCCGATACCGTGAAGATGGTCGAGTATTTTCTCAAGGCGCAGACCGCCGACCTTCCGGCCGAGAAGGTGCCGGACTTCCTCGCCGTGGACCCCGCGAGCCTGCCCGCGAAGCTTCAGCCGGGCTGGGCGGCGAAGCGCCAGGAGCTCCTCGCGCTCAAGAAGGTCGCGGAAGGAACCCGGAAGCCGCCCATCCGACGCATGAACGCCCCGCCCGCGCAGTGCGAGGCGATGAGGGGCGACCCGCGGATGCTGAAGGCGCTCAAGGAGGTCTCCGGCTTCGGAGAGATCACCGACGACGAGCTGGCCTTCGTCATGGAGAAGACGAAGTGCAGCGACTGCGAGCTCCAGGAGGAGTTCACGCTCATCGTCTTCCTCCTCGACAAGGGGCCGAAGAAGAAGCCGGAGCGCATCCTCCTCATGCACCAGAACGACATCTGCATGGCGATCATCGCGCGCTACCGGGCAGGGAAGAAGGGGAACCTCCAGGGTTCGGAGTTCTTCAGCATCGGCATGGCGCCGGCCTGCCATTAGGGGACGTTTTCCCTCACTGTCCTCCCCCGTCGGGGGAGGCAGTAAGGAAACTGAAGACGCTACGCCAGCCGCTCGAACACTAGAGCGGCGCCCATACCTCCTCCAGCACACGATGCGGCCATCCCGAATCTCGCCTTGGGGTCCTCGGCGAAGGCTCCGAGCAGGTTGAGGACGAGACGCGCGCCGGTCGCTCCGAGCGGGTGCCCGAGGGCTATGGAGCCGCCATTGGGGTTGAGTGCTCCGCAACGGTGCTTGGACTCCCAGTCGTGTCCGGAGAGTTCGCGCCCCGCTTTGAAGACCGAGAGCACCGTCGCCGCGAAGGGCTCGTGCAGCTCGATGCGGTCGAGCTCCTCGAAGCGGACGCCGGCGTTCTTCAGCGCGAGCGGGGCGGCGAGGGCCGGCGCGACGCCCATGTGCGCGGGGTCGTTGCCGCGGAAGTCCCAGCCGCGCAGCTCGGCCAGCGGGCGCAGGCCCAGCGCCTTCGCGCGCTGCTCCTCCGCGACCACCAGCATCGCGGCGCCGTCGGAGCGTCCGCAGGAGTTGAAGAGCGTCACGGTCCCCTTCGAGACGCCTTCCTCGAAGGCGCGGCCTCGGACGTGCGCGCCGAAGTCGCGGTAGAACTCGCGCATGCCGTAGGAGCCGCCGTCGAAGAGCGCCGGCGCCTTGGCGAACTTCGCCGGGTTGGCGGCCAGGTCCTCGCGCAGGAACGGATACTCGTCGCGCTCGACGCGCGCGCCGCCGGCTTCCAGCGTCCCCACGTGCCCCGCGTAGAAGCCTCTGCCCCAGGCCGCGAGCGCCCGCCGGAAACTCTCGGCCGCGTAGGCGTCCTGCGCCTCGCGCGCGACCCCGTACATCTGGGCGCAGACCTCCGCCGTCGCCGCCATGTTGAGGCCCCTCACCGGGTCGGTGAGCCCGCGCTCCATGGAGTCGACGATGGACACCGACGGGCTCGTGGGGAGCTCCGCCCACTTCGTCTTAACGGTCTCGAGGCTGCGAAGTTCCCGGGACGCGCGCGAACCGGCGATGGAGTAGGGCAGGCGCGACATGGACTCGACGCCTCCGGCGAGGTAGGCCTCGCCTTCCCCGGCGAGGATGCGGCGCGCGGCCTCCGCGACGGCTTCGAGCGAGGAGACGCAGTTGTTCTGGACGGTGACCGCCTGCGCCGAGATCGGGAGGCCGGCGTCGAGGAGGGCGACGCGCGCGAGGTTGGGAGCCTCGAAGTCCTGTCCGACCCAGCCGACCACCAGGCCGTCGACTTCTTCTTTCGGGAGGAGGGTCCGCTCGAGCGTCGCCTCCAGCGACGCGCGCAGCAGCGTCCGCGGCGTGAGCGGGGCCAAGGTGCGGGCGATGTGTCCGATGGGCGTGCGCGCGCCGCCGCAGACGACGATCCTCCGGTCTTTCGAGTGCATGTTCCCTCCGCTCGGGCACGCCGTTCTACCTTCCCGAATGTTATCATGGAAAAGCTTGAAGAATCTGCTGTTCGTCGGCGCGCATCTGGGCTACCCGATGGATCGCACGCCGCTGGGCGGGGGCGCGATGGTCGGCCTCCATCTGCTGCGCCGCTGGAGCGCGGCGTCCGGCGTGCGCGTCCTCGCCCTCGGGCCGGGCTCCGCCGTCCCCTGCGGGGGGGTCGAGTATCATCGGCTCGAGACGGGGCTCGGACCGGATCCGGAGCTCGTGAAGCTCTCCGAGCTCGGCTACGCGCGCTTCAGCCGGTCCTTCGAGGCCGCCGCGACGCGGTTCATCCTCTCGCGCGAGCGCGAGCTCCCTCCGGGGGAGACCGTCGTGGTCGTCAACGACGTCACCGAGGCCCCCGACCTGCGGGCGCTCGCGCGCGGAGGCTGGCGGGCGATGTCGCTCTGGCACGTGGACGTCGTCGACTACTTCAACCGGATGTACCTCGGCGGCCTTCTGTCTCCCGAGAGGGCGACGGCCCTCTGGGACCGAGCGGCGCGCGCGGGCCTCGACGCGCTGCTCCCCGACGTCCTCCACCTCGTCTTCGCGAAGCAGAAGGCGGTCGTCGAGGAGTCCTGGCGCCTCGCGGTCCCCTCCCGCGCGATGGCGCGCACGCTCGCACGCTGCTATCCCGGCCGGCCGCGCGACGGCAAGCCGCCGGTCGCCGAGCGCACGCGCGTCGTCCCCTGGGGAGTCTGGGAGGAGCCCGCGGCGCTTTCCGAGACGGAGCTCGAGCGCGAGGCCGCGCGCCTGCGCGCGCACTTCCAGCTCGGCCCCCGCACGAGGGTCCTCATGACGCTCAGCCGCATCTCCCCCGAGAAGGGTCTCGAGCGCCTGCTCGGGGCGCTGCGGAGCGTCGAGGGCGAGTTCCCGGACCTCGCGGTCTTCATCTGCGGCGAGCCCGCCTTCATGCGCGGAGTCTCCTACGCGCGCGCCGTGCGCCGCGCGGCGGCCCGGCTGTTCCGGGCCCGCGTCTTCTTCCCCGGCTATCTGGACGCGGAGCGCAAGCGGGTCTTCTTCCGCGTCGCGGACCTCTTCGTCTCACCCTCGCGGCACGAGAGCTACGGGCTCACCATCGCCGAAGCCCTGCGCGAGGGGGTCCCGGTGCTCGCCTGCGGGCACTACGGGGTGGAGGAACTGCTGGAGGAGGGGTACGGGCGCCGCCTGCGCGAGGACGAGCCGGCCGAGGCGGGCCTCGCGCGTGGATTGCGAGAGCTTCTCGCCGACCCCGCGCGCCTGCGGGCGATGGGAGCGAAGGCGCGCGAGGCCTCGCGGCGCATGGGTTTCGAGCGTTCCGCGGACCGGCTGCTCGAGGAAGCGCTCTCGATACTCTGAGGGTTTTTGCGCCCGCCGCTCATCAACGGCGGTGCCAGACACGCCAGGGTTGCCGGGTGTCAGGCACCGAGCGGAGTGGCGGCGGGCGACTTCATACGCCCGCGCGCGCCCGCGTACGGAGACTCTTGAAAAAAAGGGACGGAAAAATCGTAAAATCAAGACAATGTCCCCGGAGTCCGTCCAACCCTCCGACTCCCCGTCTCCCGCCGCGCTCAGCGGGCGCAAGGTCCTGCTGCGTCCTCTTCAGGAGACCGATGCCGAAGCCCTCCTCGAGGCGGCGGAGTCCTCCCGCGAGGCGCTGCGCCGCTGGGTCGACTGGGCTTCGACGCCGCTGAACCTCCAGGGGGAGCTCGATTTCGTCCGCCGCACGGGCTCGGTCCCCGACCATGTCTGGGGGCTCTTCGAGCTGCGCACCGGCCGCCTGGCGGGCGCCGCCGCCCTGCGGCGCCTCGAGCCGGAGGAGCGCGCTCAGGCGCGGCTCACGCTCTGGGTCCGCGCCGACCGGCAGGGGCGCGGCTACGCGACCGAGGCGGCCCGTCTCCTCGTCGAGCACGCTCTTCGCCGCATGGGCCTGCATCGCGTCGGCGCCCGCATCGACCCCGCGAACCGCTCCGCGCGCAAAGTCCTCAAGAAGGCGGGCTTCCGCTACGAGGGCTGCCTGCGCGACGACCGGCGCGCGCACGGGCGCTGGGTCGACCAGGAATGCTGGGGCTTCTTGAAGTCGGATTGGAAACGCTGATGAGCGTCAAGGCGAAGAAGAAGATCCTTGTCGCCGACGACGACCAGGAGTGCTGTGCGCTGCTCAAGGATTTCCTGGAGGAGCGGGGCTACCACGTGACCCTCGTCCAGGACGGGGCCCGGCTCTATCATGTCGCGCCCGAACTGATGCCGGACCTCATCATCTCCGACCTCGAGATGCCGGGGCTGAGCGGCGGGACGGCGCACGCGCTGCTGAAGGCCAACGAGAAGACGAAAGCCATCCCGGTCATCTTCATCACCGGCCAGGCGCCCGACCGCCAGGCGCGCCTCGTGGAGTTCCGGTCGGAGACGCCCATCCTGCGCAAGCCGCTGAACCTGCGCGAGCTGGCCGATACGGTGGCGGACATCCTGGGCGAGTGAAACATTTAACAATTATGTTCTTGAATTCCACTGGAGCGGGACCTACACTGACTCGGTCGCCCCGCCGAGAGTCCTAGCGCATGGCCACGATACCGCAGATCGCCGCTTACATCCGTCAGCACAAGGACCGCTATCCCCTCGCGGCCCTCAAGGCCCAACTGCTCAAGCAGGGCATCTCCGAGGCCGACATCGAGCAGGGCATCCAGCTCGCGAACGCTCCGGCTGCCGCGCCGGCGTCTCCGCCGGTCCCTGCACCGGTCCAGCCCGCGCCGCAACCGCAGGTGCGGCCCGCTCCGGCCCAGCCCGCGCCCGCTCAGTCCGCCGCCGCCCCTGCGACGCCGCCCGGCGCCGCTCCCGTGGTCGCGGCCGCCTCCGCTCCGCCGGTCGGCCGTACCTACGTGCTCGTCGTCGACGACGACCAGCTCATCCGCGACATGATGGTCAACAAGCTGGAGGGCGCGGGCTATCGCGTCACCTGCGCCGAGGATGCCGCGCAGTCCGTCATCCAGGCCGAGGGCATGCGCCTGGCGCTCATCATCTCCGACATCGAGATGCCCGGGTTCGGCACGGGCGTCGACGCGCTCAAGAAGCTGCGGGCCTCGTCGTACATCCGCAAGAACCTCCCCGTCATCTTCGTCACCGGCATGCCTCCGGCCGAGGCGCGCAAGATCGTCCCGAAGACCGATCCCTACGTCCGCCTCCTCCACAAGCCCGTCGACTGGAAGCTCCTGCGCCAGTACATCAAGGAGCTCACCGGCATCGACAAGTCCCTGGACTGATGTCCCAACTCGTCTTCTGGGTCGTGCAGCCGGACCCCGCGGTGGCCAAGCGCTGGGAGTACCTCTTCACCCGGGAGGGCTGGGGGGTCGAGGTGGAGAAGGCCTTCGCGCCCTTCGCCGCGAAGGCTGCGAGCGCCCGGCTCGGGCTCGCGCTCATCGCGCACGCGGCCTTGGAGTCCGGCTCCGACTCCATCCGCCAGCTCAAGCGCCAGGCCTCCGGGCTCTCCGTCATCCTCACCTCGCACGCCGCGCTGGACCCCGAGAAGGTCATCGACTTCCTCGAGGCCGGGGCCGACGACCACTTCCTCGACACCCTCGACGACCGCCTCCTCCTCGCGAAGCTGAAGGCGCATCTGCGCCGGGCCCTGCCGAGCATGGCCTCCGCGCTCGACGTCCTCCGCTCCCCCGACGGCGGGATCAAGCTCGACCGCTCGCAGCAGCAGGTATGGGCCAAGGACGCCCGCGCGAAGTGGGCCGCGCTCAAGGACCTCACGCCGACCGAGTTCAAGATCCTCGCGCTCTTCCTCGAGCAGCCCGGCCGCGTCTACGACCGCCGGGACATCGTCGAGTCGATCTGGCAGGGCGAGGGCGGGGACATCCGCCCCGGGACGGTCGACAAGCACATCGAATCCCTGCGCCGGAAGCTCGGACGCCTCGGCTCGCGGGTCCGCACGGTCTACGGCGTCGGCTACGGCTACAGAGAGGATTGAACGGACATGAGAACGATCATCGTCGCCGACGACGACTCGATGTTCCGGGAGCTGGTCACCGAGATCCTCAAGCAGGGCGGCTACAAGGTCCTCGCCGCGGAGGACGGGTTGGCCGCCTGGAACCTCATGCAGAAGCAGAAGGTGGACCTCGCGGTGCTCGACCTCAACATGCCCAACATGGACGGTCTCGAGCTCACGAAGAAGATCCGCGGCGACGCGCGCTACAAGGATCTGCCGGTGCTGATGCTCACCATCCGAGCGCTCATCGAGGACCAGGTCGCCGGCTACGACCGCGGCGCCGACGACTACCTGACCAAGCCCTTCGACAACAAGATGCTGCTGACCCGCGTGAAGGTCCTCGAACGCCGGATTCTCCCCCAGTAGACCGTCCAACCCCGGATCGAGCGGTGCCGGACAATCCCATTAAGTCTTCGTGATTTATTCGTGAATATCCGGGATTATCCGGCTATCTTCCCTATAGGCGGGAAGCAATCCATCACGATGACCCTGAAGACGGCATTCCAGCGCATCCTCCTCGCGGCGCTCGCGGCGTCGGCCGCGGCGCCGGCGTGCGCGGCGGGTATTCCTCCCGACGCCGTCACGGACCTGCGCGTGGCCTCCATCGTCTCGACCGGGCTCAACGCGTCGTCGATGACGGTCACCCTGCAGTGGACCGCGCCCGGCGAGGACGCCTCGCTCGGCGTCCTCAACGACAGCACCTTCAGCCTCCGCTACTCCCTGGCGGCCATCCCGGACGACGCCGCCTACGACGCGGCGTCGTTCGTCGTCGACCTCGCCACTTCCGGCGTCGAGCCGGGCTCGCTGCGGACCGCGCAGATCCAGAACCTCTCGGCGACGACGTCGTACTACTTCGTGCTCAAGACCACGGACTCCGAGAAGCTCACCGCGCAGCTCTCGGTGGCGGCCACCGCCCCCTCCTACCGCCTTGTCCAGGACGGCACGCAGGGAGACTCCTACTCCGTCGCCTGGGGCGACGCGGACAACGACGGCCGCCTCGACCTGGCGATCTCCAACTACGGCGGGGCGATCGTCCTGCAGAGCAACAACGGCGACGGGTCCTTCACGACGGACTGGCTGACGGGAGCCGCGAAGAACTCGTACGGCATCGCTTGGGGAGACCTCAACGGCGACGGCTGGCTCGACCTCGCCGTGGCCAACGCCGGGGCCCAGGACGAGATGATCCTCTGGAACAACGGCGACGGCACCTTCACGAACACGGATCTCGCGGGCACGGCCGGAGACTCGCGCGGCATCGCAGTGGGCGACTACGACAACGACGGCCGCCTCGACATCGTCGTCTCGAACTACGGCTCGACGATCATGCTCCTGCGCAACAACGGCGACCGCACCTTCACGCAGAACGCGCTGGCGGGCACTTCGGGGAACAACGTCGGCATCGCCTGGGGCGATTACAACAACGACGGCAAGCTCGATCTGGCGGTCGCGCGCAACGGCGGCCAGAACGCCGTGATCCTGCGCAACGACGGGAACGGGGTCTTCACCGCCCTGGGAGGGGTCCCGGCGACCGGCGGGAACTCCTACAGCGTCGCCTGGGGCGACTACGACGGCAACGGCACGCTCGACCTGGTCGTCGGTCAGAACGGCCTCGATGAGGGCCTCCTGCGCAACAACGGGAACGGCACCTTCACCTCCGTCGGCATGGCCGGCAGCGCGGCCTTCACCTACGGCGTGGCCTGGGGAGACTTCAACAACGACGGCCGGCTCGACGTCGCGCTCGGGAACTACGCCCAGGACAAGGCGATCCTGCGCAACGACGGGGGGAGCTTCACGAAAGTCGTGCTCCCCGTCTCCAACGGTTCCACGATCGGCGTCAGCTGGGGCGACGCCGACGGCAACGGGACGCTCGATCTGGCTGCGGCCAACTACCTGAGCGAAGACGAGTTCGTCCTCCGCAACGACACGGGGAGCGTCCTCCACGCGCCCTCCGCTCCGGCGACCGGCTTCGCCGCGAGCTTCGCCGAATACAGCGCCTTCTCCAGCAGCGGCATCCTGACCCTCTTCTGGGGGGACGCCTACGACGTGGAGACTCCGACCGCGGCGCTGCGCTACTTCGTGCGCGTGGGTACGACGGTCGCCGGCAGCAGCACGACCTACAAGCTGCCGGCCCGCTACGGCCTCGACGGCTACTCCGGCGGCGGCTCCTCGCTCTACAGCACGCGGGTCTCCTCGAGCGCGCGCGGCCTCCAACTGGAGATGCAGCGCGAGACGACGGTCTACTGGTCCGTCGTCGCCGAGGACGGCGGTCTCCTCCGTTCCGCTGAATCGGCGGAGCAGATCGCCGGCCTGGCCGCTCCCGGAGCCGTGACCGACCTGCGGGCGGTCTCCGTCTCCACCGGCCTCGGGGCGTCCTCCGTCACGGTCATGCTGCAGTGGACCTCTCCGGGCGAGGACGGCTACGCCGGCGCGCTCGCGGGCGCTGTCTATGAGATCCGCTACTCCTCCGTGGAGGCCCTGACGAGCACCGATACCTATATGGCGGCGCCGCTCGTCGTCACGATCCCCACGACGACCGCGGCGGGACAGCCCCAGAGCGCCTACTTCACCGGGCTGGATGCGATGGCGACCTACTACTTCACGCTGACCACCAGGGACCGGATCAACGTCCGTTCCTCGCTCTCCAACGCGACGACCGCGTACCCCTTCATCGTGCGCTTCACGGCGAGCGGGGGCGACGCGCGCGGCATCGCCTGGGGCGACTGCGACGGGGACGGCTGGCTCGACGCGCTCGTCACGAATTCGGGCTCTTCCGTGTGGCTCGCCCGCAACGACCGGGCCGGCGGCTTCACGGTGAGCGCGCTGGCGGGAACCTCCGGCAACGCCCGCGGCGTGGCCTGGGGAGACTACGACAACGACGGCCTGCTCGACGCGGCGGTCGGCCTGGCCAACGGGGGCGGCGGCGTCCTTCTCATGACGAACACGGGCGACTGCGGCTTCACGTCGGGGGTCCTCCCGCTCTCCGCGGGACAGGACGTCCGCGGCGTGGCGTGGGGCGACTACGACAACGACGGCCGGCTCGACCTCGCCGTCGCCGTCGCGGGGGCGGCCGGAGACTTCGTCATGCGTCAGGAGGCGGACCTCAGCTTCTCGAGCGCGCCGCTCGGCGGGACCACCTACGACAGCCAGGGCGTCGCCTGGGGAGACTACGACAACGACGGCTACCTCGACCTGGTCTTCGCGAACTACAGCAACCAGAAGCCGGTCCTCGTCCGCAACCGGGGGGACGGCGGCTTCAACGCCGGCGTACAGGTCGGCGCCGCGAACCTCTTCGGTCACGGGGTCGCCTGGGGCGACTACAACAACGACGGGAAGCTCGACTTCATCGTGGCCGTAGAGGGCGACGAGGTGCTTTACCGCAACGACGGCGGCGGGGCCTTCACGGCCATCTCCATCACCGGCGTCGGCGGCACGACGGTCGGCCTCGGGCTCGCCGACTACAACAACGACGGACGCCTCGACTTCGCGCTCGGCAACGCCGCGGGCGAGACGAAGACGCTCGTGAGCCCGCGCTCGAACGGGACCTACTTCTTCCAGAACCTCCCGCGCACCGGCGCCGCCAGCCAGGGCGTGAGCTGGGGCGACTACAACAACGACGGGAAGCTCGACCTGGCGGTCGCCAACGGCGGAGGCGTGGAGTCCTGGATCCTCCGCAACGACACGGGGGTCGTCACCGCTCCGCCCGCGGTGCCGACCGGCTTCTCGGCGTCGTTCGAGGAATACGCCTCGTTCTCGTCGAGCGGCGTCGTCACGCTGACCTGGAACGATTCCACCGATGCCGTCACCTCGACGGCGGCGATGCGCTATTTCGTCCGCGTCGGCACGACGGTCGCCGGCAGCAGCACGACCTACAAGCTGCCCGCCCGCTACGGCCTCGACGGCTACTCGGGCGGCGGCTCTTTCCTCTATAGCACCAAGGTGTCTTCCACCACCCGGGGCCTGCGCCTGCTCGGGCTCTCGAAGGAGACCACGATCTACTGGGCCGTGGAGGCCGAGAACGGAGGGCTCGTCCGCTCCGCGGAGAGCGCGGAGCAGACCTCGAACCTCTCGGCCCCGGCCGCGGTCGGCGACCTCGCGGCCGTGCAGGACTCCTATGTCTCCGGCGTCGAGACCTCCTCGACCCCCTGGATCAGCCTCAGCTGGACGATCCCCGGCGAGGACGGCTGGAGTACTCCGCTCGGCGGCTCGACGCGCTACGACGTGCGCTGGAGCACCTGGGCTCCCATCGCCGGCGAGGCCGACTACATGAAAGCCGTCAATCAGATGGTCCTCTCCGCCTCCGGAGACAGCCCCGGCGGCATGCGCACCCAGATCATCAGCGGCGCGGTGAACACGACCTACTACTTCGCGATGACCACCCTCGACAGCAACGGGGTGCGCTCCGGACTCTCGAACGTCGCCTCGGTGCTGCCGGCGACCCTGCGCATCAACATCGACGACGTGACGCCGACATCCGCGCTGCAGAACAACACGACGGCGTTCCTGCGCGTCCGGCTCTGGACCCACAACGGGTCGGTGAGCTGGACGAAGCTCCGCATCCGGCGCATCGGGACCCTCGCGGACGCCATGGTCAAGAATGCGGCCGTCTACCAGGATTTCAACGGCAACGGGGTCTTTGATTCCGGCGACCTGCCCGCGATGCGGACGCTCCCCGCGGCCTTCGTCTCGAGCGCGGCGGCGATCACCTTCTCGCCGGTACAGAGCATCGGGGCTTCGACGAAGACCTACTTCGTGGCCCTGCAGCTCGACAACAACTACATGCCCGTCGACGGCGCGACGGTGGCGGTCCGCCTCGACGCTCAGGCGTTCACGATCAAGGGCGGAGGCATCGACGCGCCCGAGTTCCCCGGCGTCCAGCTCGATGGGGTCTCCGGCCGCATCTCGGCGCCGTACAAGGCGGTCCTCAATCCCAGCAAACTCACCGTGGAGGCCTGGGTCCGCACGACCGATGACCGCATCGACCGCTCGATCGTCACGCGCGCGAGCCTGGGAGGGGCGAGCGGCTGGAGGCTCTGGCTCAACGGCGGCGGCTGCGGCGCCGGCGTTCCTACGCTCCTGATCGGGACCGACGTCCTCTGCGCGAACAAGGAGGGCGTGCCGGTCTCCATCGCCGACGGCGCCTGGCACCATATCGCCGGCGCCTACCATCCCATCGCCGGCAAGCGCGTCTACGTCGACGGGATCATGCTCTCAACGGAGCCGGCCACCGGAGCGCTCTCGGACATCACCAGCGACCTCGGGGTCGGCGGAGCGAACAGCCATATCGGCAACAGTCTCCTCGGTGAGATCGACGACGTGCGCATCTCGAACGAATATCGCTACGCCACCTCCTTCGTCCCGACGCCGCGCGCGGACATCGACGGGAACACCGTGGTCCTCTACCACTTCGACAACTTCGGCGGCACCGGGACCGTCGTCACGGACACGGCCGCCAACGACGACGGCGTCCTCCAGCCGGGCGCGGTCGGCTTCGGGCGCTCGACCTCGACGGTCGTCGTCGATGCCCAGGACCTCATGCTCTCGACCGCCGTGTCCGCCGCGCCGCCCACGCTCTACCGCAACGCCGTGAACATCCCGATGCTCAAACTTCAGTTCTGGACCGCTCAAGACTTCGTGACGATCAATCAGGTCTCGATCAAGAACGAAGGGTCCGGCTCCCCGGCGGGCGTCACGAACATCCGCTTCTGCCTCGACAACGGCAACGGGGTCTACGAGCCGGCCCTCGACACGGCCCTCACGCTGGGGCAGGACTTCACCATCGACAAGGCGACCTTCGACCTGGTCGGAGAGGGGAAGTCCCAGCTGATCTCCCATTCGACGAAGACCTATTTCCTCGTCTGGGACGTCACCGGCGGCGCCGACCTCAATCAGACCCTGGGGGTCTCGCTCTCGACGCAGGATTTCGTCCTCAACGGCGGCACCGACGCCGTCTCGACCGTGGACTTCCCTCTGATCTCCGCGGTCGCTCCCGTGCTCTCCGCGAGCGCGTTCGTCTACCCGGAGACGACGACCGGCACCTGGGTCAACGTCTCCTCTGTGGTGTTCACCGCCGACTTCTCCCTGGGGAACGTCAACCATTTCCATTATCTCTTCGACCGCATCCCGAACACGAGCATCAGCGGCGTCGAGCCCATGTGGACGACCGGCAAGGCCACGGTCACGGCGACGACCGATGCGAACGACTGGTGGTTCCACGTCCGCGCATTCGACGCCCTCGACGTCGCCGGCTCTCAGCAGGACATCGGTCCGTTCTACATCGATCGCACCCTCCCGGGCGGAGCTTCCTTCTCTTATCGCGATTCCACCGGAGGTGTGTACCTCGAGGGTCAGGTCATCGACCTCGCTTCCCCCGTCACGGCGCAGATCACCGTGCAGGACGCGCTCTCGGGTCTCGCGCCGCTCGGGCCGGCGCCGCTCGCGCCGGGTCCCGGGACCCTCTCGCTCTGGCACCTCGACGACGCCTCCGGGATCGTCTGGCGCGACAGCGGCACGCTCAACATCTCAGTGTCGAGCGTCGGGGTCGTGACGAGAGCCGCGGGTCGTTTCGCGGCCGGCGTCTATCTCGACGGAGGTGGAGACCTCCGCAACGCGGCGCCGACCGGGCTCCCCACGGGCTCGCGCACCCGCACGGTCGAGGCGTGGATCAACCCCGTCTCGACCCAGGGCGCCAACGGCATCGTCACCTGGGGCAGTGCAGGGGCGCTGAACCTCCAGCGCCTCTACCTCAACAACGGGCGCCTCGCCGTCGACATGGGCGGGGGGCCCTACACCCCCGGCGCGGTCCTGAGCACCGGCGTCTGGCAGCACGTCGCGTTCAGCTACGACGGCATCGTGGGCACGCTTTACGTCGACGGGAACGCGATCGGCAGCAACAGCTTCGGCGCGGCTTCGACGGCCCTGGGCACCCTCTACATCGGCAACACCGAGAGCGGCGGACGCTTCAAAGGCTGGATCGACGAGGTCCGCGTGCTGGCCCGGGCCATGGACTCCGGCGAGGCCCGCGACGACGCGGTCCGCGGCCATCCCTACTACGTCGCGTATTCCTCGACCGCCGGGAACGCCTGGCAGGTCGTCGTCGCGACGGTTCCGGGCTCGGGCGCCTTCGTGGGCATGACCGGGAGCCAGGGCTCGACGGCGGCGCAGACCCTCTCGGTCTCGAGCATGAGCCTCAACGTCTCGACGAGCAACGCCGTCGGCGCACTGGCGACGAACCAGGTCCTCTTCTACGTCGCCGACCGCTCCGGCAACTACGGAGTCGCGGGACCCTACGGGGTCGTGCTGGACTCCAACACGGCCGTGGCCGTCTCCACTCCGAACCTCCCCGCGGACGGTTCCTATACCGGGACCATGCCGTACTTCCAGTGGACCGGCCCGAGCACGACGACGGTCACGGGCATGGGCGGGCCGGGCGGCTCCAACGGGCGCTTCTATCTGCAGGTCTCGGCCAACGACCCGGACTTCGCCCCCGGAAGCATCGTCCTCAGCATCTCGACCCCGGCGCTCGTCTCCGACACCGGGATCTCGCGCGTCACCGGGGTCTACCTCTCGACGCACGCCCTCGTCGAGGGGAACCTCTACTATCAGCGGGTGCGCTCGCTGAGCTCACTCGGCGTCTACGGTCCTTGGAGCTCGAGCACGACCTTCCGCGTCGACAAGACGACGCCGACCGCCTCGCTCTACCGTCTCTTCAATTCGACCGGAGGGGCGCTCTCGGAGACGCAGTACACGAACCTCACGCAGGGGAGCAGCGCCCAGATCGTGCTCGACGACAACCTGTCCGGCTTCACGAACGGCCGGGAACTCCCGGTCATCCCCGGTACGCGGGGACTCTGGCACTTCAGCGAGCGCGAGGGTCACCAGCCCGTCGACTCGAGCGGCCGGGGGAACTCGGGCACGATGATCGGGGTGAACGCATCCTCCGCCGCCTACGGCGTCACGCCCTTCGGCGTCGGACTGCGCTGCGACGGACTGCAGGCCATGGACGTCGCGGGCGCGGACTTCGACTTCGCGGCCTCCACCGCCTTCACCTTCGAGTTCTGGATGAATCCGGACTATCTCTCCGGAACGCAGGTCATCGGCGGCGTCGGCAGCATCTTCCCGCCCGGCGGGAACTGGCTGCTGCGCCTCAGCGACGACCGGCTCTTCTTCACGAACAACACGGCGGGCGGCTACCTGAGCCCGGCGGGCTTCCTGAACGCAGGGATCTGGCAGCACGTGGCGATGGTCGTGCGCGGGACGCGCATCAAGTTCTACGTCAACGGCGTGCTCGTGAACACCGGCATCTCCCCCGCGGGCGGCAACGGCGGCCCCTACGGCCGCGCCTTCACGCTCTGCGCCGCCAACCGCAGCACAGGACAGCGCGACGGGCTCTTTACGGGCGCGCTCGACGAGGTCCGGGTGCTGGATTATGCCGCCGAATCCTCGCAGATCGCCGACGACTATGCCTTCTCGCGAGCCGGACGCTGGGCCGTGGAGGTCTCCTCGAACGCCGGGACCAGCTGGGGCGTCGTGAGCGCGACCTGGTCCTCGGCCGGCTGGCCGTACATCGCGCTCAGCGGCGCGGAGGGGAGCGTCGGACCCGAGACCCTCGCGATCCGGAACCTCTCGCTCACGCATTCGACGAGTTCCGCGGTCGGCGCGTTGGCCACGAACCAGGTCCGCTTCAACGTCCCCGACCGCGCCGGGAACATGCTCGTCAGCGGGCCCTACGGCCTCATCGTGGACACGGTCGCGGCCGCCGCCGTCTCCACTCCGGCCTTCCCCGTCAACGGAGCCTACGTCCGCCAGCAGCCGAACTTCATCTGGAACGGACCCAGCACGACGACGGCGGCGGGGATGGGCAAGCTCGTCTTCTACCGCCTCGAGGTGGACGTCACCCCGAACTTCAACGCCCCCGTCGTCTCGGTGAGCACCCCCGTGATCATCCAGAGCACCTCCGCGGCCTACACCTTCGCGGACTATCTGTCCACCTACACGCTGGTCAACAACGCGACCTACTACTGGCGCGTGACGGCCCAGGATTTCCTCGGCCAGCGCTCCCCGCCTCTGAGCGTCGCGTCCTTCGTCACGGATTTCAGCGCCCCCGCGGATTCGGCCTTCCGTTCCCTCAGTTCGACCGGAGGGGCCACGGCCGAGAATACGGCCAACGACATCGCGGTGAACGTGACCGCCGCGGCGACGCTCATGGACTCGGTGTCCGGCCTGCAGGTCACGGCGGCCGGAGGACGGACCAGCTACGGCGTCGTCTACTCGACGGACGCCGGCGCGACCTGGTACGACGGCGGGGTCGGCGATTCCTACCTGGACGCGAGCATCTCCACGATGACGGCGCTCGTTGCGTTCCAGAACCGGCTCTACGCCGCCGCCAGCGGCTCCGGAGGAAGCGTCGGGAAGGTCTTCGTCTACGACGGCGCCTCGTGGTCGCAGTCCCAGCTCTTCGGCGCGGAGGTGCGAACGCTCAAGGAATATGCGAACAAGCTCTACGCCGGCCTCGGAGACGGCACCGTCTACACCTTCGACGGCTTCGCCTGGACGGGCCCGCTCGCGACCCTCGACGGCCGCGTCAACGCCTTCGCCGAGTACAACGGACGCTTCTACGCCGGTACGGGCCCCGCCGGCCGGATCTGGGTCTACGACCCCCAGGTCGGCCTCTGGTACCCGTCCTATAAGGCGTCCGATCCGGAGATCCACTCCCTCGAGGTCTACAACAACCGGCTGTTCGCCGGCGGGAACCCCAACGTCTACGGTTTCGACGGCAGCAGCTGGACGGTGTCGCTCTTCACGGGCGGAGCGACCTACTCGCTGAAGACCTACGCCAACCGCCTCTACGCCGGCACGAACCTCTCCGGCCGCATCTACTCGTACGACGGCGGCGGCTGGGGGATCACGCTCGACCTCTCGGAGATCGACGCTCACGCGGTCGAATCCTTCGGCGGCCGGCTCTATGCAGGCGCCAACGACGCCAGCAGCCCCGGCCGGCTCTACGCCTACGACGGCAAGGGGACGCAGATGATCATGCATACTTTCCCCACCGTCAACGACCGGGTCTATGCCTTCGGGGAATACAACGGCCGTCTCTACATGGGCGGCGCCGACTCCTCGTTCAGCGGCAAGGTCTGGGTCTCGACCCCGCTGCCCGTCTCGCTCACCGGGACGGACGGGACGATGGCCGCACAGACCGTCGCCGTGACGGGTCTGGACCTCGCGCAGTCCCTCAACGCCAGCGTCTGCGCGGGTGTCGCGCCCTGCGCCGCCACCAACCAGGTGCGCTTCGCGGCCGTCGACCGCGCGGGCGGGGTCGCGGCGGCGGGGCCCTTCGCCATCCTCGTCGACCCGCTCCTGAGCCCGCCCACCGCGCTCTACCCCGCGTCCGGCGCGTTCATCCGCACGAGCACGCCGACCCTCGTCTGGATCGAGCAGAACGCGATGCCGCTCCATGACGTCTACATCTCGAGCCAGCCGGGCTTCGTCCCGCTGAGCGCGCAGAGTCTGACGAGCAACCCGTCCTATCTCTCGCCGATGGGCCTCACCGCCGCGACCACCTACTACTGGCGCGTTCGCGGCCAGGACGCGATCGGCATCTATTCCGGCTTCTCGGCCTCGCCGATCTTCCAGATCGACCAGACGGCGCCCTCCGTGCTCGACTTCCGCCACTTCAGCTCCACCGAAGGGGCGCTCGGTCAGGGTCAGTACACGTCCCTGACGACCGGAGTGACCGTACAGGTGACGGTCCAGGACCTGGATGCGGGCATCGACCGCGGTCCCGCGCTGAGGACCATCGACGGCACGAAGGCCCTCGTACCCTTCGACGAGGGGCAAGGGGGCGCCGTCACGAGCATCGACGGCGGGATGCGCATGCTCTTCAGCGGCGCCGCAGATTGGGCGCCGGGTCTGGTCAACTTCGCGGCGCGCTTCGACGGCGCGAGCTCCCTGGCCAGCACGGGGACCGCGAGCCTGCCCGCCGGCGACACCGCGCGGACCGTGGAGCTGTGGGTGTACCCTGAGAACGCCAACGGCGGCGGACTCATCGAGTACGGCGGGAACTTCCGCCTGCACATGAGCGGGGACTGCCTGAGCGCGGCGGCGGGGAACTCCCTGCTCTGCCTCGACCAGGGGAACGACTCCGCCTTCACGTTCACGCCCAACGCGTGGCACCACATCGCGTACACCTACGACGGTCTCGGGCACAACACGCTCTACGCCGACGGCGGCATGATCGGGAGCTTCATCCAGTCGCACGCGACGGGCTTCGGGCGCCTCTTCGTCGGCACCGCGACCGCCTGCGGACCCTTCACGGGCCGCATCGAGGAGCTCCGCGTCCTCGACCGCGCGCTCACGGCGGCCGAGGTCTCGGCGGACTACCGTCAGGCCGGCCGGATCCGGGCGTCCTATTCGGTCGACGGCGGCGCGAACTGGACGCTGGTCAGCGCGACGGCGCCCGTCGGAGGGGTCCGCGTCGCCGTGAGCGGCGGCGCGGGCAGCCGCTCCGCGGAGACGGTCTCGCTCGAGGGTCTCTCGCTGGTGCAGTCGACGACGACGGCGACCGGCGGGGCGGGGACCGATCAGGTCCGCTTCTACATCGACGACCAGGCCGGCAACGAGACCGTCGCCGGTCCCTATACGGTGCTGGTGGACACCACCGTCCCCCAGCCCTCGGTCGCGACCCTCTTCGCGCTTTCGACGACGAGCCTGTATACGGCCGTCTCGGCGACCGATTCCTTCAGCGGCATCCGCGACTTCCAGTTCGAGACCTCCTCCTCGTCGATCTTCGCGCCGCCGGTCTCGACGTCCCCGTACACGACCTCCTCCACCTATTCGTTCACGGGTCTCGCGGCGGCGACGACCTACTACGTCCGCGTGCGCGCACGCGACAACCTCCTCAACGTCTCCCCCGTCTCGGTGGCCCTGGCGACGTCGACCTTCGGCACGGTCTATTTCACGACGGGAGCGATCGCGCCCGCCTCGGCGATGCAGAACAGCGACGTGCCGATGCTGCGCTTCGCCCTGGCCGCCCCGCCCGCCTCGACCTCCAAGTTCTATTCGCTGCGCGTGCGGCGCTCCGGAACGGTGCCGGACGCCGGCATCGTCCGCGCGAGCATCTATAACGACTCCAACGGCAACGGCGTCTTCGACGGGGGAGTCGAGGTCGAGCTGGCCGGCGCGGCCTTCACGGCGGGTGAGGCGTTCATCGACCTGGCTTCCGCCGGCAACACGCAGAACATCGACCCGTCGTCGAAGACCTACTTCCTCGTCTACCGGATGCAGACCGACGCTCCGCCGACGGCGACCATCGGCGTGGACACGATGACGCCCTACGACTTCTCCCTTCAGTTCCCCTCGAGCCCGGAAGGGCCGTTCCCGACGTACGTGACGCCGATCCCCGTCACCGACGGACCCAACGGGGTGAACTTCACCGCCACGAACATCGCCCCCGCCGCGGTCCAGGCCGCGCAGGCCGATGTGCCGCTGCTGCGCCTGCTCGCGCAGGCCGACAGCAACGGGACGAGCATCATGGACCAGGTCGTCGTGCGTCTGGTCGGCACGCTGCCGGGCAACCAGCTCACGGGCCTCACGCTCTGGTACGACAAGCTCGGGCTCGGGACCTTCGACAAGGCCAATGACGACAAGCTCTCCGACGGCGCGACCTTCTCGAACGGCTACTCGACGCTCACGCTGAACGCGCCGGTCTCCTCGCGCACGGTGACGAGCGCGCCGGCCTACTACTTCCTCACCGCGAACGTCGGCATCAGCGCCCCCCAGGGCTCCTGGTTCCAGGTCGCTCTTTCGACCCCTCCGGACGTCATCCTGGACAACCCGGCCGACACCGTCTCCTTCGCGACGCTGCCGCTGATGTCGAGCACGGCGACCGTCGTCGTCAACAACCTCCTGAGGATCTCGGCGACCGACCAGACTCCCGCGAGCTTCATCCAGGGGGACCTCTACTCGGTCGTGCGCGCGTCCATGGCCGTGGACATCGGCTTCGCGCAGCTCAACCGGGTCACCGTCGACCGCACGGGCACCGCCCAGGACTCCGATCTGACGAACGCCTCCGTCTACCGGGACCAGACCGCGGACGGCAACGCGCTCAACCCCTCCGTCGACATCTTCCTGGGTTCGGCGCCCTTCGTCGCGGGCCGGGCGACGATCGACATCACGACCTCGAGCATCAACCAGGGTACGACGGCCGTGTTCTTCATCGCCTATCAGCTCAGTCCCGGCGCGAACCCGGGCCGCACCCTCGGCGCCTCCCTGACGAACGCCTCCTATTTCCGAGTCCCCAACGCGCAGACCGTCGTCACGAGCACCTTCCCGATCACGACGGGGACGCGGGGCATCGTCGCGACGGTCAACCAGCTGCTCATCCCCCTGGCCCAGTCGGCGGCGCCCGGCGGCGCCGACCAGGGGGGCAACGACATCCCGATGCTCCGCCTGGACCTCGTCTCCAGCCGCAACAACTTCAGCTGGCTGAGCCTCATCGTGAACAGCAGCGGCACGGCGCTGGACGCGGACGTCCGGAACGTGCGCGTGTACCGCGACGACGGCGACGGCGTCTTCTCGAGCGGCGCGGACACGGCGATCACGGATAGTTCCCAGAGCTTCACCGGCGGCTCGGTGAACATCCCGCTCTCGATCCCGCAGACGATCACCGCCTCGACGCACGCGTACTTCATCACGGTGAGCCTGATGCCCTCCGCCGTCCCGGGACGCACCATCGGCGTGCGCATCTCGTCGACCTCGAGCTTCAATCTGAGCTCGCCGAACTTCGTCTCGTCACAGACGGCGACGTTCCCCTTCGACGGCGGACCGGTCGTCATCAACCAGTTCGCCAACACCGTGACGGTGACGACGGTCAGCGTCGCCTCGATCCTGGGGGCCACGCCGGGGACGCAGGACGTCGCCCTCATGGCGCTGACCCTGCGCACCGACGTCTCGAACGCCGGCTGGACCACCCTCAAGGTCGACCAGGCCGGCAGCGCCATCGACGCCGACTTCGGCGACGTGAAGGTCTACTACGACGTCAACAACGTCGGGGCCTTCGACTCGTCGAATCTCACGCAGTATCTGCTCATCACCTCCACCGGGCAGCGCTTCGGGCAGGGCATGGCGGGGAGCATCACGCTCGGCTTCAACCTGCCGCCCACCCTTGGGACGACTCCTCAGCGCTACTTCGTCACCGTCGACCTCTCGACCGCCGCGACCCCCGGCCGCACGGTCGTGCTCCGCGCGATCAACGAGACCTATCTCGCGGTCACCGCGCCGAACCAGGTCGGTCCCACGAGCTTCGCGTCGCAGCCGCTGACGGTCAACGCCCCGCCCGCCCAGATGCACATCCTCGCGCTGAGCTCCGCCCCCGCGAACGTCACGCAGGGCTCGGCGAACGTCCCGATGATGGTGCTCAAGACGTGGATGTCGGCGTACACGGGGGCGTGGACACAGCTCCGTCTGGACCGCTCGGGCTTCGGGCTCGACGCCGACGTCACCGGCGTCAAGCTCTTCCGCGACGCCAACGGCAACGGCACGCTCGACGTCGTCACCGACGAGCGCCTGAGCACCGCGGCCTTCAGCGCGGGCACGGCGGTCCTCAGCTTCGCCACGCAGACGGTGACCGCTTCGACCCAGACCTTCTTCCTGACCTACGACGTCTCGGTCACCGCGGTCGCCGGTCACACGATCGGGGCGATCTTCGGAGCGCCTGGGCTCTTCAACATCGCCGCGCCCAACAGCGTGTCGGGGACCGACTTCCCGCTTCAGTCGGCGGAGTCCGTCGTCATGCCGACGCAGGCCGGCCTCTACGTCGGCGGGCAGGACAAGGCCCCGGGCCAGCTCACGCAGGGAGCGACGAACCAGCTCATGATGACGCTCTCGCTGAACACCAGCGCGTATGCGGTGCTTTGGAGCGGCCTGACGCTGCGCTCCTCGGGGACCGCGAGCGACGCCGACATCAAGGCCGTGCACGTCTGGCGCGACGTCAACGGCAACAGCCTGCTCGAGCCGGGCACGGACCAGGACCTGAGCTCCGGCCTCAACGGCTTCCTCGGCGGGGCCGCCATCGTGAGCCTGACGGTCCCGCAGACGATCGGGACTTCCCAGGCGCGCTACCTCATCACCATCGACGTCGGCGACTATGCGACCCCGGGCCGCACCTTCGGGCTCGCGCTCGATACCACGGCGGCCTTCACTCTCAACGACCCCAACACGGTCGTCCCGGTCGGTTTCCCCTTCACCTCGACGACGATCCCGATCAAGAAGCAGCCCGAGCAGCTCGTCGTCTCCGCGTCGAACCTGCTCTCCTCCGGGATCAACCAGGGCGCGCTCTCCGCGGTCGTCCTCCTGAATGTCCGGGCCTCGCGCAACATCGTGAATTGGACGAACCTGCGCCTCGCGCGCACCGGCACCCTGGGCGATGCGGGGGCCGGGCAGATCCGGGTCTACCGCGACCTCGACGGCTCCGGCGCCGTGAGCGCGCCCGACCTCCTCGTGGGGACGGGGACCTTCGCCGCGGGGTCGAGCACCATCCTGCTGTCTTCGGCGCAGGCCGTCGGCGTCGCGACGCAGAGCTACGTCCTCGCCTTCGCCGTCGACGCGGCCGCCACCATCGGCGCGACGCTGGGCTGCACCTTCTCCGACTCCGGCTTCTTCACCGTCGCGAGTCCCGACGGCGTCTCCTCCTCCGGGCTCCCCTTCTCGACGCCGCTGGCGAGCATCCTCGACGCCCGCACGCCGCAGACGCCGGTCGTGGCGGTGGATGGGCCCTTCACGAGCCAGTTCGAGTACCTCCACTTCAACTGGACGTCCTCGGTGGCGGCCGGGACGCTCAGCGGCGCGTTCTATTCGGTCGGGACGACCGCGGGCGCCGCGGACATCGTCCCGTTCACGCCGCTCTCCGCCGCGATGACGGATGTGCAGGCGACCGGCTTCGTGCTGCGCACGGGCTCGACCTACTACATCACGGTGAAGACCCAGTCGGACTCGGGCTACTTCAGTCAGCCGGGGACCTCGATCGGCGTCCTCGTCGACTTCACCGTCCCGCCCGCGCCGACGCCGGTCGTGACCGTCGGACAGAGCACGCTGCTCGTGAACTGGGGCTCCGTCCCCGGGGGGCCCTCGGGCATCTCCGGCTACATCATCGAGTACCGGAAGGGCGGCAGTCCGCTCTGGCTCAACGCCAAGACGGGTACGACCAGCAAGGCCGCCCACTTCGCGCCGACGGCCGTGAAGAACGCGGGCATCCCCGTCGAAGAGCTCGTGACCGGGGTCTCCTACCAGGCCGTCGGCATGCCCTCGGGAACCCTCTACATGCGCATGCGCGCGGTCACCGGCGCCGGAGTCGCGAGCGCGCCCAGCCCCGAGATCAAGGCGCAGGTCGGCGGCCTCCCGCCCGAAGGGATCAGTTCCGTCTCGAACTACCCGAACCCCTTCGACTCCCGCAAGACCAAGACGACCATCACCTACGCGCTCAGCGCGCCGGCGGACGTGACGATGCGCGTCTACAGCGTCTTCGGCGGGCTCGTCTTCGAAAAGAGCTACGGCGCAGGCTCTCCGGGCGGCTCCTTCGGCACCAACGAGATCACCTGGGACGGCGCCGGTTCCTCGGGCCAGAAGGTCTCGAAGGGCATCTACCTCTGCGTCCTGCAGTCCGGCGGAGCCAAAGTCATCCTCAAGATCGGCGTCATCCACTAGTTCCACGCCGGCCTCCCGAACAGAATAAACCGCGTATATCGCGATTCTTCCACGGAAACATGAAGATTCCGGAGAATCTTCGGAATGTCTTCGTGTTTAAAAGTGAGAGGCCGTTACACTAATAGTGTGAAAGTCCGAGGCATCGTTCTCGGAGCCCTTCTGCTTTGGGCCGCGTCCGCTCCCGTCCTCGCCGACGAGACGGCGGGCCGCGCCGGGCAGATCTTCAACTTCGGCGCGGGCGCGCGCGCGCTGGGGATGGGCTCCGCGCACACGGCTCTCGTCAGCGACGCCTCCTCCGTCTACTACAACCCCGCGGGACTCGGCCTGCTGCAGGCGCGCGAGGTGACCTTCATGCACGCCGCGCTCTACGAGGGCGCCGCCTACGATTACGCCGCCTATGCTCAGAACAAGCGCCGCAAGGCCGGCGGCTGGGGCGTCGAGTTCATCCGGCTCAACGTCGGCGGGGCGGAAGGGCGCGACGAGAACAACAATTCCACCGGGGGTTTCGGCTACTCCGAGATGGCGCTCGGCTTCGCGACGGCCTGGCGCGGCGTCCTCTATCCGCTGCTCTCCCTCGGCATGAAGGGCAAGATGCTGCGGCGCACGATGGGCGGCGCCTCGGGGGACAGCCTCTACGGCGTGGACCTCGGCGCGCAGATGGGACCCTACGCGGGCGATAAGCTCAGCTTCGGCTTCACCGCGCAGAACGTCATGTCTTTCAAGCAGGGGGACACCGACGACAGCCTCAAACCCGCCTTCCGCGTCGGCGCGGCCTACCGCGTCGTGGGCCCCCTCGCGCTCGCCGCGGACTACTCCGACGCCGGAGAGCTGCGCGTCGGCACCGAGTACACCATGGGGATCATGGCGCTGCGCTTCGGGCTCGTCGACCAGGCCCTCTCCTTCGGCGGCGGTTTCCTCTTCCGCAGCCGCTATTCCGTCGACGTCGCGATGCTCAACCACCCGGTTCTCGGGATGTCGCAGCGCATCTCGGTCGGCTACCGCTTCGCGCCTCAGGTCCAGGCGCGCAAGATGCAGTACTTCGCGAGCGAATACCTCAACAACGCGCAGGGGGAGCTCAAGAAGCGGAACTATCTCAAAGGCCTGCACGACCTCGAGACCGCGCTGGGCATCGACCCCAAGGTCGGAGCCGAGTGGCGCGCGCGCGCCGAGCGCCTGCACCGGCTCGTCAAGCGCATGGACCTCGAAGCCCATCCCGAGGACAGCGAGACCCTCGCCGAGGATTCGCCGGCCGCTCTCGTCGCCGCGGCGGCCATCGACGCCTACGCGTCCCGCGAGGAGGACCGCGCGACCGTGCTCGCGCACGCGGCGCTCGGCGCCGAGCCGGGCAAAGGCGTCTACGGACGACTCCTCGACGCCGTGGCGAACCTCAGCGGCCGCACCATCGACCGCGACCAGGTGCTGCCGCCGCTGCGGCTCTCCGAGCTCAAGATGCGCCGCGCGATGGAGGCGATCTACGCGCGCCGCTTCGAAGCCGCGATCACGCTGCTGCGCGAATCGCTCTGGCTGCAGCCCGGCAACGCGCTGGCCTGGACCCGACTCGGCTCCGCGTATTTCGCGTCCAGCGACAAGGAACGGGCCGCCGAGGCCTGGCGGAAGGCGCTCGAGATCAACCCGAACGACGACAAGCTGCGGGGCTTCATGACCCAGCAGGGGCTCCGGCCGTGAACGGCAACATCTCCGAAATGAATCCCGGCGTCCTCCCCGCTACACTCACGGGGGGGGAACCCCGGAAGGAGCGGACATGGGCGTAGTCGTCGTCGTCCTCGTCCCCGTCCTGTTCCTCACGCTGGCGGCCAGCATGGTCGTCGTCGGCCAGCTCTCGAGCTTCTTCCAGTTCAACAAGTATTCGCGCAAGCGGCAGACGGACCGCCAGGAGATCATGCGCTTCATGACGCAGCTGGCGACGGCGCAGAGCCAGGTCTTCCAGCGCAGCAGGGAGCTGGAGGGGCTTTCGGCGCGCCTGCAGGTGAACAACCAGGAGCTCGCGCGGCTGAACAGCATGAAGTCCAAGTTCCTCTCGATGGTCGTCCACGACATGCGCACCCCGCTGGCCTCCATCAAGGGCTTCGGCGAGATGCTCAGCCGCCAGAAGCTCGAGCCCACCCAGACGAAGTACGTGGACTACATCGTCCGCGGCACCGACCAGATGAACCGCCTCATGGCCGACCTGACCGACCTGGCCGTCATCGAGGCCGGCAAGCTCAAGATGGACAAGCAGCCCTTCGACATCTCGAGCATGCTCAACGACATCGTGCCCGCCATCGGGGTCATCGCGCAGAAGAAAGGCGTGCTCTTCGTCGCGCCCGAGATCGCGCCGGACTCCACGGTCGTCGGCGACCGCTTCCGCCTCGTGCAGGCGCTGATGAACTTCCTCAACAACGCCGTCAAGTTCACCCCTGCGGGCGGCAAGGTCGAGCTCCTCGTGAGCGTGAGCCTGCGCACCGCCACCTTCAAGGTGAAGGACAGCGGTCCCGGCATCCACCCTTCCGAGCGCAAGAGCGTCTTCGAGAAGTTCTACCAGTCGCAGTTCATGGACCAGAAGTCCCGCAAACAGGGCTGGGGGCTCGGGCTCTCCATCGCGCAGGAGATCGTGAAGTCCCACTTCGGCGAGATCGGGGTGGACTCCGCGGGCCTCGGCAAGGGCGCCACCTTCTGGTACCGCATCCCGCTCAAGCCGCCGAAGTTCCCGGCGCTCGCCCGCGCCGGAGCCGCGGCCCTGCTGCTCCTGCTGCTCCCTTTCGGCGGCCGCGCTCTGGCGCAGCAGCCGCAGACCGCGCTGCCCATCGAGGAGAAGGCGCGCTACGAGAAGGCCCTGCAGGAGAAGGCGGAGTCGGTGCTCCTCCATCTGCTCGGGCCGAGCCGCGCGCGGGTCGTCGTGGACGCGACCCTCGACTTCACCCGCATCGAACGCTTCGACGTGAAGAGCGGCGCGGTCTCCCCCGAGGACAAGAACATCCTCTTCCTCTGGCAGAACGTCGGCGCTCAGGTCTCGGGGCCGGAGCTCCTTCCCGGGGTCCCGACGCAGGACGCCATGGCCGGACCTTCGCAGACCCGCTCCTACGAGCGTCAGAACTCCTTCCCCTCCGCCTTCGTCAAGCGCCTCAACGTCATCCTGATCCTCGACCGCACGGTGGACGTCAAGCAGGGCGACGAACTCTCCAAGATCGTCTCGGACGTGCTCGACGTCCAGCCCGAGCGCGGCGACGCGCTCACGGTCGTGCGCGCGCCCTTCGCCCCGGCCTGGCGGACGATCTGGTACACCCCGGAGGCGGCCAGCCTCCTCTTCAAGTACGGACTCATCAGCCTCATGACCCTCATCACCCTCGTGGTGGTGGCCGCCTGCTTCCTGAAGCTCGCCGAGGCCATGGACTCCATGGCGCAGGCCCAGGCCCACCAGCTGCAGATGGACTTCGGCGGGCAGGGGCAGCCTGCGGCCGAGGAGGAAGAGGAAGAGAAGAAAGAAGAGGGGCCCGTGGAGGCGGCGGTCGCTCAGACGAAGATCGTCTTCAACGTGCGGCCGGAACAGGTGGACACGCTGAACGTCCTGCTCCGGGGACAGGACGCCGAGAACATCGCGCTCGTGACGGCGCACCTGCCGCCCGACACGAAGAAGGCCTTCCTCGCGAAGCTCCCCCCGAGCGTGTATGGGACGGTGCTCGCCCAGCTCGGACGGGTGCGCTTCGTGGACCAGGAGATGGTCGCCACCATCAAGGAGGAGCTCGAGCGCCGTCTGGAGAGCGCCATCGGCGGGAGCGCGAACCTCTTCGACATGCTCGAGAGCTCGACACTGCCGGAGAAGCGCGAGCTCCTCAAGCTCCTCGAGGCCCAGGACCCCGAGCTCGCGCGCCAGGTGCGCGCCAAGATCCTCCTTTTCGAGGACATCTCCGACATCGAGGAGAAGGACTGGTCGCTCGTGCTCTCCTCGGTCACCCTGGAGGAGTGGGCGTTCGCGCTCTACGACGCGCCCGAGGAGCTCGTCACGGCCCTCAAGGCGCAGATGCTCCCCAAGACCTGGAGCATCCTCAGCCAGCTCATGCAGGTCGGCCGGCCCTCGGAGGCGGCCGTCGAGAAGGCCCACGAGCGCATCGTGGCGGCGGTGGCGAAGCTCGTCGCCGACGGGCGCATCACGAACCCCGTCAGCCGTCACATCGAGATGCTCGCGGAAAGGCCGAAGGAAGAGGCTCCCCCTCCGCTGATGGAGGGGGCGGGACAGCTCGGTTAGGCGTACTAAAGGATAGCCATGGCCAAAGTCGATTCCCTTCTGGCGCGTCTGCGCGGCGAGGAGGCCCCTCCTCCGGAGGAGGCGCCTCCCCCCGCGCCCGCCGCCGCGCCGGTCTCCGACGAACTGCTCGCGCCTCTGCGCACGAAGATCTCGGAGCTCGAGCAGAAGCTCACAGCCCTCCAGGCGCCGCCCGCGCCGCCGGCCGAGGAGGCGCCCGTCGAGGAGCCGCCGCTCCCGCCGCCGCCGACCCCGCCGGCGCCGCCGACCGAGCTGACGCTCTTCCTGCACACCAAGGTCGAGCTGCTCGAGCGCAGGCTCGAGCTCGCCCAGCAGGAGGCCATCCGCGCGAACATCGTGCTCCGCGAACGCGAAGAGGCCCAGCGCAAGGCGCAGAAGGAGGTCGAGGAGCTCTTCCATTCCATGCGCGAGCAGCAGCGGGCCGTCGCCTTCGACCGTCAGCTGCGCGAGCAGTACGCGCTCGCCCAGCACCGCATCGAGGACCTGGGGGCCCGCCTGGCGATGGCCGAGCTGCGCATGCTCCCCGTCCAGGACGTCCTGGCGTTCCTCGAGAAGGAGAACGGCGCCGAGGAACTCCAGGCGCTGCTTCGCGCGCGAGTCGAAGGAGCGAAGGCCGCCGGCCTCAAAGAGGCTGCGCGCGCTCCGGCGGCGTCCGCGCCGTCGACGGGCGGAGCCGGACCGGACGCCGCGCTTCCTCCCATCCCCGTTCTCTCGCCGACTCCCGCCCCTCGGCCGGACGCCGGTGAGGCGTCCGCCGCGCCGGCGCCCGATCCCGAGCGAGCGCCGCAGAGGCCGCTGGCGCCTGCGGACCTGCGGCCCATGCCTCTGCCCGAACTCGCCGTGGTCATGGGGAAGATGGCCGACCTCGAACGCCGCCTCGAGGAGTCCGAGAAGGCGCGCATGAGCGAGAGCCAGAAGCGCCTCTCCTGGGAGAGCGGCGTGCTCCAGGCGCTCAAGCAGTCGGCCGGCAAGTGGTTCCGCGGCGGCGGCCCGGAACTGCTGGTGGAGGCCGCCCTCGAGACTCTTGTAGAATCGATGCAGAAGCGCGACGAACTCTCCGCGGAGATGACCCGGACGATCGAGGCCCTCCGCCAGGAGCCGCCGGGTTCGATGGCTTCCGGGGCTCTGCGCGCGCGGCTCGCGGAGCTGCGCCGGAGCCTCGACGCCGTCCAGCTCGAGATCGACAAGCGCATGGCCGTCGTCAACGCCTGGGTCGAACGGCACCAGGGCGGCAAGGGCGCATAGAGGAACGACATCATGGGAATGGACCTGACCACCAGCATCGGCCTCTTCGGAGTGCTCATCATGCTGACCCTCGGGCTCGTCTCCGGCGAGCTGGGCGGCATCTTCCTCAACTGGCACGGCATCGGCATCGTCTTCGGCGGCACCGCCATCGCGATGCTCGTGAACACCCCCGCGCGCTACATCCGCGAGACCATCGGCTCGGTGCTCAACCTCATCCGCAAAGACCCCTATGGCGACCCCTCCGAGCTCGTCCCCATCCTCGTGCGCCTGGCCGAGCAGGTGCAGGCGCGCGGGCTCGGCGCCCTGCGCGGCGTCGACGAGAAGACCGGGGGCGGCTTCCTCTTCCAGGCGGCGACCACCGCGATGGAGTACAACAACGCCGACTTCGTGCGCCGCGTGCTGGAGACCGAGGTCAACAACAAGGTCGACCGCTACAACGAGGTCATCAACGTCGTGCGGACGGCCGGCGTCCTTTCCCCGATGTTCGGCCTCATCGGAACCCTCATCGGCATCGTGCGCGTGCTCAAGCAGATCTCCGACCCCGACAAGGTCGGCCCCGCCATGGCCGTCGCCATCACCACGGCCTTCTACGGCATCCTGCTGGCCAACATGGTCTGCGTGCCCGTGGCCGGAAAGATGCGCTTCCGGCTCTGGGAGGAGATCAAGGTCAAGGCGATGATCATCGAGGGCGTCGTGGGCATGATGCAGGGCACGGTGCCGCTCGTGCTCGAGCGCCGCCTGCAGGCGTTCCGCTAGGGAGAGGCATGGCCGTCTACCGATTCCGCAAAGAGGAGCTCGAGGCGCACCTCAACCGAGGAGCGCTCTGGGCCGTCGTCTACGGCGACCTCATGAGCTACCTCATGATCCTCTTCCTCATCATGCTTTCCTACACCCTCGCCAAGAAGGTGAACCCCGAGAAGCACCAGGTCGAGGAGTCGATGATGCAGATCCAGCGCGTCTTCGGCGGCAAGGTCGACCCCGCGCTCCAGGAGCGCGCGCTCCAGCGCGACAAGGAGTTCTTCGCCTCTCAGCGCCTGCAGGAGCAGGCGCAGAAGGAGGGGACGGCCGGGAGCATGAACGTCATCGCCACCGAGAAGCGCGTGCGCATCGAGCTCAAGGAAGGCGTTCTTTTCGATTCCGGGAGCGCGGAACTCAAGGAGAGCGCGGTCCCGATCCTCAAGTCCATCGCCACCGAGATGGTCGATCTCAAGAACGAGATCCGCGTCGAAGGCCATACCGACAACGTCCCCATCCACCGCGGGAAGTACAAGTCCAACTGGGAGCTCTCGATGGCGCGCGCCTACGCCGTCCTCAAGGTCCTGCAGGAGGCGGGGGTGTCGCCCGAGCGGCTCTCGGGCATCGGCTATGGCGAGTACCGCCCCATGGCCGCCAACGACTCGCTCGAGAACAAGGCCAAGAACCGGCGCATCGAGATCTCGCTGCTCCGCGCCGAATAGACCGCCCGCGCCGTCCTCCCTCCCCTGTTCTTCGGCGTACTTATGTATGATTCCCGCAGGCCGCACCCGCGGCGGCCATCGCCGTTCAATCAGGAGGGAACATGCCCCGCGCCCGCGCCCGCCACATCCTCGTAGAGTCGGAGAAAGCCTGCCTCGACCTCAAGAAGCAGCTCGAAGGAGGCGCCGATTTCGCGGAGCTCGCGAAGAAGCACTCCAAGTGTCCCTCCGGCCGCAGCGGGGGAGAGCTGGGGGAGTTCGGCCCAGGCGAGATGGTCCCCGAGTTCGACAAGGTCGTCTTCAGCGCCGAGGTCGGGAAGGTGCAGGGCCCGGTGAAGACCGAGTTCGGCTACCACCTCCTCGAAGTCACCCAGCGCGCGCCCTGAACGGGGGCGTGCGCGGGGTCTGCGGATTCGTTTCGCAGACGAAAAGGTCAGGCGGCCTCGTTGGGGCCGCCTGACCTTATCCTATACTATCCGGCGTGAAGGTCCTGCTCGTCGTCAGGGACGCCGCGGTCGCGGAGCGGGTCGCTCGCGCTCTGCGCGCGGAGGCCGCGGCCGTGGAGACGCGCGCGCACGTCCCCGTTCCGCCGCAGCCCTACGACCTCGCCGTCCTCGACCTCGCCGCCTGCCGCGACCTCCAGGCCGCCGCCGCGGCGCTGCGACTCTGCGCTCCCGCCTTCGTCTGCCTTGCCGCCGAGAAGGACCTCTACGGGCCGGCGCTGAGCGTCGCGCTCGCCTCCGGCGCCTCGGACGTCGTCCCGCTCACGCTCGAGGGCGCCGCGCTCGCGCGGCGCGTGCTCGCCGGCCGACGGCCTTCGAGCGGGGAGCTCGAGGAGGGGGGACTGCGCATCGACGTGGGGCGGCGCACCCTCCGGCTCCGATACGGCCGGGGCTGGCGGAGGCCCGTGGAGCTGCCGCTCTATGAGTTCGAGCTCCTGAAGCTCTTCCTCGAGAGCCCCGGGATCGCCCTGCCGCGCGCGGCCCTGCTCGAGCGCCTCTGGCCGGGCGGGAAGGCGGAGGCGATGAACCCCGAGACGCTCGACCGGCACATCCAGCGCCTGCGCCGCCGCCTGGGTCCCGCCGCGCGGCGCCTGCGTTCGGTGCGCGGGGTCGGCTATGTCCTTGAAAGGGAGTGACCATGGAAGACGACCGGATCGATAAGGAGCAGCTGCCGCTCAAGGAGACCTTCAAGCTCCTCTTCGGGGCCTCCCGGGGCTTCTGGCTCGTCAACGTCGTGAACTTCGGGGACGGCATCGCCTACTTCGGGATGCTCAACCTCATGACCCTCTTCCTCGGGAGCATGGTCCTGCACATGAGCGACAAGCTCACCGGGCTGAGCGTCTCGATGTTCACCGGTCTGGTCACGCTCTTCATGTTCGGCGGCGGGTTCATCTCGGACCGGATCGGCGTGCGCCGCGCGCTCACGCTCTGCCTGGGGATGCTCCTCGGCGGCCGGGCGCTTCTCGTGCTCTCTCCCGCGTTCGGCGGCGCCGCGCACGCGGCGGCCTGGGCCGGGCTCATCGTGATGGCTTTCGGCGAGGGCGTGATCCAGCCCGCGCTCTACGCGGGCGTCAAGGAGTACACCGACGCGCGCACCGCGACCATCAGCTACAGCCTCCTCTACGCGATCATGAATCTCGGCATCATGGCCGAGAGCTTCTTCTCTCCTTTCGTGCGCACCGACGCGCCTTTCCTCGGAGGCGTGAAAGGCCTCGGCTGGGGCATCCCGGGGGTCTTCTGGCTCTGCATCGCCATCACCGCGCTGATGCTCGTCTCGCATCTGGGCCTCTTCACCGCGAAGGTGGAGCGCGAGGACCGCGACCCCGCGGCGGTGCCGAAGGCGGAGGGACCCGAGAAACCGTTCGGCGAGATGCTCCGGGAGCTCCCCTTCCTCGACGCGCGCTTCATGTTCTTCATCTTCATCCTGCTGCCCGTGCGCACGCTCTTCGCGCACCAGTGGCTGACCCTGCCCGACTACATCATGCGCGCCTATCCGGCCGCGGTCGGCGCGAAGTACGAGTGGATCAGCGGCCTCAACCCGCTCATCATCGTGATCTTCGTGCCGCTCATCGCCGCCCTCACCCGGCGCGTCAGCGTCATCACGATGATGGTCATCGGCACGACGCTCTCCGCGCTGACGACCTTCCTGCTCGTGCCCGGCCCGAACCTCCACGCCCTCATCGCGTACGTGCTGCTCTTCTCGCTCGGCGAGGCGGTCTGGTCGTCGCGCTTCCTCGAGTACGTCTCCGAGATCGCGCCGCCCGGCCGGGTCGGCGCGTACATGGGGCTGGCCGGCATCCCGTGGTTCCTCGCCAAGTTCACCACCGGGCTCTACTCCGGCACGATGCTCAACCGCTTCGTGCCGCAGAGCGGACCGCAGGATACCGGCACGATGTGGCTCATCTACGGGGCCGTCGCCTGCCTGAGCCCGCTGGGCCTCATCGCGGCCGGGCGCTGGCTCATGCACCGGCCCGCGAAGGCCTCCGCATGATCGCCTGCCCGAATACGAACGCGAACCGCAACGGCTGCAACTGCACCTACGACTGCTCCAAGAAGGGGAATTGTTGCGCCTGCCTGTCCTATCACCGGGACATGGGCCAGTTCCCGGCCTGCTTCTTCTCCGCGGAGGCCGAGCGGACCTACGACCGCTCCTGGGCGGCCCTCCAGCGCGACCGAGCGAAGTCCCGCTGAGCGGGTCCTATTCCTCATAGGACCACCGTCCGGGCCGCAGGGGTCCTTTCGACCCCTGCGCCGGCGCGCTGGACCGGCTAAGATATCCCGGATGACACGCTTGAGCGTCGGCGCGCCTTTGGCCCTCCTTTTGCTCTCGTCCGGCGTCTTCGCCCAGTCCGGCGCGCATAAGCGTCTCGAGCTCCCGGCCTCCCTGGCGGTCATCCAGGCGGGCGCGCCTCCGGCTCCCTGGCTCCAGCGCGCGATCCCTCCCCAGGGCGTCTGGGAAGTCCCCTCCATCGGCGGCGCGCACGCCGTGACGCCGTCCCCGCTCCGGAAGACCGGCCTCAGCGTTCCGCCCGAGACGCGCGTGACTCCTCTGGGCCCGGTCAACGCGCTGGGGGAGCCGGACGTCCGTCTCGACCTTTCCGCGCTCAAGGACCGACACTGGCACGGGGCCGACGGCTTCGACACCCCCGCGGGCCGCGTCTCCATGACGATCTCCTTCAGTCTCCAGGGAAATCCGTACCTCGCGGTGAGGGCTCCGGACTGGAAGGAGCCCGTCTTCCATCGCTTCGAGATGGGGATGAGGGGGGACTGGCGCATCGGCGGGACGGCGTACCGTCTCGACTTCGACGTGAGCATCTTCCGCCCCAAGGCCAGCAACATCGTCCAGGTCTTCCGCGCCGGGGAGGACCTGCCCGTCTATAAGCACACCATCCTCGAACTGCAGAAGAAGTCCTACATCACCGGCGCGGCCGCCTCGCTGGGGCGCCACCATTACCGCTTCTTCCATGCCGACGACGTGGATTCGTCCGCCAACCCCACGCGGCCCGACCCGCGCCGCCAGGGCCTGGTCTTCATCGAGAACGCCGGAGTCGGCACCGGAGGCTTCGCGGCCTACATCGTGGACGCCTCCATGGTGGGCCCCGAGGCGCAGGGCTTCTTCTTCGACAACGGACAGACCGTCGCTATGCGGACCACGCCCGACGGGACACTCGAGGTATTCGACCTTTCCAAGTGACGCCACAGACCCTTCCTCCATTTTGAGGACCCTTCGCCCTTCACCCCCATACCGCAGGAAGTGGAGTTGCAGGACCCAGAAAGAATACAGGCCCGCGGACCCTTTTATGAGGGGCCCAATACCTCCGATCTCCGGTCCCCTTCGGCCCAAGGTGGAACCGGCTCCGGCTGATACACTCTTGTTCTGGGAGCCCATGGAACCCCTCCGGGGCCCCCAGGAGGCCGCACGATGAAGAGCACCTTCGTCCTCGCGCTGCTCGCCGCCCTCTGTGGAACGGCGTCCGCGCAATCCCTCACCGACGGCGCGTTCGCCGCCCAGCTGCAGGGAATCCGCGTTCAGGCCCTGCGCGGCGGGAAGACCGTCGCCGCCGGCATCCAGGCCGCCGACCGCAAGGCCGCTCCGAAGCGTCTGTTGGACTCCGTCCTGGTCTCGATGAACGACCAGCCGGGCACCGCCGCTTCCCTCGTGGAGTGGCTGCGCGACAACAACGCCGTCGTCGAGTTCAACGACCTGGTCCAGGACGGCAGCGCACACGCGTGGCTGGGCGACTCCGCCGCCGATCGCAAGGTCCCCGCGGTCTACGTCAGCCCGCTGGCCATGGAGCCCGTTTCCCACCGCTACCTGGGCATCCTCATCGCCCGCGAGACGGCCGAGCTCATGCTCAAGGACTTCCCGGAGTCCGCCGAGAAGCGCTACATGGTCGCCAGCCGCGCGGCCGAGACCTTCTTCGAACTCGGCGGAACGCGCATGGACATGGAGGACATCGACGGGCACCGCGACGAGAAGGTCGCGGCGACCCTCCGCCTCTGGGTCGAGAACGACCCCTCCGGCGGGGTCCAGGTCCTCAAGTCTCGGGGAGTGCAGACGCTCAAGGACCTCGAGGCGGGCCTGGCTTCCGAGTCGAACCGCCTGGTCCAGCTCATCGGGGCCATCGACGGGATGCTCGTCGTCCCCAACGACCCGAACGCCCCCTCGCTGCAGGCGGAGCTGGACGCGACCCGCGCGGAGCTCGGCCGCGTCTCCTCAAAGCAAGCGGCCGTGAAGGCCGCGAAGGCGCAGTTCGAGACGTTCTCCCAAGACGAGAAGGCTTACCTCTGGGAGCACCAGGGGTCTCTACAGTAGGACAGCTGCTGCTGGTGACACTTCCTTACTGCCCTCCCCTACGGGGAGGGGCAGGGGAGGGGGGAATCCAGCAATAGTCCGCCGTACGACGGCCTCCAAAAGGAGCGCCCGACCCCATCAGGGGTCCGGGCGCTCTTTTTTCGTGGAGCTCAATCCGCCGGGAAGGGGAGTTAAGGAAACTGACTCAATCTTTTCTCCGATCGATCATATACCGAGACCCCGATTCAGCCTTCGCGAACTTCTTGAGCTCCGAGCCGATCCGGCTGACCTGTCCGTAGGAGGCGATGGGGCGCAGGCGGTTGTGGCAGACGCCGATGGCGATGGAGAGCAGGGGATATTCCGTGATCCGTCCCTGCCGGTCCCGCGCGGTGATGCGGCCGCGTTCGCGGTCTTCGGGCTTGTAGAAGGTCGGAGCCGTCTGGTCGAACTCGTTGACGACGCGGCGGCAGTAGGCCTCCATGAGGTCGGGACGGGTGAGCAGGATGAAATCGTCTCCGCCGATGTGGCCGAGGAAGTCCGCCCCGCCTCCGAGTTCCCGGACGATGCCGACGAGCAGCGCCGCCGTCGCCTTCAGCACGCGGTCGCCGGCGTCGTAGCCGTAGTTGTCGTTGTAGGCCTTGAAGCCGTTGAGGTCGAGATAGAGCACCGCGAAGGGCTCTCCGGAGGACACCGCGGCGCTGATGCGGTTCTCGATCATGACGTTGCCGGGCAGGCGCGTCAGCGGGTTGGCGTCGAGGCCTTCCCGGGCGCGCCGCAGGATCATGCGGATGCGGGCGAAGAGTTCGGTCATCTCCACCGGCTTGGTGATGAAGTCGTCGGCGCCGATGTCGAGGCCTTGGACCTTGTTCTCGCGCTGGCCGGCGGCCGAGAGGATGACGACGGGCAGGTGGCGCAGGCCGGGGTCGGCCTTGAGCTCGCGGCAGACGCTGAAGCCGTCCTTGCGCGGCATCCAGAGGTCGAGGATGGCCACGTCCGGGAGCTCCTCCCGGATGGCGGCGAGCGCGTCCTCCCCGTTCGCCGCGGTGCGGACCTCGTAGCCCGCGTGCTCGAGCGCGTCCTTCATGAGCAGCAGGAGGTCGGGTTCGTCGTCGGCCACCAGCAGCCGAGGTCTGCGCTCAGCGTTCACTGCGCGAGGATACCTTAATAGCGCCGCGGAAATCAAAAAAACCCGCGTTTGACCGCTTTTCGCTATCTAAGGTAGAATCAGCCCTCGCTCTTTGCATGCAAACGGAACCTGCAGGTCCGAACAAGCTCCCCGGGCGCGGCTGGAACGCGCTGGGGGCCGGCGCCGAACTCGCCGTCTCCGCGCTCGCCGGCTGTCTGCTGGGGCGCTGGGCCGACGGACGCTTCGGCACGGGGCCTTGGCTGCTGTTGACGGGCTCGCTGCTGGGGATCGCCCTTGGACTCTATCAGTTCATCCGCCAGACTTCGCCCTCTGCGCGCGGTCGTCCTTAGCGCGCTGACGGGCGCCCTGGGGCTGGGGGCGCTGGCCCGGCTCGAGGGCCTCCCCCGTGAGGCCGCGGCGGGGCTCGCCGCGGCGGGGCTCGTCTCTGCCGCGGCCGCGGCGCTGCTTCTCCTCGCAAGGAGGCGGATGCGCGGGTTCCTCTGGGCGTACGGCGCGGGCGCGGCCCTGCGGCTGGGCGGGCTGATCGCGCTGATGGGGGCGTCCCGCGGACGGACCGCCGCCGCGCAGGCCGCCCTGCTGCTGACGTACGCCGCCGGCGCGTTCGTGCTCACCCTCGTGGAGGCATGGCCCGCCGCGGATGGAAGGGATTTTTGAACTTCGAAGCCATCGTCGGACATCACGTACTCGACCACACGATCCTCCCGCTCTTCACGGCGGGGGGGGTCCGCTTCGCCCTGACCAAGCATCTGCTGATGCTGTGGGGCGCCGGGGGCCTCCTTCTGCTCCTCGCGCTTCTCTCGCGCGGGAGTTCGCGCCCGGCCCGCCTGCTGCGCGGCGCGCTCGAGGCGACCGTGCTCTTCATCCGCGACGGCGTCGTCGACCCGGTGCTCGGGCACGCGGGGCGTCCCTACCTGCACTACTTCGCGACGCTCTTCCTCTTCATCCTCTTCTGCAACCTCGGCGGGCTCATCCCCTACGGGGCGACGGCGACGGGCAACGTCGCGGTGACCGCCGCCCTGGCGAGCTGCACCTTCGGGCTCATCCTGCTGGCCGGCACGCGCGCGCAGGGGCTGGGAGGCTTCCTGGTCCACCTCGTCCCCGGCGGGCTTCCCTGGCCGCTGATCCCCTTCATGTTCGTCATCGAGGCGCTGGGGCTCGTCACGAAGTGCTTCGCGCTCACCATCCGTCTCTTCGCGAACATGATCGCCGGGCACATCGTCGCTCTGGGCTTCTTCTCCCTCATCTTCACCTTCGCCGCGGCGGGCAAGTGGGCCGGCCTCGCCGCCGCGCCGTTCTCGGTCGCGCTCGTGGTCTTCGTGTACCTCCTGGAGGTGCTCGTCTGCACGCTCCAGGCCTACATCTTCACGATGCTGACCGCCGTGTTCGTGAGCGGGGCGCTGCATCCGCACTAGCTCTCCGTACACCGCCTCCGAGGGGGGCGAGGTCGCAGGGGCCCCGACGGGCCCGAAGGAACAGCCGCACAGGAGACATCACATGATGCACATCGGACTGGGATATCTGGGAGTCGGACTGGCGGTGGGCCTCGCCCTCATCGGCGCGGCGGCCGGCATCGGCAAGCTCGGCGCCGCGGCCCTCGAGGGCACCGCGCGTCAGCCCGAGGCGCAGGGCTCGCTGCAGATGATGATGATCATCGCGGCCGCGCTCATCGAAGGCATCGCGCTCTTCGCGCTGGTCATCGCCTTCCTCGCGGTGAGCACGCTCAACAAGGTCGCCTCGGCGGGCGCCGCTCCGGCCGCGGTCGAAGCGCCGGCGCAGCACTGAGCGCGGGCCCCCGCGAGGGGGCACGGAGGACGCGATGGATACGCTGCTCAACCCGGACCCCGGGCTCTACATCTGGACGGTCGTCAGCTTCCTCATCCTCGTGGGGCTGCTGAAGGCCTTCGCCTGGGGGCCGCTGCTGAAGGCCGTCGAGGAGCGCGAGGAGCGCCTGCGCGCCGAGCGCGAATCCGCGGAGGCCGCGCGCCGGGACGCCGAGCGCATCCGTTCGGAACTCGCGGCCCAGCTCGCGGGACACGAGGCGCGCCAGAAGCAGGCGCTGGCCGAGGCCCTGCGCGAGGGCGAGGCCCTGCGCTCCCGCCTCAAGGACGACGGCGAGGCCGAGGCGCGGCGCATCGTCGAGAAGGCGCGCGGACAGCTCGAAGAGGAGAAGGCGCGGCTCATCGGCGAGCTGCGCCGCGAGGTCGCCGCGCTCTCCGTGCTCGCCGCCGAGCGTCTCGTGCGCAAGAGCGTCGACAAAGACGTGCAGAAGCGCGTCCTCGACGAGTTCCTCGGCGAGGTCGGCGGGCTCGGAGGACGCAAGGGATGAAGCCGGGCGAGCGGGTCCTTGCGCGCCGCTACGCGGCCGCTTTCGTCGCAGCGGCCGCGCGGACCGGCGTCGAGGAGCAGGCCGTCGCCGAGCTCTCCGCGGCCGCCCGGGGTCTTTCGGGAGCGCTCGCGGGCTTCCGTCATCCTCGGCGCACGCACGCCGAGAAGCGCCAGGAGCTCGGACGCCTGGCGGGGAGCGTCTCGGCGGTGACCCTGCGCTTTCTGGAGCTGCTGCTCGAGAAGAAGCGCATCGACCTGCTGCCGGCGTCGGCCGTCGAGGCCGCGATCGTCCTCGACGAACGCCGCGGGATCCTGCGCGGGAAGGCGCGGACCGCCGCGCCGCTGCCGCCGGAGGCGGCCGGGACCCTGGCCGCGGGCCTCTCCCGCTTCACCGGGCGCAAGGTCGTGCTGGAGACGGAGACGGACGAAGACCTGATCGCCGGCGCCTCGGTGCGCGCGGGAGACTGGGTGCTCGACGGAAGCCTGCGCGGACGCCTGAAGCGGCTGAGCGAGAACTTGAGCAAAGGATAAATCATGGCGATCAGACCGGAAGAGATCACGGGAATCCTCGAGAAGAAGATTTCGGGCTTCGAAGGCGGCGTCGCGGCGGCCGAGGAGGGCTTCGTCCTCCAGGTCGGCGACGGCATCGCGCGAGTCTACGGACTCGAGAACGCGATGGCCGGCGAGCTCCTGGAACTGCCCCACGGCGTGTTCGGGATGGTGCTCAACCTCGAGAAGGAGAACATCGGCTGCGTCCTTTTCGGACGCGACGAGCAGATCCGCGAGGGGGACCCGGTCCGGCGCACCGGCCGCATCATGGAGGTCCCCGTCGGCGAGGCGCTCATCGGCCGCGTCGTCAACCCGCTGGGCCAGCCCATCGACGGGAAGGGGCCCATCGCCGCGAGCGGCCGCCGGACGGTCGAGGTCATCGCCCCCGGCGTCTGCGAGCGTCAGCCGGTCAACGTCCCCCTCCAGACCGGGCTCAAGGCCGTCGACGCCATGATCCCCATCGGACGCGGCCAGCGCGAGCTCATCATCGGCGACCGCCAGACCGGCAAGACGGCCATCGCCATCGACGCGATCATCAACCAGAAGGACGCCCCCAACCGGCCGATCTGCGTCTACGTGGCCATCGGGCAGAAGCAGTCGACCGTCGCCTCCGTCGTGAAGATCCTCGAGGACCACGGGGCGATGGACTACACCCTCGTCGTCTGCGCCGCCGCGTCCGACCCCGCGCCGCTCCTGTACATCGCGCCCTACGCCGGGTGCGCGATGGGCGAGGAGTTCCTCTGGAAGGGCAGGGACGTCCTCGTCATCTACGACGACCTCTCCAAGCACGCGCAGTCCTACCGCCAGCTCTCGCTGCTCCTGCGCCGCCCGCCCGGCCGCGAGGCGTACCCGGGCGACGTCTTCTACCTCCACTCGCGTCTGCTCGAGCGCGCCTGCCGCCTCTCGAAGGAGAAGGGCGGCGGCTCGCTGACCGCGCTCCCCATCATCGAGACGCAGGCCGGCGACGTCTCGGCCTACATCCCGACCAACGTCATCTCCATCACCGACGGGCAGATCTACCTGGAGAGCGGCCTCTTCTACTCGGGCATCCGCCCGGCGGTGAACGTCGGACTCTCGGTCTCGCGCGTGGGGGGCGCCGCGCAGGTGAAGGCGATGAAGCAGGTGGCCGGCTCCCTGCGCATCGACCTCGCGCAGTACAACGCGCTGGCGGCTTTCGCCCAGTTCGGTTCCGACCTCGACAGGGCCTCGCAGCAGCAGCTCGCGCGCGGACAGCGCATGGTCGAGCTCCTCAAGCAGGACCAGTACCGGCCCATGCCGGCCTCCGAACAGGTCGCCGTCCTCTTCGCGGGCGTCTCGGGCTTCCTCGACGACCTGCCGATCGCCTCCGTGCGCCCTTTCGAGGGGGCGCTGCTCGAGGAGCTGCGCGTGCGCCGCAGCGACCTTCTGCGCGACATCGCGGAGAAGGGCGTTCTCGACGACGAGCTCAAGGGCCGCCTCAAGCGGGCCTGCGAGGAGTTCAAAAAGGGGTACACGCCATGATGAAGGTCTTCGCCGCCGCCGTCCTCACCGCCGCCCTCGTCCTGCCTGCCGCGGCGCAGGCGCCGAACGTGCCGGCGCCCGCCCAACCGCCCCAGCAGATCATCAACCTCAGTCTCATGGAGGCGCTCATCACCGTCGAGCGCGTCGACATGGCGGGGGTCTTCAGCTTCGTCCCCGAGGTGAACACGCCGCTCGCCTTCGCCGACTACCTCCTGCGCAGCCCCGGGTCCCTCAAGCGCTTCATCAAGAAGTGCCGCAAGGATTACAAGGTCGCCCAGGGGATCAGCGAATGGGACAAGCAGGTCCTCCTCTACATCGTCGGGCTCAACCCCTCGTCCGTCGCCCTCGGTTTCGAGCAGGTCCCCGAGGGGAGGATGAAGGAGGTCGGCGAGCTCTGCATGCTGCCGGGCATCCCGCTCCAGGTCATCGTCCAGAGGAGGGGGAAGTGAAGAAGGCGCTCGTCACGGGAGGAGCCGGCTTCATCGGCTCCAACCTCTGCCTCGAGCTCGAGCGGCTCGGCTGGCGGGTCGTCGCGCTCGACGATTTCAGCTCCGGCCATTTCGAGAACCTCCGCGGCTTCCGCGGGGACGTCGTCGCCGCCGACGTCGTCTGCCGCGCCGACTGGGAGGGACGCGTCGGGCCGGTCGACGCCGTGTTCCATGAGGCGGCGATCACCGACACCACGGTGAGCGACCAGCACCGGATGATGCGCGTCAACGTCGAAGGCTTCCGCAGCGTGCTCGAGTTCGCGAAGCGGGTCCGGGCGAAGTCGGTCGTCTACGCCTCCTCGGCGGCCGTCTACGGCCCGGGACCCTGTCCGATGCGCGAGAGCCAGGAGCCGAACCCCCTCAACGTCTACGGCTTCTCGAAGGAGGTGATGGACCGCGTCGGAGCCTCGTTCGCCGTCGGGAACCGCGCGATCAAGGTCACCGGCCTGCGCTACTTCAACGTCTTCGGCCCGAGGGAGCGCCACAAGGGCAAGGTCGCCAGCATGATCTGGCAGCTGCACCTGCAGATGGAGGCCGGCCGCCGGCCGCGCATCTTCAAGATGGGCGAGCAGGCGCGCGACCACATCTACGTGAAGGACATCGTCGCGGCGAACCTCCGGGCGCTGGCCGCGAGGACGAGCGGCGTCTACAACGCCTGCACGGGGAAGGCCGTGGACTTCAACGCCGTCGTGAAGGCCCTCAACGGCACGATGGGGACCTCCCTGGAGCCGGAGTACTTCGACAACCCCTACGGCTTCTACCAGAACCACACCCAGGGCGACCCGGCGGCCGCGCGCAAGGCGCTCGGCTTCGCCGCGAAGTGGTCGGTGGAGGCGGGCGTGAAGGACTACCTCGGAGACGGAGCCTAGAGTGGCCTCCCTGCGCGAGATCCGCGGAAAGATCCGCTCGATCCGCTCCACCGAGCAGATCACCAAGGCCATGAAGATGGTCGCGGCGGCCCGCATGCGCAGGGCCCAGCAGGCCATCCTCTCCTCGCGCCCGTTCGCGCTCCAGCTCGAGCACACCGTGCTCGACCTCGCGCGCGCCGCGGCCGACGGGGGCGAGGACGGCGGCCTGCTCGAGCACCCCTTCTTCCGCGCCCCCGCGGCGGGCCGGCCCTGCCTCGTCCTCGTCACCGGCGACAAGGGGCTCTGCGGGGCCTTCAACACCAACGTCCTGCGCGCCGCCGTCGTCTGGCTGCGCCGCCACCAGGAGACCGGGGCGGCCGTCGCCGTGGCCGGGCGTAAAGGCCGCGAGTTCCTCGCCCGCCTGAAGGGCTACGACTACGAGCTCCTCTGCGAGCTGCCGGGGATCTTCCCGAAGGTCTCCTACGCGCACGCCGAGCTCCTCGGGAAGGCCCTCATCGGCGCTTACGAGGGAGGACGCATCCGTTCCGCCTGCGCCGTCTACAGCGAGTTCAGATCGGCCGTCTCCCAGCGCGTCGTCGAGCAGCCCCTGCTGCCGGTCGTGCCGCCGGACCTCCGGGACGCCGGGCGGGCCTCGCGCGGCATCGACTTCCGCTACGAGCCGGACCGTCCGCGCCTGCTCGCGGCGCTTCTCCCGCGCCAGCTCAAGGCCCAGCTTTACAGGATCCTCCTCGAGTCGCAGGCGGCGGAGCTCGCCGCGCGCATGAACGCCATGGATTCCGCATCGAAGAACGCCGCCGAGCTCATCGATAGTCTGACGCTGACGCTCAATCGCACGCGCCAGGCGCTCATCACCCGCGAGATCGCCGAGCTGGTCGGCGGAGCCGAGGCTCTTTCCCAATGAGGAGCGGGAGTTCGCACTATCAGCTTCCGCAGCGTGCGATCCCGGCACTATCAGTGTCGGGGTGCCGGCGAGGACCGGAAGGGGGGGAATCCCCCTCTCCCACGCCCTCCTCTCAAAAAGGGCAAGGATTTTGAAGACGAAAGGAGTTTCACCATGTCCGAGAAACGCAGGCATCCCCGCTTCCCCGTCGACATCACCATGGAGGTCCGCACGAAGAGCCGCGTGGTCGGCAAGGGCGTCGGCCGCATCCTCGACCTCTCGGTCGGGGGGATGGCCATCAAGACCGACACGGAGATCGAAGAGGGCTCCTCGCTCTTCCTGAAGATCAACATCCCGCTCGAGATCCGGGGCGAGGTCCGTCACATGCGCTCCAGCGTCGTCGGCGGTCTGCACCGCTACGGGGTGCGCTTCCACCGCATCGGTTTCGTCTCCCCCGAGGCCGCGAAGCCCGAGCATCACGTCACCGCGAAGTTCCGGAGGAAGTCATGAGCGCCGGCAAGCTCACGCAGGTCGTCGGACCCGTCATCGACGCCGAGTTCCCCTCGGGGCAGCTCCCGGCGATCCTGAACGCCCTGCGCGTGCGCGTGCCGGGCGAGGGGGGCAAGGAGACGACGGTGACCGCCGAAGTCGCCCAGCACCTCGGCGACAACACGGTCCGGGCGATCGTGCTCGGACCCACCGACGGCATGCGGCGCGGCATGCCCGTCGAGGACAGCGGCGCCCCCATCACGGTCCCCGTGGGCCGCGGCTGCCTCGGCCGCCTCATCGACGTGCTCGGCGAGCCCAAGGACCCGCTCGGTCCGGTCCAGGCGCAGGTGCGTCTTCCCATCCACCGGGCGCCGCCCCCGCTCAGCGAGCAGCAGACGGTCCCCCAGATCTTCGAGACCGGCATCAAGGTCATCGACCTCCTCGAACCCTACATGAAGGGCGGCAAGGTCGGCCTCTTCGGCGGCGCCGGCGTCGGCAAGACCGTCGTCATCCAGGAGCTCATCAACAACGTCGCCAAGCAGCACGGCGGCGTCTCCGTCTTCGGCGGGGTCGGCGAGCGCTCGCGCGAGGGCAACGACCTCTGGCTCGAGATGCAGCACACGAAGCTCTCCGACGGGTCGCCGGTCCTCTCCAAGACGGTCCTCGTCTACGGGCAGATGAACGAGCCGCCGGGCGCCCGCGCGCGCGTCGGACTCACCGCGCTGACCCAGGCCGAGTACTTCCGCGATCAGGAGGGACAGGACGTCCTTCTCTTCGTCGACAACATCTTCCGCTTCGTGCTCGCCGGCAGCGAGGTCTCGGCCCTGCTCGGCCGCATGCCCTCGGCCGTCGGCTACCAGCCCACGCTGACCACCGAGATCGGCGCGCTCCAGGAGCGCATCACCTCGACGAAGAAGGGCTCGATCACCTCGATCCAGGCGATCTACGTCCCCGCCGACGACCTCACCGACCCCGGCGTCGCGAACACCTTCACCCACCTCGACGCGACCACGGTGCTCTCGCGGCAGATCTCCGAGCTCGGCATCTACCCGGCCGTGGACCCGCTCGACTCGACCTCGCGCATCCTCGACCCCAAGATCGTCGGCGAGGAGCACTACGCGGTGGCGCGCTCCGTCCAGAAGGTCCTGCAGCGCTACAAGGACCTCCAGGACATCATCGCCATCCTCGGCATCGACGAGCTCTCCGACGAGGACAAGCGCATCGTCGGTCGCGCGCGGCGCATCCAGCGCTTCCTCTCGCAGCCCTTCCACGTGGCCGAGACCTTCACCGGCTTCCCCGGCAAGTACGTCCCGCTCAAGGAGACCGTGCGCGGCTTCAAGGAGCTCGTCGAGGGCCGTCACGACGACCTTCCCGAGCAGGCGTTCTTCATGGTCGGCGGCATCGAGGAGGCCGTCGAGAAGGCCGCGGCCCTGGCGCGCGCATGAGCACGCCGGCGCTGACCTTCGAGATGACCACGCCGGAGCGCCCGGTCCTCTCTCGTCCGGCGGACTTCGTCGTCCTTCCGGCGGTCGACGGTGAGTTCGGCGTGCTCCCCGGACACTCCCCCTTCGTGGTCCAGCTCCGGGCGGGCGAGCTGCGCGTGCGCGCCGGAGAGGAGACCCTCCACTACGCGGTCTCCGGGGGCTTCGCGGAGGTCCTCGACGACCGCGTCGCCGTCTTCGCCGAGACCGCCGAGATGGCGGGGGACATCGACGTCGAGCGCGCCCGCCTCGGGCTGGAGAAGGCGAAGGCGGCCCTGCACGGCGACGGCGGAGACCTTTCGCTGTCCCAGGCCGAGGCCATGATGCACCGGGAGGCGGCGCGCCTGCGCGTGGCGAGCCAGCACCGGCGCGCCGGCCGCGGCAAAGGGTAGCCCTTGGAGCCGGCGTCCTCGACCCCGCGGAAATCCCCTCAGACCGCCTTCCGGCGGCGCTTTCTCCTCGCCCTGTGCCTGTCGGTGTGCGGCTTCCTCGCTGCTGCGGCGGCGCACTATCTGCAGCAGTCCCGGAAGCACCGCAGCGTCGTCTATGAGGGGCTCGTCGCCCGCGCCGAGCTCAAGGCGCGGGCCGTGCGCACTCTCCATGCGGACGCCCTGCGGCTGGCCGAACAGCGCTGCAAAGGGCCCGTGGCGAGCGAGGACGTCCCGGCTTACCTCGCGCGCAGGGACGAGGCCGCTCGCGGGCGCATCCTGGTCTGGATGCGCAGCTTCATCGATTACGGCAACGCCTGGGGCTTCCGGCGGATGTGCCTCGTCAACACCGCCGGCAGGTCGCTGGAGACCTACGGCGGGGGCATGCACCGCGAGCTGGCGGACGTGCCGGGAGGGCTCGCGGCCCTGCGCGCCGGAAGCTTCTCCTATCTGGACGTGTCGCGCGAGGAGCGCACGGACGAAGTCGAGTCCCTCGTGCTCCAGCCAATCCTCGACGGGCGTCGCCGCGTGGTCGGAGGCGTCGTCTTCCACCTCGATCCCCGTGTGCGCCTCTTCCCCGAGCTGACGGCGGACCCTTCCAGCGGCGGGGTGGAATCCCTGCTCGTGCGGCGGGAGGGCGACGAAGTCCTCTTCCTCACCTCGCCTCGCGGACGCAACGCCCCGCCCTGCTCCCTTCGACGGCCCATCGGCGACGGTTCGGACCCGGCGGCGCGAGCGGCGCGCGGGGAAGCGGCCGCGTGCCGGGGTCGCGACGAGGCCGGGCGGCGGGTCTACGCCGTCACGCGGCCGGTGGCCGGCACTCCCTGGGGTCTCCTCGTGCAGACCGGCGCGGATGAAGTCGACGGACCCTTCCGGATCGGAGCGCTGATCGCCGCCCTGCTCGGAGGGACGCTCCTTTCGCTCATCGCGTTCCTGGGGCTTGACGTCTGGCGCCGGCGCGAGAAGCTCCTCCAGACGGAGCGAGCCGCTAAAGCCGCGCTCTATGAGACGCTCCTTCGGCAGGCCGGCGACGTCATCCTCCTCCTCGACGAGGAGGGGAAAATCCTCGAGACCAACGACCGTGCGGCCGCGCTCTACGGCCGCTCGCGCGAGGAGCTGCTGAGACTCAATATCAAGGAGCTCCGAGCGCCCGAGACGCTCAAGGACTTCCAGCGCCAGCTCCAGCGCGTCCTCACCGATGAGGGCCTGCGCTTCGAGACGGTCCACGTCGCCAAGGACGGGACCCGCATACCCGTGGAGGTCACGGCGCGCGCGGTCGGCGCCGAGGGCTGGCGCTGCATCCAGAGCATCGTGCGCGACCTTCGTGAGCGCCGCGTGGCCGAGCGCGCGCTCGCGGAGAACGAGCAGAAGTTCGTCGTCCTTGCCGCCGCCACCCAGGACGCCATCGTGATGATCGACAACGCAGGGGCCGTCACCTTCTGGAACGCGGCCGCCGAGCGCATGCTGGGCTGGAGCGCGAAGGAGATCGCCGGACGCAACCTGCACGAGGTCATCGCGCCCGAACGCCTGCGGCAGGCGCATCGGGACGCCTTCCCGCGCTGGCAGAAGACCGGGCAGGGCGGCGCGGTCGGCCGCATCCTCGAGCTGCCGGCGCTGTGCAAGGACGGCCGGGAACTGCGCATCGAGCTCTCCCTGTCCTCGGTCGAATCGGGAGGGGAGTGGCACGCCGTGGCCATCCTGCGCGACGTCACGGGCCGTCGGCGCTACGAAGAGGCGCTCAAGGAGAGCGAGGAGAAATACCGCGCCCTCGTGGAGACGACTCGGACCGGCTTCCTGATCCTCGACGCCGAGGGGCGCGTCGTCGATGCGAACGCCGAGTACGTCCGTCTTTCCGGACACGCTTCTCTCTCGGAGATCCGCGGCCGCAGCGTCGTCGAATGGACGGCCGCAAGCGCGCGCGAGAAGAACGCCGCCGCGGTGCGTCAGTGCGTACGCGACGGCCACATCTTCGGGCTGGAGCTCGACTACGTCCACGGCGACGGCACGGTCGTCCCCGTGGAGATCAACGCCACGGTCGAGGAGAGCGGCGAGTCGATGCGCATCATCTCGCTCTGCCGCGACATCTCGCCGCGCCACCGCATAGAGGAGGAGTCGAAGGAGAACGAGAGGAAGTTCCGCCGTCTCGTCGAGAACCTCCACGGCGACTACTTCTTCTATCGCCATGACGCGCAGGGGGTCTTCGAATACCTGAGCCCTTCGGTGGAGCAGGTCCTCGGCTACGGGATGGAGGACTTCAAGAGGCACTATACGACCTACCTGAGCGACGACCCCGTCAACAAGCTCTGCGTCGCCCACACCGACGGCAGCCTGCGCGGCGTACAGCAGCCGCCCTACGAGGTCGACATCCTGCACAAGAACGGGAGCCGGCATCGCATGCAGGTCCTGGAGTTCCCGGTCTTCGGCCCGGACGGGAAGGTGACGGCCGTCGAAGGCCTCGCCCACGACATCACCGCCATGCGCCGCGCGGAGGAGCGTCTGCAGGAACGCCAGGACTTCCTGCGCACGATGCTCGAATCCATCCCGAACCCCGTCTTCTTCAAGGACGCGAAGGGCCTCTATCAGGACTGCAACGCCTCCTTCGCGCAGTTCCTGGGGGTCCCGCGCGAGCGCATCCTCGGGAAGACCGTCTTCGAGGTGTCCCCGGAGGAGAACGCCCGCGTCTACCATGAGAAGGACCTCGAGCTCATGCGCCGGGGCGGCGTGCAGGTTTACGAGGCCCGGGTCCACACGGCGGACAAAGGCGAGCGCGTGGTGGTCTTCTACAAGGCTCCGACCCATCACCGCGACGGGAAGGTCTCGGGGCTCGTCGGGGTCATCCTCGACATCACGGAGCGCAAGGGGCTCGAGCAGAAGACGCTGCTGCTCGAGAAGATGGAGTCCCTCGGCGTGCTCGCCGGCGGCATCGCGCACGACTTCAACAACCTGCTCACCGCGATGCTGGGGAACCTGTCGCTGGTGGAGTCGGCCGCGGCGGACCCCAAGGAGCTCCGGGAGATCGTCGGCGACGCGATCGCGGCCTCGCGCGAAGCCCAACGCCTGACCCAGCAGCTCCTCACGTTCGCCCGCGGCGGCCGGCCCGTCAAAAAGGTCCTGTCCCCGACGGGCCTGCTCCACGAGGCGATCCGTCTCGCGCTGCGCACCCCGCGTCCGCGCTGCGAGGCCGAACTTCCCGAGGACCTCTGGAACATCGAGGCCGACGAAGGGCAGCTCCTTCAGGCCTTCCACAACCTCCTTCTGAACGCCGCGCAGGCCTCCCCGGAGGGGGGGGTCGTTCGCGTCACGGCGGAGAACGTCGAGCTCCCGAAAGGCGCTCCGCCGCCGCTCGGGCACGGTCGCTTCGTCCGGGTGAGCGTGAGCGACGAGGGGCGCGGCATCCCGCCGGAGAACCTCAAGCGCGTCTTCGAGCCTTACTTCACGACCAAGGAGCGCGGCAAGGGCCTGGGCCTGGCGACCTGCTTCTCCATCATCCAGAGCCACGGCGGACTCCTCGAGGCCCGCTCGGCTCCCGGCGAGGGCGCGTCCTTCACGGTGACGCTCCCCGCCACGGCCGAGGCCCTCGCCTCCGCCGCGCTGCCCGGTCAGGCGGCGCGCCATCGCGGCAGCGGACGCATCCTCGTCATGGACGATGAGGAGGCGGTCGCGCGGGTGCTCGGGCGCATGCTCGAGGTGCTGGGCTACGAGACCGACGCCGTCGCCGACGGGTCCGCGATGCTCGCGTGCTACCGCGCGGCCCGGGCCGCTGGGCGGCCCTTCAAGGCCGTCATCCTCGACCTCGTCGTCCCCGCCGGCATGGGCGGCAAGGAGGCCGTGCTCCTGCTCAAGGCGGAGCACCCCGACGCGCTCACCATCGTCTCGAGCGGCTACTCCGACGACCCCGTGATGGCGGAATTCCGTCGGCACGGCTTCTCCGCCGTGCTCTCGAAGCCGTATCAGCTCGACGAGCTCTCCGCCGTGCTCGAAGGGCTGCTCCCGTCCTCTTGAACCGTCGCCGTCCACCGGTATAAACTAGCGGGGCCATGAAGACCTTCCTCGGCGTTCTCCTCGCGTCCCTTCTCGCGTCCGCGCTCCGTGCGGCGGATCCCGCGCCCGCGGCGCCGCCCGCCGCTCCGGCGCCCTACTGGCTCAAAAGCTGTCCGCGGCCCGAACGCGGCGGGATCTGGCACGTCGAGCTCCGGGTCCAGGACCTGCCCAAGCGGACGGGCAAGGTCTATGACGCGCTCAAGAGGAACGGCTGCGACCTCACACAGCCGCTCGCCAACTTCCCTTTGACGAAGGATGGGCGGCACCAGCAGCTCTCCTGCCGCATCCCGCGGACGGGCGCCGAGAAGGCGCTGCTGCGCCTGCGGCGGCTCGGAGAGGTCGTGCGGCTCGAACGCCGGGAGGAGGATCCCGCCCCGTCGGTCGAGTGCTCCGAGAAGCTCGCGCGCCTGAAAGCCGACCGCGACGCGGAGAAGCTCGCGCTCGCTCGCGCGCCGGCGGTCTCCGCGCTCGTCGACGAGACCGCGGCTTCTCTCGAGGCGTCGGCGCGCGCCTATACTGAGAACAAGGACATCCTCCTCCTCAACCTCGCGCTCGACGAAGCGCGACCGTGAGACGGAGCCTCCTCGCGGCCGCCGGAGTCCTCCTCGCCGGCTGCGCCGGCGTGGGCGGTGCGCCGAGCTCCATCCTCGCCGAACGCCTGATCAAGCCCCCGCCGACCCCGACCGACCTGCCCAAGCCGTCGAGGACCTTCGCGCTCGACCTCATCACCCGGCGCGCGGCCGGAGGCCTCTCGCTCGAGGCGTACGACACCGGGACGCTCCATGTGCGCGGAGAGGTCGTCAGCGCTCTTAAGAGCTGGCATGCCAAGCTCAAGCTCCAGGTCCCGGCCTTCCTGATCCGCCATCCTAAGGAAGGGATGATTCTTTTCGACACGGGGCTGTCCACGACCACGCAGAGAAGCGACAATCTTCTCCTGGAGCTTGTGGACCCCGCCCAGCCGCAATGGACCTCGAAGGCGGGACAAGACCTCCCCTCCCAATTAAAGGAAGCAGGCATAGATTCCTCAGAAATACGATATATCGTTCTTTCCAGTATGAGGGAAGAGCATATCGGCACTATATCGCAGTTTTCAAGTGCGACGATCATCGCGACACGCGTAGAGTATGAAGCTGCTAAAATCAATAAAAACAAGGAAATAAGCGATAAAATAGCTCAGATTCCTGAAAGTCGATTTAAATTGATTTCAATGGACGAGAAGCCGACTCTTGGTCCGTTCGTACACGCCATAGATTTGTTCGGTGACGGGACCATCTACCTGACCGACCTGGCCGGAAGGACTTCCGGCAGCATGGGGGCGCTGGTCCTGCTGGACCCCGGACCGGTGATGCTCGCGGGGGACGCGGCGCTGGTGGTCGACAACTACCTGGACCTCGCTCTGCCGCTGCGCGGACAGGTGGAAGACCTCGGACTTTTCTGGCGCTCGCTCCACATCCTGCGCGCGCTGCGCGAGGCCGTTCCGCGCACCGCCGTGGTGCCCGGACACGAGCTGCGCGCGCTGCGCGTCGCGATGAACGCGAGCGTCCTCATCCGCGAGTTCAGCGTGAAAAGACGTTTTTCTCGTCGAGAAAAGCCTCCGCGCGTCCGCTGAAATATTTTCCGAAAAAAAAGCTTGACACTTGCGCGCGCAGTGTGATATTATTTCCACACAGCGCAAGTCGAGAGACTTCGCATGGGGAAACTCCCCCAGCCGCAGAGTGGGGCGAAGCGAGTTTTGTTCTTTGAAAAATTGGTTTTGCGAGCGAATGGGCATCCTGCTCATCTCGTTCCGATGCGCTTCGGCGCAAAGGCACTGAACCCCTAGTATGAGGGGAAGTGAGGGATGGGAAGGATATAAGGATCAATTAGGTGTGCTCGGTCCCTGTCGGACGTTCGGCGGGGACCACCAAGACGAGGTCAATTCACTCCATTTTTGAGACGCAAGCGCGGACGACCGGGTCAAACCGGCCAGATGCGCCAAAACGGCTTTAAATGGAGAGTTTGATCCTGGCTCAGAGTTAACGCTGGCAGCGTGCATAACACATGCAAGTCGAACGAGACTATCTGAGATTACATCAAGGGTAGTTTAGTGGCAGACGAGTGAGTAACACGTAAGAAACCTACCCTGGAGTGGGGGATAACATGCCGAAAGGCGTGCTAATACCCCGTACGATTCAGCGGCGGCATCGCCGTTGGATGAAAGACGTAAGTCACTCTAGGAGGGTCTTGCGGCCTATCAGCTTGTTGGCGGGGTAACGGCCCACCAAGGCTATGACGGGTACCCGGCCTGAAAGGGCGAACGGGCACGGAGGCACTGAGACACGGGCCTCACTCCTACGGGAGGCAGCAGTGGGGAATTTTGGACAATGGGGGAAACCCTGATCC